>JANYAD010000142.1 GCA_025355165.1 Gammaproteobacteria bacterium | reverse complement strand
TTCGAAGCCGTGCTGCGGCGGCTGGAGAGCGGTGAGATTCGCATCGTCGCCAAAGATCTGACCGAACCATCGCCGCTGGCTCTGGAGGCGTTGAACGCTCGCCCCTATGCGTATCTTGACGATGCGCCGCTGGAGGAACGGCGAACGCAGGCCGTCATGAGCCGGCGTTGGCTCGATCCGACCGAAGCGGCGGATATCGGCAAGCTCGATCCGAGCGCGATTGCTCGCGTCCGCGCCGAAGCCTGGCCGGATGCCGACACACCGGACGAGTTGCACGACGCGCTATTGTGGCTGACGTTCATGACGGAAGAGGAGAGCCGCTGCAATCCCGCTTGGCCGGCTCTGATGGAGGACCTCGCCTTGCAAAACAGGGCGTCGCGCATTGCCTTGAATGGGCGCGAAATCTGGGTCGCGGCGGAACGGGCTGAGTTATTCGCTTCCCTCGATGACTCGCTGGTGGATATCGTGCGCGGACGGCTCGGAGGGTTAGGGCCGGTCACGGCCGTACAGATCGCCGATTCGCTGGGCGTCAGCGAATCGCATATCGACGCCGCTTTCGCCTCGCTGCAAGTGCAGGGCGCGGTCATGAGTGGGCATTACACGGGTCAGTCCGATCAAGAAGAATGGTGTGAACGAGGGTTGTTGGCGCGAATTCACCGTTACACCGTCAAGCGCCTGCGTGCCGAGATCGAGCCGGTTGCGGCGCGGGATTTTCTGCGTTTTTTGAGCGAATGGCAGCGCGTTTTGCCCGCGTCTCGGATGCAAGGCTCGGATGCATTGGCGACGGTGCTTGCGCAGCTCGAGGGATTCGAATCTCAGGCCGGGGCATGGGAGATCGAAGTGCTTCCTTGTCGAATCACCGAGTACGAGCCGCAATGGCTCGATGAACATTGCCGTGCGGGCCGCTTCATCTGGACCCGACTCGCTGCGCGCAGCGGTGCGCGTGCGGAGGATGCGGGCCGCGGCGCCGCGCCGATTCGTTCCACGCCCATTGTTTTTCTTGCACGCCGCAATGTACCGTTCTGGTCGTTGTTTGCCGCACGATCCGACTCAGCGCATCTGACATCCAAGGCGCAAGCGGTTGCGGAATTCATCCGCGAGCAGGGTGCCTCATTTTTTGACGAAATCGCCGATGCTGTCGGTATGCTGCCATCGGAGGTGGAGGAATCGCTGGCCGAATTGGTGGCGGTGGGGTTGGTGAATTCGGATAGTTTCGCTGGCTTGCGCGTGTTGCTGATGCCAAGCGGTAGGCGTGCCACCCGGCCCAACAGCTACGCGGGCCGCCACAAGCGGCGGCTGGCCTTGTTCGGAATGGCCGACGCGGGTCGTTGGGCTTTGGTACGACGTTTGAGCACCACCGTAGTGCAGCGCCGGGACGAGGCGGTCGAACAGATTGTGCGTACCCTGCTGCGCCGTTGGGGCGTGATCTTTTGGAAGCTACTCACTCGTGAAGCAGATTGGCTGCCGCCTTGGCGCGAGATCTTGAGTTGCTGCCGCCGCTTGGAGGCTCGGGGCGAGATCCGCGGCGGACGTTTCGTTGCAGGTTTCTCCGGCGAGCAATTCGCCAGTCCCGAGGCCATTGGCCTGCTGCGCGATATCCGTCGCAAGCCTGCGACCGGGCAATACGTCTCGATCTCTGCCGCGGACCCGTTAAATTTGATCGGAATCTTGACGCCCGGTTCGAGGCTGCCGTCTCTGGCGGGAAATCGCTTGCTCTACCGCGACGGAGTACCGATCGCCAGCTTGATCGCCGGCGAAGTTCAGTATCTGCACGAGCTGCCGCAGAAGGAGCGCTGGGAGGCGCAAACGGCCCTGCTGCGCCGCCACGTGCCCGCTGTGCTGGATGAAGAACTTCCCGCCGGATGACCGGCGCTGCGACGGCCTACCGTTATTTCGCCGCCATCGAGGCGTCCCAACCGCCGCCGAGCGCCTCGATCAATGTCACACTGGCCTGCAGCCGAGACGACAACACCTGCAGGGCCGTTTCCTCGGCGCTCAACCGCACCGTTTGGGAAGTGATCACGCTGCTGTAGGGGACAGTGCCCGCCTTGTACTGATTGAGGGTGAGCGCCTCGGCTTCGCGCGCGGCTTTCACGGTTTCATCTTCGATGAGCCCTTCTTGCTCGAGAACCCGCAGAGTAACGATTTCATCCTCGACTTGCTGAAAACTCGTCAGCACCGTTTGGCGATACGTATCGACTATCCCTTCATAGGCTGCGCGCGCGCCCCTGACCTGCGCATGGACCAAGCCGCCGTTAAATACCGTTTGCGCGAGCGACGGGCCGACCGCCCAGACGCGGTTGGAATTTCGAATCAACCGGCTGAAGGTGCTGCTCGAATACTGATCCTGTCCGGTCAAGGTCAAGTCTGGGAAATACCCTGCCTTCGCGACGCCGATTTGCGCATTCGCTGCGGCCATTCGACGCTCTGCCTCCGCCACGTCCGGCCGTCTCTCGAGCAGGGTTGAGGGCAAACCGGCAGGGACCGTCGGCACGTCGGTGCGGATCGCGGCGGGCTCCAAAGAGAATTCCGCCGGCTGCTTGCCGATCAACACGGCAACGGCGTGCTCAAGAATGGCGCGTTGGATCTTCGCGTTGACTTGTTGCGCCTGGCTACCGAGCAACTGCGTGCGGGCGGTGACCACGTCGGCCCGAGCTGCAACCCCGAATTTATAGCGGCTCTCGGTGATGTGCAGCGATTGCGTTTCAGCCTCGACGGTGTCGTCCAATAATTTTTGCAGCTGGTCCTGGGCGCGCAATTGAAAATAGTCGGTCGCTAGAGCTGCCTGAGCGGATAAGCGCGCGGCCGCCAGCGCCGCTGCGCTGGCCTCAGCCGAGGCAACGTTGCTTTCGGTGCTGCGCCGAATGCGGCCCCAAATGTCCAGAGTCCAGATGCCCGAAAGGCCGGCCGTCACCGTGGTTTTGGATTTCGACAGCGTCTCGGTTGAAAGACCGGTGGCCGGATTGGTGACGAGAGCCGGCGTGCCCGGCCCCCCGCGCTGTGCGCCCAAGCTTGCGGTGATGGTCGGCCAAAAGCCAGCGCGCGCCTGCGACACCAAAGCCTGCGCCTGTTCGAATGCTGCGGCCGCGGCCTTCACGTTTTGATTCGAAATATCGATCTGCGATTCAAGGCCGCCGAGCACATCGTCATGGTAAATCTGCCACCAGGGTCCTCGGGCCAGCACATCGTTTGGCTCGCTCGGCTTCCAGTCGCCGGCTTCTTTGTAATTCGCCGCGGTCGCAAACGACGGGCGATGATAGTCAGGACCTACGGCACATGCGCTGCTCAGAGCCGTGATCAAAGTAAGGCACAGGGCGCACGGCCGCATCACGTGCTAACCCCCGCACCGCCAAAATCTGTGCCGATCGGCGCAGGAGTGTGCTTCGGGGCGGGCGGGGAGTACTGGCCTTGTTTCAGGTGTTTCCAATATCGACGCAGATACAGATAGACAACTGGGGTCGTGTAAACAGTGAGCAGCTGACTGACTATCAGGCCGCCGACGATGGCGATGCCGAGGGGACGCCGCATCTCGGTGCCATCGCCGGTGGCAATGGCCAGCGGCAGGGCGCCGGCAATCGCAGCGCAGGTGGTCATCATGATCGGCCGGAAGCGCAAGTAGCAGGCGTGAGCGATGGCTGCGCGGGGATCCATGCCCAATGTGCGCTCGGCTTCGAGCGCGAAATCCACCATCATGATGGCGTTCTTCTTCACGATGCCGATCAACAGAAGAATACCCAGCATAGCTATCATGCTTAATTCTGTGCCCGTGGCCAGGAGCGCGAGCAGTGCGCCCAGTCCCGCAGAGGGCAGCGTCGAGAGAATTGTCAGAGGCTGACTGTAACTTTCATATAGCACGCCCAGCACCACGTAGATCGCTGCAATGGCGGCCAGAAGCAGCACCGGAAAACGACCGCTGCTTTGCTGGAATATCCGCGCTGTGCCGTAGGCGCCGCCGCGTATGCTCACCGGAATGTGGATGTCTTCCATTTTTTTCGCGATCGCATCCAGAGCTGTGCCGACGGAGACGCCTTCCGGCAAATTGTACGCAATCGAGGTGGATACGGAAGTACCGGTATGATTAACCGATACCGGTGTAGTGCCAATGGTGAAATGGCTGAAAGCTGAAAACGGCACGACCGTTTCTTTGGCGACGCTCACCGCGGAGCCCGTGGAGGTGTTCCCGCGCCCGGCATTCGCCAGGGAATTCGACGCGAGATTCCGCGCCACATCTTGCGCCACCGAAGTACTGGATGCAGCGGTCGAATGCTTCAGTATGGTGGTGCCGGCTACCGATTGGGAAAGTTGCGTCCCGGAAGGCGCACCCCCGGCGGTGCTGACGTACAGTTCCTTGAGAATCTCCGGATTCTGCCAGTACTGAGGAGCAACCTCCATGACTACATGATATTGCTGGGGGCTGTAGGGGTTGTAGATGTTCGAAACTTGCGCCTGGGCAAATGCATCGCCCAACGCGTTGTCGATTTGTATTTCGGAAAGGCCAAGTCGCGAAGCACTGTCCCGATCCACGATCAAGTCGGTCTGCAGTCCGCCGGGCTGTAAATCCGTGTCTACGTCGGTGATTTCCGGAATCTCCTGCAATGCGTTTCTGAGCTTGAGCGACCAGGTCCGCAATTCGGTCAGATCATCGCCGAGTAGCGTGTACTGATATTGCGCATTGGCCTGTCGACCGCCCCCGCCGCCTAGATCCTGCACCGCCTGCAAGAACGCGTTAACACCCGCGACTCTGGCCAGTTGCGGCCGCAATCGCGCAATGACTTGATCCGCAGATATCCGTTGTTTTAACGGTTTGAGTGCGATGGTGACATTGGCATTTGAACCCCCGCCGCAAAAGCCGAAGCCGCCCGCACCCACGGAGCCTGTCACGGTATTTACCGCAGGATCGGCCTGTATGATGGCCGCTACTTCCTGAAGCTTGCTCTTCATGAGTTGAAAGGAACTGGAGGCGTCGCCGCGAATGCCTCCCTGCAATTGACCCGTATCCTGCTGCGGAAGAAATCCTTTTGGGATGACGTAATAGAGGAAAACATTCAGGACGATCATCGCCCAAAAAATAGAAATCATTATTCGCCGATGACGCAGCGCCCAGTCTAGGGTCGCCGTGTAGTTGCGGCGCAAGTGCTCGAAATTGCGCTCGAATAGTTTCCCGAACCGCGAAAGCTGGCGGTCGCGGGCCCCCTGCAGCAGCAGCGAGCACATCATCGGGGTGGTGGTGAGCGAGATCACCAACGAGATCAGAATTGCCACCGACAATGTCATCGAAAACTCGCGAAACAAGCGTCCTGGAATTCCGCCAATCAACACGAAAGGAATGAATACCGCCACCAATGAGAGGCTCATTGAAACTACCGTGAAGCCCACTTCTTTCGCGCCTAAGAACGCTGCCGCGGTGCGTGTCATGCCGGCTTCTATATGCCTGGTCGTGTTTTCCATCACCACGATGGCATCGTCAACCACGAAGCCGGTAGCCACCGTCAGTGCCATAAGGGAAAAGTTATCGAGCGAGTAGCCCAGCAAGTACATGGCGCCGAAGGTGCCAATCAGCGATACCGGCACGACAATCGCGGGGATGAGTGCGGCACGATAACTGTTCAAGAAAATGTACACCACCAAGATGACGAAGGCCACGGCCAGCATCAGCGTTTGTTCGACTTGGCGCACCGAGGCGCGAATGGTGATTGAGCGGTCGAAACTTACCAATAGGTCGATCTTCGGATCGATCGAATCTTTGATGACCGGCAACTCAGCTTTCACGGCATCGATGGTTTCGATGATGTTCGCACCGGGCTGCTGGGTCACGGTCACGAAAACGGCCGGCCTGCCATTGTAGAGTCCGTACGTGCGGATATTCTCCACAGCGCCGTCCTGCATATCGAGTACCGTCGCCACATCGCCGAGCCGCACGGTGTCGCCGTTACGATTGGCGATGATCAGATTGCGGTAAGGTCCGGCGTCGCGGGCATTGTCGTTGGTGTAGATCTGGTAGTGCAGATCATCTGACTCGATCGAACCTTTGGGGGCATTGGCGTTTGCGTTCGAGATGGCCGCACGAACGTCCTGCAGACCGATGCCGTACTTCGAGAGTGCGTGGGGGTTGATCTCTACCCGCACAGCGGGCAGGGCGCTGCCGTTGACATTGACTCCGCCCACTCCCGAGATTTGCGACAGACGCTGCGAAACGACGGCATCCGCTGCATCGTAGATTTGTCCCTGCGTGAGCACATCGGATGTCATGGCGATGGCAATCACCGGAATCGCGGAGGTGTTGAGCTTGCGATAAGTGGGGTTGCGGGTAAGAGAGGTCGGGAGGTCCGCGTGCGCGGCCGCAATCGCTGCTTGTACATCGCGCGCCGCGCCGTCGATGTCGCGCTCGATACCGAATGTGAGCTGAATATTGGTGCTGCCCACGCCGCTGTTGGAGGTCATGTCGTCAACATCGGAAATAGCGCCCAAATGACGTTCGAGCGGCGTCGCCACGGTGGCCGCCATCACTTCCGGACTCGCGCCGGGAAGCTGAGCGGAGACGAATATTGCCGGTACGTCGATGCGAGGCAGGGGTGCGACGGGCAATAAAATGAACGCCGCCCCGCCGCACAAGGCGACGCCGAGCGTCAAGAGCGTGGTCGCGACCGGACGCCTGATGAAGGGCGCAGATATGCTCACGTGGAACTTTCTGCCATCGGCGGTGCGGCTGCCGCGGCCCCCCACCGCCCACGCATTCGCGCGGCGATACGGTCAAAGGCCAGGTATATGACCGGCGTCGTAAATAAGGTCAGCACCTGGCTGACCAGAAGGCCGCCGACGATGCTGACGCCCAAGGGATGACGCAGTTCGGAGCCCGTGCCAGTGCCGAACATCAGCGGCAACGCGCCGAAGATGGCCGCCACGGTGGTCATGAGAATGGGCCTGAAGCGCAATAAGCACGCTTTGTAGATAGCGTCGCGCGGCGAGAGGCCTTCGTCTCGCTGCGCCACGACCGCGAAATCGATCATCAAGATGGCGTTTTTTTTCACAATGCCGATGAGCAGGATGATCCCGATCAGCGCGATGATGGTCAGATGTTCGCCGAACAGCATCAGCGCCAGCAACGCGCCTATGCCGGCTGAGGGCAAGGTCGACAGTATGGTGATCGGGTGAATAAAGCTCTCGTACAGCACGCCGAGCACGATGTACATCACGAGCACGGCAGCGACCAGTAACAGCAGTTCGTTGCTCAAGTTGCTGCGAAATGCGAGTGCAGCGCCTTGAAACGTAGTGCGAATGCTGCCCGGCAGCCCCAAGCTTCGCTCGGAGCTCTCAATAGCAGAGACGGCGGCCCCGAGCGATGCATTGGGGGCGAGATTGAAAGAAACGGTCGTCGCGGGAAACTGCGCCAGATGGTTTATCAGGATTGGACGCGTTTGTACTTCCACTTTGGCTATCGCCGACAGCGGCACTTGCCCGCCGCCTGCTGAGGGCACATAGATCGACGCTAGCGAATCAACGGATCTGTAGGAATTGGGATCCGCCTCCATGATGACGCGGTATTGATTCGACTGGGTGAAGATGGTGGAGACGATACGCTGGCCGAAGGCGTCGTAAAGAGCGTTATCGACCGTGCCCACGCTGATGCCAAGACGCGCGGCGCTGTCGCGGTCGATGGTCACGTAGGCCGCTAGTCCGTTCTCTTCCTGGTTGCTGACAACATCTGCAAGTTGCGGCAGATTTCCCAATGCCCTCACCAGCTTCGATGTCCAGGTCGACAAAGCCACCGGATCGGCGCTCTCGAGCGTAAATTGATATTGAGTGCGGCTGATGGTGTTATCCAGCGTCAAGTCTTGAACCGGCTGCATGTACACGGTGATGCCGCTGACATCGGCCGTCTCATCGCGAAGCCGCCGTATAACGTCGGCGACAGTCGTGGAACGATCTGCGCGCGGTTTCAAATTAATCAAAAAGCGGCCGCTGTTCAACGTCACATTGTTGCCGTCGACGCCGATGAATGAAGAAAGACTGACAACATCCGGGTCCTTCAGGATGGCGGCTGCGAGCGCTTGCTGCCGGTTCGCCATGGCGCCGTAGGAGATGGACTGGGTTGCCTCCGAAACCCCCTGGATCAGGCCCGTATCCTGATCAGGGAAAAGGCCTTTCGGAATGAGGACATAGAGAAGAGCGGTCAGCACCAATGTCCCCAGCGCAAACCAAAGAGTCATTCTTTGATGACCGAGCACCCAGGTCAGCCGCTGTCCATACCAATCGACCACGGCGTTGAACCATTTGCCGGTGTCGGTTTGCGCGTGCGCGCGACTGTTCGGCGGCCGGTGCTTGAGCAGCTTCGCGCACATCATCGGCACCAGCGTCAGGGAAACAACGGCGGAGATCAAAATCGTTACCGCCAGTGTGACTGCAAACTCGCGAAACAATCGGCCGACTACGTCCTGCATGAAGAGCAGAGGAATCAGCACCGCGATCAGGGACACCGTCAAAGAAATAATGGTGAAGCCGATTTGCCCGGCACCCTTGAGCGCGGCCTGGAGCGGAGTTTCGCCCGCTTCGATGTATCGGGAAATATTCTCGATCATGACGATGGCATCGTCGACAACGAATCCAGTGGCGATGGTCAAGGCCATTAGCGACAGATTATTTAGGCTGAAATTGGCCAGATACATCACGGCGAACGTGCCGATCAAGGACAAGGGTACGGATAGGCTTGGAATGATCGTGGCGGGGATGTTGCGCAAGAACGTCCAAATTACCAACACCACCAAGATCACTGCGAGCACCAATTCGAATTCGACGTCGCTCACGGAGGCCCTGATAGTTATCGTGCGGTCCGTGAGCAAGGCGACATCGACGCCAGCCGGCATGTCTGCCCGCAGCGCGGGCAACAACGCTTGAATTCTGTTGACCACATCGACGACATTCGCGCCTGGCTGACGCTGGACGTTGAGGATCAGAGCAGGAAGCGAGTTCATCCAGCCGCCGAGTTTGGAGTTTTCCGCACCCGATACCAGCGTGGTCACGTCCTTCAGACGCACCGGCGCGCCGCCCTTGTAGGCCACCACGACATTGGCGTAATCCTCGGCGCTTCGGATCTGATCATTGGTATTTATCGTGTAGGAATTCACAGGCCCGTCGAGCGTGCCCTTGGGCCCATTCTGATTGGCGTTGTTGATCGTGGTGCGTAAGTCGTCGAGATTCAGACCGTAAGCGGCCATGGCTCGCGGGTTGGCCACCACTCTGACCGCCGGCCTTTGACCTCCGCTTATGCTGACGACACCCACGCCTTTGATCTGAGAGATTTTCTGCGCAATCCGGGTGTCCGCCAAGTCCTCGACCTCTGTGAGCGGAATCGTTTTGGAAGTGATACCGAGAATCAGCACCGGCGCATCGGCTGGATTGACCTTGGCATAGATCGGCGGCGCGGGAAGATCCTGCGGCAATAAGTTCTGCCCGGCACTGATGGCTGCCTGAACCTCCTGTTCCGCCACATCGATCGCAAGCGACAGAGTGAATTGCAATGTGATGACCGAGGCACCGGCGGAACTCGTTGAAGACATTTGAGCCAGGCCCGGCATTTGACCGAACTGCTTTTCCAAGGGCGCGGTGATGGCTGAAGTAATGACCTCGGGGCTTGCCCCCGGGTAGAAGGTCTGCACTTGAATGGTCGGGTAAGCGACTTCCGGCAGTGCTGACAATGGCAACTGTAGGTATGCCATTGCGCCCACGATCAGTATCGCCACCATCAATAGTGTGGTGGCCACGGGCCGCAGAATGAAGATGCGTGAGGGGTTCACGACATCATTGCGGCTGCGATGGTTTGCCGCGCCCTTTTGCGCGCCGGCCATTGGCAGCGCCGGGAATATCTGATCTGGCCGGCGGCGCCGCGCCGGGAAGCGCGCCGCTTTTAGCGGAAGGAGCCAATTCAGGTATTTGAACTTGTGCGCCATCGCGCAGCCGATCGCCGCCTTCCGTCACGACGATATCGCCCGGCTTTAAGCCCGAGGTCACAGCGACATTCTCGCCGTCGACCACTCCCAAAGTCACTGGCCGAACGCTCACGGTGTGGTCAGCGTTCACCGCGTAAACGAAAGTCGTCGCGACCCCGTTGGGAGCTCCACGGCGTACCGCTGCGTTAGGCATGATGACTTGGTCTTTCAGCACGTCCTGAAGCAACTCGATGTTGACGAACTGATTGGGAAACAGCGCACTGTCCGCATTATCGAATTGCGCACGCAGCTTGATCGTGCCGGTCGTGACGTCGATTGAATTGTCCGCGGTGAGCAGTTTGCCATCCGCGATCTTTGTTGCATTGGTGCGATCCAATGCCTCAACTGTTAGCGCTGCGCCGGCAGTAAGGCGCTTCATTACCGCCGATATATTGTCCTCGGGGATGGCGAAGATGACCGTGATGGGCTGCAGCTGGTTGATGAGCACGATGCCGTTGGTATCCCCCGGGGTGACGTAGTTGCCTTGATCGACCTGACGCAAACCCACTCGACCGGTCACTGGCGATGCGATATTGGTGTATGCGAGATTGACCTTAGCGGTATTGACCTGCCCTTCATCGGCCTCGATGCTACCGGCGTACTGGCCGACTAAGGCACGCTGAGTGTCGAGCTGCTGTTGCGCTATGGAATCCTCCTTCAGCAACCCTTCGTAACGCTTCAAGTTCAGCTTCGCATCGGCGAGCAGCGCTTGGTCGCGCTTAAAGTTGCCCTCCATTTGCTGCAAAGCGGCTATGTACGGCCGCGGGTCAATCTGTGCAAGTCGATCGCCTTGATGCACGAATTGGCCCTCGGTAAAAAAAATCTTCAGCAGCGTACCGCTGATCTGGGTCCTGACTGTGACGGTCGCCAGCGGTGTTACAGTCCCAAGAGCGGGAATCTTGACGCGGATATCGCCGGAAACGGCGGTGGCAACGGACACCGCGACCGCGCCGTTCTGCCCATTGCGCCCTCGCGGCGGCGCGGCTATTGGCTGCTTGCTGCGAAGGTAGAGCGTGAACGCAGCCAACAGCACGATGACGACAACTACTAGGCCGAGTGCTTTCCAATGTCTTACGATGAAGGGCCTGGAATCGCGGGGCGGCGGGGGAATCTGGGGATCTTGCTCGATTGTCACTAATTCACCAACCAGCCTGTTATCCGGGCGAGCCGCAGACTATAACCAGATTCGACCCCGAACTACACTCCGATCACGGCCGGCACCGAGGGTAGATCGCTATGAAGCTGCTTGAATTTCCTCGCTCAATGCAAAGTAGTGTGAACGGTATGTTAACAATCCGTCATGCGCGGCAGCTCCTCGCGCATTCAATGGGTGTATTGCGTGACGTGCAGGGTGCTAGAATTCGCATTGCAAAATCATCCGGAGCTTCGATGAAATCGCTGTATTTCGCGTTATTTTCGGCCGCGTTGACTTTGGGTGTCTCTTTGTCTGCGCGCAGCGCTGAATCCTGGACTGAGGGAGTGAACTATTTCCTGGTGCAGCCGGCGCGTCCCACTGCCGTTGCGCCCGGAAAAGTGCAAGTGACGGAAGTCTTTTCGTATGCGTGCCCGGCATGCAATGTGTTCCAGCCCACCATGCACAAGCTCAAGCAATCGCTTCCGGCGAACGCGGTTCTCGACTATCTGCCTGCCGCATTCAATACAGCAGAAGATTGGCCCATGTTTCAGCTGGCCTATGTGACTGCGCAGGTGCTGGGAGTCGATCAACAGACCCACGATGCCATGTACGATGCGGTATGGAAGGGGGGCGATCTGAGCGTGACGGACCCATCGGCTAGGGGGGGATTGAAGAGCCGCATGCCGACCATTGAAGATGCCGCCAAGTTTTATAACCAGCATGCCGGAGTGCCGGTTGAGAAATTTGTGGCTGCTTCAAAGTCTTTCTCGGCCGATCTTAAGGTGCGCACCGACCAGGATTTGGTCATTGCATACAAGGTTGATCGCACCCCCACGATCATCGTCAACGGCAAGTATCGACTGCATTCTGAATCGGCTGGCGGCGCCGACCAGCTCGTCGAACTGGTCAAGTATCTGGTGGCCAAGGAAACCAAGTAGCTTGCGCGGCGTGTAACCCTGCGAAGACCGCGGCGGCCTATGAAAAATCTCTTTCTGAAGCATCCGAGGATGTGGGCCTCGATTTTAATGGGTTTCGGGTTGTTTTTCTTTCTGCCCAGGGACTGGTCGGCCTTGAGCCGCGTGTTGGTGTGTTGGAATATCGGCGTCCTGCTTTTTATAGTGCTGGTGTTCATCTGGATGACGCGATTGAGCGCGGCACAAATTTGCACCCGGTATGTCGAAGAAGATGAGTCGGCTCCTTTCATCCTCGTGATCGTGCTGATCGCCGCTCTCGCCAGCCTTTTCGCCATCCTCGAACCGCTAGCGACTATCAAGCAAGTTAGCGGATCGGTACGAATTGCCCACTTCGCGCTTGCGACGCTCACATTGGTCGATTCCTGGATTTTAGTTCCCGTGATGTTTACCACGCACTACGCGGATAAGTTCTACAGCGTCAAGCCTGAGGATCGGCCGCTGCATTTCCCAAATACGCCTGAGCCGGTGTTCTGGGATTTCGCATATTTTTCGTTCACGATTTCCGCGGCGTGCCAGACTGCGGACATATCCACCGAGAACGCGGGCATTCGCAAAGTGGTCATTGCGCAAACCCTGATTTCATTTCTTTTCAACGCATCAATTTTGGGGTTTGCAGTCAACGTAACCGCCGGGCTGATCGGCGGAACTTAAATCATACGATCAGACGGGGCGGGCGCCTTTCTCTCGTTTTTCGCCATCACAAGGCCGGCAGCGGCGGCTCAACCTGCGGCAACAAAACGGCAAGGCGCGGCGTTTCGGCGCCGCGAACTGAAGCGAATGCGATGATGTGTTCGAGAATGTGCTGCACATAACCCCGTGTCTCGTTGTACGGGATATTTTCGATCCAGACATCTGCATCCATAGGTGCCCCAGGCAGCCAACGTCCGATTGAGGCCGGTCCCCCGTTGTACGCGGCGAGGCCCAGAGCGAGTTGTTCCCTGTAGCGGTCCAATAACTCGCGCAGATACACAGCGCCGAGCGGGACCGCGGAAGTCGGGTCAAATAAGGCTTCCCGCCCCGGTAGAGACAGATGCCAGCGGCGCGCCACCGCAACAGCAGTGGCAGGCATCATTTGCATGAGGCCGCGCGCATCGGCGCGCGATACAGCGTCTTTTCGGAACAGGCTCTCCTGGCGCATCACCGCGAGTATCCAATCTTGCGGCAATTGCGCGAGCTTGGCGGCCTGATTCACCGCATCCAAGAAGGGGCGAGGATAGCGCAGAGCAATGTCGTCGAATTCGCCGGTTTGCGCCAATGTGGCTATAGATTCGGCATACCATCCCCAGTGCGAGGCAAGCACCGCGGCCTGGACCCTTAACCTTGAATCCGCACCTTCCAAGGCGGTGGTCCATTCGCTGGCAGCCTCATCCGACATATCACAGTCGAATAGTTCGTGCGCGCGAACCATGCCCGGTTCGTTCGCGAGCGCCGCTTGTGCCGCCGCATCGAGCGGCGAGGGACGTACGTTCAGATTATAGGGTTGGTTCAGACGATCGGCCGCAAGATAGCCGTAATAGTCACGAAGTGTTGCGATCTCGCCGAACAAACTCGCCGCCGCCTCAGCTCCTGCCGTTGCCGCCACCGCTCGAGCGTGCCAATACCGCCACCGCGGCTGCGCTGAAAGAGCAGGTGGCATGGCCTGTATCCAGGCCAGCGCGCGCCCGTAGTCGCCATTCCACAAGGCTGCGCGCACCCGCCACTCCAGCATTGGGCTGTCCGCTGCCGCCACAGGGATCTCGTCGAACGCCGCCACGGCTCGCGAATCCCGGCTGTACGCTGCGCCCAGCGCCGCGGCGCGCCGCAGGCGATCCTGCAGCGCTGGAGCTATCCCTTCACGGGCCAGAAGCCGCGGCAGGATATCCAGTGCAAACCCGCCGTCGCTTCGCGAGAGCTTGTCGAAACCCGCCGCCAATGCCTCCGGTTCGACGCTCAATGATGGATGGGTCGCCAGAACATTGAGCACAGGTCTCGATGACTCGATCAGATCCGACCATTGCAACAGCGGTGCCCGGAGGCTCAGGGGTACATCGGCCGCGAATTCCCGGGCAAGCTTTGCATTGTCGGTGGCCAGTGCCGCGCGCGTCCGCGTTTCCGCGAGAGCCGGGGTCAGTAAACCTTGCTGCTGAAGCCAAGTAAACACATCGGCACACTCGGCCGGGGGTTTTTGCGGGACAAGCCACCGCATGAGTGCCGCAGCCGCGAGACCTTGAGTATCCTTGGTGGCCAGCCGTGCTTCGAGCCGGTCGCAAACCAGTGCAGCATCAACGACATCCAAAGAACGCGGCAGAAACCAATCCCAGCGGCGGCGTTGGGCGAGGCTCGAAAGCCAGTCCTTGCGCACCGCGCGCGCCACTGGCTTTCCCACATGAGCCTGCAAAAAGCCGTCCGCAGCAGCGTCAAGGCGTTCATCCGGCATCAAGGTCAGGTCACGCCTCAATCTCGCCGCCACGAGGTAGTCATAAATGACATAGGCCTGCAGCGCCGCCGAATCCGGTAGGTCGGGTTGATGCTGGTGCAAGCGCTGCATTGCGGCCACGAAATCCTGTCGAGCGGCCGGTATTTGAGTCGGACCTTGCTCGCCAAACGCCGGCGCAAGCGCTGCCATGAGGGCAGTGGCGAGGAGGAATTTGGGCCGGATCGACATGCCCCTATTATGGTGGTGAAATGGCATTTGGATGAAATCTAAAGTGGTGGCAATTCTCGAAACGCGCGCCGGTGCCCATTTGGCGCAGTTGGTTGCTCGGCGCGAGGGCGTACCGCTGCTTGCACCCGCCTTGGAAGAAGTGCCCGACGTTGATCCCGGGGCGCTCAAGGGGCTGATTGCGCGATGGCGCGTCGAGCCTTTCAGGATCTGTATCTTTCAGACCGGCATAGGTACCCGAGCGCTGTTTTCTGCGACGGACGCAGAGGATCTGACGAAAGAAGTCAAGGACTTGATCGCTGCCTCCCTGGTAGTGGTGCGGGGGCCGAAGCCCGTAGGCGAATTGAATGCGCGTGGCATTCGAATCGACATTCGGGCCGCGTCCCCTTTCACCTCCGAAACCGTTTTAGCCGCGATCTCAGGCGTCGAGGTTAAGAACTGCTCTATCTTGATACAAAGATACGGTGCGGCGAATCAAGCGCTGACGGCGGCACTTGAATCTCGGG
>JANYAD010000136.1 GCA_025355165.1 Gammaproteobacteria bacterium | reverse complement strand
ATCGTTTCGCGAACTCCGGGACGTAGCGGGTTACCCAGCGAAGGATCGTCGAATGGGCGACTTGGACGCCGCGCTCGGCCATCATCTCAACCAGGTCCCGGTACGAGAGCCGGTAGGAGATATACCAACGCACGCACAGCTAGATGATGTCGGCGTCGAATACCCGCTTGCGATACATTGAGTCACGGGCAATCGGCTTCGACATTCAGCACCTCGGGCAAAACATCCAGCAGTCTACCCGATGCCCCTAGATGCACCAGAATTTTCACATACAGGTTGATGAAGAAGATGAGAAGTACCTGCGTGACGGACAATTGCGGAGATTTGACTATCAAGACACACGTGATCAGAAGCAGACCCAGCAAGTGGAGGAATTCGTTCCGCTTGGTCTCCCATTCGAGCCGCTTGAGTTCAGCCTTCAGCACATCTTGGCCTCCTTGCATCGCCGTCCCACCCCGCAATCGATTAACCAGGAGCTCAGTGGGCAAGAGATATCGGTTAAAGAACCTCACGCCCCAGAGCTCATATATAGGTCTCTCGCCCCATAGTTCGAGCCTGTTTGGTTCGAAGTAACTGCACATCGCTGCTGACAATGGTTCCTGGGGTGGACGGACCCTTGGAGGAAAGATACACGGTAGAGAACCGTCACTAATTCAATGAGTTACGGCATTTAATTGCAGTATTTTTATATTTTTCAATCAGTTAGGGTTGATGCGCTACACAGCCCAATTTGCCGTGCAAAATCCGCAAAATCGTGCGGTAAGAAGAAAAAACCCCGCTAAAGCGACGGTCTTCATGCCGGACCTCGACCTCTCCGAACCGATTCCCTTCTCTCTTAACCGAGGGTCGGCTTCAGGTTTCGTGAATCATCGCGGCCCAACAGCTCGACCAGGTACCTCTCGAACGGAAAACCGAAGGTTCCACGAAAATTGATGTTGTGGTATCGGATCGGACTGACGTGACGCAGAACCTCGGGCGAGAAAACAATTCCGCGCAACCTGAGTGCCGTCAACGCGGCTTGAGTCTGCAATGACGTCCAGCCGATCACCAAATTTGTCAGTAATGCCAACGATCCAGAAATCGCGTGCATTTCCTCGGGGCGGCGCCCGCGGTCATGTGGAATCGCTCCGGAGTGAATCGCTCGCTGCAGCGTGTGCACCGATTCGCCCCGATTGAGTACCCGATGAATCTCCCGGCGGAATTCCGGCTTGGTAAAGAAGTCGCATAGGAAGATTGTACGCAACAGACGGCCCATGGGTTTTGCCGCCCGATAGATGGGATTGCCCTGCGCAACGGAACCAAATCGTTCGAGGACCTGTACTGCGCTCACGGTGCCGTTGCTGATGGAAGCAGCGATTCGCAGCAGCTCGTCCCACCGTTCTTGAATACAGTCGACATGTAGGGTCGCATCGACGACCGTCGCCAAGGCTTCCGGAATCTTCACCCCCCGCGGCACCGTTAAGCGTCTCTCGCGTAGATTCGCCAGTTGCGGGCACAAGTCAAAGGTTTGCATTCGCGCAATACACATGCCGACATCCGTATAGCCGTGCGTATCCACAGTAAGCTGATCCAGGTCAATCTCGTCTTGCCGCACGACGCCCTCGATGGCAGCGCCCACTTGCCGGTTGCCCAGCACGATAGGCTGATGATAGATGATGGGCCACTGATTCGACACGTGCGTGTACATTTCCATCGAGGCGGTCTTGCGACGCGGATCCCGACGCGCATTCCACAAATGCATTGATGCCTGCAAGCTCATCATGTCCGACGAGGCGGACTTGCCGTCGCCCCAGACCTTCATCACGGGCAACCGGTCGACAAATTCAACGATGATTTTATTCGCCTTGTCGATCGTGCCTCCCCTTCGAGCAATTTCATCGCCGCCGAGATCTCCTCAGGTTTAAGCGACGGGATCATCAACGCGACCTTCGACGCATTCATCTCGGTCCCATGCGCGAGCAGTGCACCGTACGTCACGAGTAATTCGTGCTCCGACCGCGGTGCGCGACCGAGGAGGGTATTGGTAAATCGGGTTTGCACGTCCATTTCCAGGAGAAGTTCTGGCAATTGGATCGTGCCAATAAGGGAGGCTATGGCATCCCGTGCGTGCGTGACCGCTGGCAGAACATCCTCCTTGTCCAGTTTTGGCAAGTGGATGTCACCCTTATCGACCGTGAGCTCGCCACGAGCTAATCCCCGAGAGACCGCGTCCATCCCTTGCTTGGCGGCTACCACCAATGATGCAAGGTATTCCTTGGGATTTTCCGGCAATCGGAGCAGGGAAAGATGCCGGCGCCGCTGCGCCCTCCATTGCTCCTCGGGTATCAGCATCTGCTCGCGGCTCCGATACGCGTTGCTGTACTCGAGCCAGCAACCGCCCCGCCGGAGACTTCTGCGTAACTCAAACAAAGTCGACACTTCGAGGGCACGCATCGCGCGTTCCCGATCTGCGGCATCTTCGACATGGGCCTTCCAGCCTTTTGCCACATCACGTTCCTTGACGGGAAGTTGAAACGCGTGACGGGCATACAGTGTCTTCAGCTCGCTGAGTCCCGCGATTGCTCGATCAGTCGTCGACCCCTCGATCGGAAGGTCGGTCATCGCCCGCAACAGGGACCTCACCGCGGGTATCTTGTCCGTAAACCGCGCGCGCACGGCGGCGGCTCTAGTTGGATGGATTTTTGCCTTCAGTTGACCTGACATCTTTCTCAGTGTGGTCTGCAGAGATTCTGCACTGACAGTCTCGTCCTCGACGAGAGTGAGGATTTCCAGCAGCACCTTTCGGTAATCGATTAACATCGCGCCTTCTGTGCGCTTCACATGCTCCGTCGCATTACTGACAATATCGGATGTGAGTTTCCCGGCCAACTGGAGGACCGCATCGGCGGCCTCGCTCAACGTGACTCGAAGGAAGGACACCAGCTGCAGAGTCCGAGTGATTTCGGTAAGTTTCCGGAATCGAGAGGGTCGTTTGTGTCGGAGTTGACGGGCATAGCTTTGCAAACGCTCCATGGCAACTTCGCGAAGCTCAATATCTGAGACCCCCAGCTGGGTGAGGTATTCGATCTTTTGGAAAAGGCCCCGAAGATATTTCTGCGACCGTCGTCTTGGCGCTTCCTGCAACCACTCGAGATGCGTCGAGCCGTCCTTGCGCTTCTCGAACAGGGCCGTTTCCCATGCATGCAGTTTGTCCGACGATACCGCTCTACAGATGCACTGATAGATGTGCAATTCAGTGTCGCTCGCCGCGCGCACGCAAATGTCACGGAGTGTGCTCGTCGCCGGTACGAGCAGCGATTTATCAAACAGCCACTGTCTGGCAGGCGATGAGCCGCTCAATGGATTCCATCGCCTTGCTGGCTTCGCGGAGGGCCGCGAAGAGCATTCGCTCTTGGCGCTTCGTATACGCCTTGATATTGAGCCATTGCATGACCCAGGCTTGGTGATCGCGACGGGTATTCCCGCGTCTATACATCGTGCGAAGCGACGCGATACTGGGGGCGATCTCCCCGACCTGCTCGCCGACCAAGCTCAGGAGTTTACGCGGTACGACGGTGAACGCATTCAATCGGGCGCCAGTCAGGCGCATAAAGCCCAGTTGAAGGGCAACCGCGATCCGATATTTCGGCCGGAACTCCTTTCGAATCGCGGCGATGTCCGCCGCGAAAAACTGGAAGAATTCGAGTTCGAATATCGACAGCGCCGCCGGGAGCTCGCCGATTCCGAGAAAACGGTCCTGTCAGTGTGCCATCCCTGCTCCGCCCACGGTCCGCCTGGTTCGGCCGAGACTAGCACGGCGAACGCGCTTCGACCGAGAAAACCATAAACCATTGAAGTGCCGAGACTTATCCGGATCGACGTGCGCAACCTCTTAAAAATACTGGATCCTCTACCGTGTACTTTTCCGCCTTGGGTACGGCTACGCCAAATTGCGACCGCTTCACAAAAGCATCGCGACCCGCGATTTTCCCCGTTCGCTTTCACTGAACACGGCGCCATCATGGCCGCCACGGTCCTCAACAGCCCTCGTGCCGTTGAGATGGGTCTTTACGTCGTACGCGCCTTCGTGCAACTGCGCGGACTGCTCGCCTCAAACACCGCCCTCTCTCGCAAGCTCGCTGAGCTGGAGCGCAAGTACCAACATCACGACGATGCTATCACCGCCATCCTCTCCGCGATCCGCGAACTTACCCGCCCGCCACCGCCCAAGCGCCGCGGCATCGGCTTCACCGCCAACCTCGATGAGAAGCCATCGTGACGACACCTAAACGGCGGCCCTGCATGCCTACCAACAGAGCACGCTGCCATCAAACCCGCTCGGGCGGCAGCGAGCCGGCTCCGCCGGCGTCCCCTCTGCATCACCTCGCCGAACCGGCTCCCCGCCGAACTGCGCCGCCGTGGGAGCTGCTGATGGGCCAGGATGGGTCCCAACAGTAAGCAGCAAGCTATCCTGCATGCATGCACTTCGGATCGACACCGCGCCGTGGCAACAAACGTCATTGTTGTTGTGTGTGTGCAGTCGGACCCGTTAACCTAGCTTCGCCAACTCTTTCTTCCTGTCGGGATTAGTGTATTTCAGGGAAAACTCACCGATTGTTTCTGGCCAAGGCTCCTCATACGAATATCCTTCAAGCATGTGAAGCAAACCCTGCTCAATAAAGAGAAGAAACCCCGCTCCGCTCTTGAGACCATCAATGGCCGCTTGAACGTCGCCAAAACGTATCTTGCCCGAGGGTACGGAGGCGGGACGCACAGCAGCAGCCGTTGAAAACTCCGTGAAAAATCCGGCTCCCGTGTTCTTTCGCGTCTTTACAGATAGCCCATCCATCTGATCTCTCAGAGCAGCAAGAATCGGGTGGTCTCCGTTCAATAGCTTCTGCAGCACCGCAGTTTCCAAAGGCTCCAACGGCATCGAGCGCTCCTAGGGTATGAAAGCTGTTCCTATCTTCACGGCGCCGTCTACAAAAGCTCCTCGCACAGTCACCTGAGTACCTCCGACGTCGACAACCGTCTCCAAGACCCCAGTTAGACCTCCGGTATTGACCGCCTCTTGGGCAGCGGACTGAATCGCTCCAAACGCGTTCTCTTGCGAGCCGAGTTGCTGCGCCAGTGATTCCAAATTGTGACTTGCGTTACCAAATATATGATTCAGCTTATTCGGGCTCTGGTGCATCGCGGGATATTTCGGTCATGCTGATGCCTTTGTGTTTCGGGCCTCTCTCTTATGCGAGTGCCATTGCCCATTCATCTTTCCGCGACCAGCCGCAGCGTCGACGGCCACGACCAAAAGAGAATTGTCCCTTGCGAATACGGTGGGAAAGCTCGATGCCCGCAATCGTGATAGCCGCGTTCCTGAACGACTTGAAGCCAGCCATCGACGCACAGCGTCGCTTGATCGCCAGATGATCTTGCTCGATCAGGTTGTTGAGATACTTATTCGTCCGCACTTTGACGTTTCTCCAGCACGGATGCTCACGTCGCAGCAGCCACAGTGCGCGACGACTTGGAACATGTCCATCAAGAGTCACTTTGCGCGGTACGCGTGGAAGGGTGGTCGCGAGTGCCTTGCGAAAGAA
>JANYAD010000115.1 GCA_025355165.1 Gammaproteobacteria bacterium | reverse complement strand
CACGGTCGTTTCTGCCACCGCTTCGATGGTGGTGACGGAGGAGGCGCCCACAGAGCCCACGGGTGTCGTGCACGAGCGCGCAGCTGTTCCATTGATATGTACGGTGCACGCACCGCAAAAGCTCTTGCCACAGCCAAACTTAGTGCCTTTCAAATCCAGGAGATCGCGCAGCACCCAGAGCAGGGGCATTTGCGGATCCGCCTCGATTTCGCGAGCAGTGCCGTTGATGCGGATCGTATATTTCAAGGGTGCGAATGCTACGGCCAATCGGCGCGCGGGTCGAATTTGAAATCGCGCCTCATCCGCTCATACGCTTCCTTGGCCGCCGCCGATTGCGCCGCGGGGGTGACCAACTTGACGGCAACGATTTGGTCGCCGCTCGGGCTGCCGGGCAATCCCCTGCCTCGAAGGCGAAGCTTCTGTCCGGATTGCGCGCCGGGAGGCACGGTTAATTCAACAGTTCCGCCCAATGTGGGAACGGCGACCTTCGCGCCCAAGGCGGCCTCCCAAGGAGCCAACGGCAACTCGATTTGCACGTCTTTTTGGGTTACCTCATAAAGATGGTGCGCGCGCAACTTGATACGAAATATCAACGATGTCCGCCCCGCCGCGCCCGGGATGCGCAGCGACTGACCTTCGACAACGCCAGCCGGAATTTGCACATCAACTTGGCGTTGGCGGCCGTTTTCATTGAGGGAAACGCGGCGTTTTGTACCGGCGAACGCTTCTTCAAGCGTTACCTCCAGATAACCCGCGTCCGATTCGGCGCGCCCCACACCGGGTCCGCCGGCACCGGTGGCATTCCCGCCCGCACCCGAGCCGCCAAACAGGCTCGAGAAAAAATCGCTGAAGCCGTTGAGATCGGAAAATCGCTGCGCTCCGCCCTGTCCGAATCTTTGTGTCCAATCGGGCGGCGGCCTGAACTGTTGTCCGTTGCGAAAATCGCGGCCAAGCTGATCGTAGGCGGCGCGCTTCTCCGAATCGCGCAGCACCTCGTATGCCTCTTGGACTTCCTTGAACTTATCCTCGGCGTTCTTCTCCTTACTCACGTCCGGGTGAAATTTGCGCGCCAGCTTGCGATAGGCGCGTTTCACCTCGTCGGGATCGGCTCCTCGGGGCACCCCGAGAATTTCGTAATAATCTCTATACTGCATCGCCACTCTGTCGTGTTAAACCCTTGATTTTACACCTATGCAAAAAGTTCAATATCCGCCCCTTTGGCCTTTTGAATCCATTCTGGCCCGCCGGCTCGAATCCCTACCGAACTTAAACGTCCTTATGCTTGAAAATGATGGCAGCGGCCCGACCATTAGGGTGCCGCGACACCATATTGCGGTTAATTTTCCCATCTAAAGCTCATGAAACGCATCTTTTTGTTCGTTCTCACCAACCTGGCCGTCTTGGCGCTGCTGAGCGTGGTGCTGTTCATCGTCGAAAATGTCTTCGGCGTGCACCTGCTCCAGGGCGGGACCGCAGGGCTGTTGGCGGTTGCGGCTATATTTGGATGCGGCGGCTCGCTGATTTCGCTGGCGCTGTCCAAATGGACTGCCAAGCGCATGATGGGCGTGCGCATCATCGAGCGGCCCGATTCCGAGTTGGAGCGTTGGCTGGTCGGGGCGGTCAAGCGTCTGGCCGACCAAGTCGAGGTGAGGATGCCTGAGGTGGGTATTTTCGAGTCCGAGGAAATGAATGCCTTCGCCACCGGTCCCCGGCGCAACGCAGCCTTGGTGGCTGTGAGCAGCGGACTTCTGCGCAACATGTCGCGAACCCAGGTTGAAGCGGTACTGGGTCACGAAATCTCGCACGTCGCGAACGGTGATATGGTTACTCTCGCACTGTTGCAAGGTGTGCTAAATACTTTTGTGATATTCCTTGCGCGGATCATCGGCGGCGTCGTCGACCGAGCGGTGTTGCGCAACGATCGACAGGAGTCGGGCATGGGTTTTTTCTTGGCCACCATGCTGGCGCAATTCTTGCTCGGCATACTCGCGAGTCTGATCGTCTGTTGGTATTCTCGCCGGCGTGAATTCGGCGCCGACGAAGGCGGCGCGGCTCTGAGCGGCGCTGGAAATATGATCGATGCGCTGCTGATGTTGAAACGCAGTCACGGACAGCCGTTGCCGCAGCAGCTGCAGGCGTTCGGCATCAATACAGGCAGCGAGCTTGGTTTAATGCGCCTGTTCATGACCCACCCGCCGTTGGACGAGAGAATAGCGGCACTCAAGACTTAGGAAGGATATGACGACAGAAAATGAAGTTGTGATCGAGTCCCCGACGGCCGCGCGCGTTGGTCATGAGCTTTCGCGTTGGTTCGGCAACAGCGACTTCGCGACACGGCAGCCGGAGGTTGCATCGAGCGAATCCGGGCTGCACACCGACTGGGCCCGGGTGGTGCCGTTTCTGTTGATGCACGTGGCCTGCCTGGGGGTGATTTGGGTGGGATTCAGCTGGGCCGCCCTGTCGGTCACGATCGCGTTGTATGTCGTGCGCATGTTTGCCATTACGGGCTTTTATCACCGCTATTTCTCCCACCGCACCTTCAAGACCTCGCGAGTGGGGCAGTTCATTTTCGGCATGCTGGGGGCCTCCGCGGTGCAGCGCGGACCCATTTGGTGGGCGGCTCATCACCGCCACCACCACGTGCATTCGGACAAGCCTGAGGACGTGCATTCACCGGTGCAGCATGGTTTTTTTTGGAGTCACATGGGATGGTTCATGTCCCATAAGCATTTCGCGGCGGATCTGTCGCGGGTCAAGGATCTTCTCAAATATCCTGAGCTGCGATTCTTGGATCGCTTCGATATCGTGGTTCCCACGGCGCTCGGCATCGGCGTGTTTCTACTGGGCGTGATGCTGAAGCATGTCGCGCCGGGACTTCATACCACGGGCTCGCAGATGCTGGTATGGGGTTTTTTCATCTCTACCGTCCTCGTGTACCACGGCACGTATACCATCAACTCTCTCTCGCATGTCTTCGGCCGTCAGCGCTACAAGACCGGCGATGCCAGCCGCAACAACCCGTGGCTCGCCATCATTACCTTAGGGGAGGGCTGGCACAACAATCATCATCATTATCCGGCGTCGGTTCGCCAGGGCTTTTACTGGTGGGAATTTGATGTCACTTTCTATTTGTTGAAGCTGATGTCTTTCGTTGGGTTGATCTGGGACCTGAAACCAGTACCTGCGGCGGTACGCGAGGGCGGGGTCAAGCGCCTGTAGGATAAATTTTGGGACTGACGCATCCGTTCCTACACCTCAACCGAATCGATATGAGCCGGACTGTCCCGGCGGCGAAAGGCGTGCCCAATGCGAATCGCGGTCATCGGCTCCGGCATCTCCGGCATGGTTGCCGCCTATCATTTGAGCGGCAACCACGACATCACGGTGTTCGAGTCCGGCGCTTATATCGGCGGGCATACCAACACCGTCGATGTGGACCGGGCGGGCCGTCATTTCGCCATCGATACCGGATTCATCGTTTTCAACGATTGGACCTATCCGAACTTCATCGCCCTGCTCGATGAGCTCAACGTTCCTTGGCAACCAAGCCAAATGAGCTTCAGCGTGCGCTGTGAAACAAGCGGCCTTGAGTACAACGGCACCACGCTCAACTCTTTGTTTGCTCAGCGTAGCAACATCGCTCGGCCCTCCTTTTTGAGAATGGTGGCGGATATTGTGCGTTTCAACCGTCGCGCGCCAACGCTGCTGCTGCAGCATCAAGACAATCCAAGCCTGGGCGATTATCTGACGCGGGAAGGCTATTCCCGATATTTCATCGAGCACTACATCGTACCCATGGGATCGGCCATCTGGTCATCGCGTCCCGCGGAGTTGCTGGGCTTTCCCGCGCGTTTTTTCATCGAATTCTTTTCCAACCACGGTTTCCTGAGCGTCAATGACCGCCCTACCTGGCGGGTCGTTCGAGGCGGCTCGCGCGAGTACACCAAGCGCCTCACGGCCGGGTACTCGGCGCGCATCCGGCTCAATACGCCGGTGGCCTCCCTTTTGCGCACGCCCAATCGCGTCTCGCTGCGTTTGAAGAACGGCGCGGTGGAACATTTCGACCGGGTATTCCTCGCCTGCCACAGCGATCAGGCGCTGCGATTATTGTCGGACCCCTCGCCGGCAGAGCGCGGGATCCTTGGCGCCATTCCCTACCAGGAGAACGAGGCGCTGCTGCATACCGACACGCGGCTCATGCCGCGCCGGCCCCTGGCCTGGGCTGCATGGAACTACCATCTACCCCTCGAGCCAAACGATCGCGTCGCCGTCACTTATAATATGAACACGCTGCAGTCGCTCGAGGCAAAGGAGCAGTTTCTACTCACCTTGAATCGCACCGAGGCGGTGGACCCGGCCAAGGTGATCGGCCGCTACGTCTACCATCACCCGGTGTATACGGTGGCGGCCGTGGCCGCGCAAAAGCGCCTTCCCGAAATCAACGGCGTGCGCGGCACCTACTACTGCGGCGCCTATTGGGGCTATGGCTTTCACGAGGATGGCGTGAACAGCGCGCTGTGCGCCGTGCGAGAATTCCGGCGACGACATGCACAGCCGTATCTACAAAGGGTGGGTTGAGCATCGGCGCATCGCGCCGACGGAGAACCGCTTTCGCTATCGCCTGTTCATGCTGTATCTGGACCTCGCGGAGCTGCCGACCGTTTTCGACGGCACGCCGTTCTGGTCCGCCCAACGTCCCGCGCCTGCCTGGTTCAAGCGCAGCGATTATTTGGGACCCGCTGATGTGCCGCTGGATGAAGCGGTGCGAAAGTTGGTGACCGAGAGGACCGGCAAGCCCCCTAGCGGTCCAATTCGGCTGCTCACGCATCTACGTTACTTCGGGTATTGCATGAATCCCGTCAGCTTTTATTATTGCTTCGAGGCGGCCGGCGTCGAACTTGAAACCATAGTGGCGGAGATCACCAACACCCCCTGGGGCGAACGGCACCAGTACGTGCTGCCCGTCGCGCCGGGCACCCCCCGGTCCAAGAGCTTCGAATTCGACAAGGATTTTCACGTCTCGCCCTTCATGCCGATGGACATGCGCTACCGCTGGTGCTTCAGCCACCCCTCGCAGCGCCTGGTCGTGGATATGGAAAACACTCTCGATGGCACGCGGATTTTCAATGCAACGCTGCGCTTAAACGCTTCCCCGCTGAAACGCGCCTCGCTGCTCTGGGTGTTGGCCTGGTATCCGTTGATGACGTTACGCGTGCTGGTCGGAATCTATTGGCAGGCCCTCAAGCTCTTTTTAAAACGCACTCCAGTTTTCAGGAACCCCCATGAACAACGATACTGAGCTTCCGCTGTCTTCTCTCACGTTGCGGGCGCCTGTTGCGCCGCTGCCGGCCATCGCGCCGGGCGCCATCGAGCAGATCGCAAAGAGCCTGCTCATTTCGCAGCTGAAAAAAATACAGCACGGCCGACTGCGGTTGGTGGACTCGCAGCTCAATCAATCCTTCGGCAGCGTGACGCAAAGCGGGCCCTTCGAGGTCACCCTGCGGGTGCGAAATCCGCGCTTCTATGCCGATGCCGTCTTCGGCGGTACCACCGGTGCGGGAGAAGCGTACATGAATGGCTACTGGGACTGCGACGATCTCCCGGCGCTAGTACGTCTCATGGTCGTGAATCGTGAACTGATGAATCAGGTGGATTCGGGATGGTCGCGTTTGAGCGAGCCGCTGTTCAAGGCGGCGCATTGGCTCAATCGAAATACCGCGCAAGGCAGCCGCCGCAACATTGCAGCTCATTACGATTTGGGCAACTCATTTTTCGAGCTGTTCCTGGATGAAACCATGGCCTACTCCTGCGGGATTTTCGAGTCGCCCGGCGCGTCGCTTTTCGATGCATCGATCGCCAAGTTCGACGCTGCCTGCAGCAAGCTGCAGTTGGGACCCGGTCAACACCTGCTGGAAATCGGCACCGGCTGGGGGGCCCTCGCCATCCATGCCGCCCGCCACTACGGCTGCCGGGTCACCTCCACCACTATCTCGCGCGAGCAATACGAGTTCGCCAAGGAGCGGGTGGCGCGCGCGGGCCTGCAGAATCAGGTGACTCTACTGCTCGAGGACTATCGGGATCTGCGCGGAGAATTCGATGCGCTCGTGTCGATAGAAATGATCGAAGCGGTGGGTCATCAGTATCTGGACACTTATTTTCGGCGCTGCAGCGCGTTGCTTCGCCCGCACGGCGCCATGCTGCTGCAAGCCATCACCATTCGCGATCAGTTCTACGAACAGGCCAAGCGCTCGGTGGACTTCATCAAACGCTTCATTTTCCCGGGCAGCTTCATTCCCTCGGCGCAAGCGTTGATCAATTCGATGGCGCGCAGCACGGACCTGAAGCTGTTTCACATGGAAGACATCGGCCCCCACTATGCGCATACCTTGCGGCTTTGGCGCCAACGGCTGCTCGCACGTCAGGACGAGGTGCGGGCATTGGGCTATCCTGAAACGTTCCTGCGCATGTGGGAGTATTATCTGTGCTACTGCGAAGGAGGCTTCGAGGAACGCCAATTGGGTGATGTTCAGATGCTCTTGACCAAACCACGCTCGCGACGCGCCGCCATCAGCACCGTCCATGCCCCGACCGCCTAGCCCGGCCACACTCACACAACTCAAGGCCGTGGTGGGCCCGAGCGGGTGGCTGGACGCGCCAGAGGAACTCGCCCCCTATCTCACCGACTTTCGGCATCTGTATCACGGCGCCACCCCTCTGGTGCTGAGGCCCCGCAGCGTGGATGAAGTCGCGAAGATTCTCGCCATCTGCAACCAGCAAGAGGTCGCCGTGGTGCCCCAGGGCGGCAACACCGGCTATTGCGGTGCGGCGACACCGGATGAAAGCGGCTCGCAGATCGTCGTGGCGATGCAGCGCTTGAATCGCGTCAGGCAGGTCGATGCGGACAATTATTCGATGGTCGTTGAAGTGGGCTGCACCTTGGCCGGTGCTCAAACCGCCGCGCGCGAGGCGAATCGCTTTTTCCCCTTGAGCTTGGGTTCGCAGGGTACCGCACAAATCGGCGGCAATTTGTCGACCAACGCCGGCGGCACGGCGGTTCTTCGCTACGGAATGATGCGCGACCTGGTGCTGGGACTGGAAGTGGTGCTGGCCGACGGGCGGGTGCTCTCGGCGCTCAAGAGCTTGCGTAAAGACAACACCGGCTACGATGTGAAATCGCTCTTCCTTGGCGCGGAAGGCACTTTAGGATTGATCACAGCCGCGTCCCTGAAGCTATTTTCCTTGGCCGCCGACACCGCAACCGCGCTGGTGGGAGTCGACTCACCGACTCATGCACTTGAACTGCTCAACCGGCTGCGCAGCGCCGCCGGGGAACAGATCAGCACATTTGAATTGATGCCGAGAATCGCCGTGCAAATGACGGTGAAGCACGTGCCGGGAGTCGCCAATCCGCTGCAGTTCGATTCGCCCTGGTATCTGCTGATCGAGTTGGGCGCGGCGAATCCGCACCAAAACCTCACCGGCCTTTTGACCTCGGAACTCGAAGATGCGGCGGCTGCCGGCACCGTCAAAGACGCCATGCTGGCCACCTCCATCGCTCAGGCTCAGGCCATGTGGAAACTGCGTGAATCGGTACCTGAGGCGCAGCGCCGCCACGGCGCAAGCATCAAGCACGATGTGTCGGTGCCGGTATCCGCGATCCCCACGCTCATTGAGAAGGGCACCGCGCTGGCGAACGCCCTCGCGCCTGAGGGGGAGGTCGTCTCCTATGGGCATGCGGGCGATGGCAACCTGCATTTCAATTTGAGCCAGAAACCGGGGGCCGATCTACCTCTCTTTGTCAGCCGAACACACCCGCTCGAGCATGCCATGTTCGATCTGGTCGAATCCTTGAACGGCAGCATCAGTGCCGAGCACGGCATAGGTCGGCTCAAAGCCGAGGAGTTCGCGCGCCGGGCAGATCCTGTTGAATTAAGCGTCATGCACGCACTGAAGCGTGCGCTTGATCCAAAAGGAATCCTCAACCCGGGTAAGGTGTTGTGCGCAAATTGACCGTGCCGATCCGCACCGCGCGTTTGAATCTGCGCGAGTTTGTTTCCTCCGACCTAAAAGCCATCCATGCCTACTCGTCCGATCCGCGGGTCACGCGTTATCTTTTCTTCGGTCCGCGCGATGAAGACAGCTGCGCGGAATATCTCGAGGAACTGCTGCAGTCCCAACGCGAGCAGCCGCGCACGCGATTCGAACTCGCGGTGGAGGAAATAGCCACGACCCGGCTGATCGGCGCATGCGATTTGTCTCTGATCGAGGCCAAGGTCGTGGATTTAGGCTATATGCTGGGCGCCCAACAGTGGGGCAAAGGATACGCCACGGAGATTGCTCTGGCGTTGGTTGACGCTGCGTTTTTTGATCTGCGCGCCGAGCGCGTGATCTCCACCGTGGATGTCAATAACAGCGCGTCTATCCGAGTGCTGGAGAAAATCGGCATGCGCTGGGAAGCCGTTTACCGCAAGCACCGCCGCGCCAAAAATCGCTGGTGGGACTGCCACCTGTTCACGCTGCCGCGCGAGGTGTGGGAGAGCTTGAAGGCGGAAACTTAAGGCCGGCCGCCGCTAACGCTCGGCTTCGTCCTTCGCGGCTTGGCTGTCGGCCCTCTTCGTGGCGCGCTTCAACACATCCGCGCTCGGCATGCCGGTCTGGCGGCTGCTGCGCAGGGTCAGCATCCCGCCCACCAAAATCGCGATGATGACAACCAAGATGATGATGGCTTTGAGCACGAAGACCCTATGACGTAACCCGGATCAACCCTTCCTGCGACACGCTGGCAACCAAGCGGCCATCGCGCGCGAACACGTTGCCGCGGGTGAAGCCTCTGGCGCCGGATGCGCTCGGACTGTCCATAGCATACAGCAGCCAGTCATCGACGCGAACACTGCGATGAAACCACATTGCATGATCGATGCTGGCAATCACCATTTTATCTCTTGCCCAAGACAAACCATGGGGTTTGAGCGCGGTATCGAGCAACTGAAAGTCCGAGGCATAGGCCATCAGGCACCTGTGCAGCGCCTCGTCATCGGGAAGCTTATCCACCGCCCGAATCCAGACGTACTTGAACGGCGGTCTTTTCTCGGCGCGCGCGAAATTAGGCATCTCGGTAGGCCGGAACTCAAACGGCCGCTTTTGATCCAGCATTTTGAGCATCGCGGGCGGCAAGCCCGTCAGGGAGGCCCGGTATTGCTGTAAGTCGGGCAGAGATTCCGGCAGCGGCACATCAGGCATGGGGAACTGATGGTCCACTCCGACCTCGGGCATTTGAAAGGATGCAGACATATTGAAAATCTGCTGGCCATGCTGGATGGCGATGACACGGCGCATCGCGAAATGCTTGCCATCCCAAGCCCGATCGACCTCGTAGACGATGGGCGAATTGAAATCGCCGCGGCGCAAGAAATAAGCATGCAATGAATGCACCGCTCTATTTTCCACCGTGGCGGTCGCGGCAACCAGTGCCTGGCCCAGGACCTGTCCGCCAAACACTTGCGGACTGCCGATATCGCGGCTCTCGCCGCGGAATAGATTGATCTCGAGGCGCTCGAGGGTCATGACCTTGATGAGGTCTTCGAGTAACTGATGCATGGGCTAGAATCAGCTCTTATGCGGCGCCGGCGACGCCCAATCGCTTCTGCATGATCGGACTGGTGGTGGTGTATTGCAAGAATTGCCGCTTCTCGGGAAACAAATGATGCTGGATGGCGAAGGCGGCGAGCGCCGCCTCGTGAAAGCCGCTCAAAATGAGCTTTTTCTTGCCCGGATAAGTATTGATGTCGCCGACGGCAAAAATCCCCGGCACGCTGGTCTGAAATTTCTCCGTATCCACCTTGAGCGCTTTTTTATCCAGTTCCAGGCCCCATTCGGCGATGGGTCCTAATTTCGGGTGCAACCCGAAGAAGGCAAACACATGGTCCACCGCGATGGTACGGGTTTGGCCCTCTGCGGTTTGAACGTCGAGCCCCGTTAGCCTGTCGTTCTCGTTGTGCAGGGCAACGGCGTTGCCTTGCACGAACTGCATTTTTCCTGCCGCGACCAAGTCGCGCATGCGCGCCACCGTGGCCGGAGCCGCGCGGAACTCCGCTCGTCGATGCACCAGGGTCAGCGAGCGCGCCTTTTCGCACAACGCCACGGTCCAATCCAAAGCCGAATCGCCGCCGCCGCAAATCACCAGGTTCTGGTTGAAAAAATCACCGGCTGACTTGACCCGATAATGTATGGCCCTCCCTTCGAACGCTTCCGCGCCGGGGATGCCCAAACGCCGCGCCTGAAAGGCGCCGACACCCCCGGCAATGACCACCGCACCGGCAGTCAGGCGAGTGCCCGTGGAGGTGGCCACATGAAACTTACCGTTTTCCAATACACGCAATTCGGTGACTTCCTGGCCCAGATGGAACGTTGCGTTGAATGGTTTGACCTGCTCGAGCAACCGATCGATGAGTTCCTGCGCGCCGCAGATGGGCAGTGCAGGGATGTCGTAAATCGGTTTGTCGGGGTACAGCTCGGTGCATTGACCCCCGGCTTGCCCGAGTGAGTCGATGATGTGCGCGCTGATTCCGAGCAGCCCCAATTCGAAGATCTGAAAGAGGCCGACGGGACCGGCGCCAACAATGACCGTCTCAACGTACTGTTCCGACATGAAAATCTGACCTGCTGTCCGGTAAATTGGCCGCGGATTGTAGCTGAATGCGCCCCTCCCTGGGGTACCCTGCCACTATGAGCACATTACTGTGGTTTAGGCAGGATCTTCGGGTCGCTGACAATGAGGCACTGGCGGCGGCAATTGAGATTGGCGCACCCATTGTGCCGGTCTACATTTTCTCGCCGGAGGAAGAAGGCGACTGGGCCCCGGGGGCAGCGTCGCGGTGGTGGCTGCACGGCAGCCTGTCCCGGCTCGATGCGGATCTGCGCCGGTTAGGTTCGCGCCTCATTTTGCGCAGAGGCCCGGACTCGTGTCAGGAACTGCTGCAGCTCGCGCGCGAGTGCAACGCGACGCGCGTGCTGTGGAATCGGCGCTACGAGCCGAGCGTCGTGACGCGCGACCGTCGAGTCAAGGCCGAAGTGCAGCTGGCCTCCCTAGAGGCGCACAGTTTCAATGGCGCGCTGCTGCGAGAGCCCTGGCTGGTCAGCACCAAGGCGGGCGCTGCCTTCCAGGTATTCACCCCATTCTGGCGCCACTGTTTGTCGCTTCCCGATCCGCTGCCGCCTTTGGCCTGCCCTCGGCAAATGCCGGCGCCGAAAGCATGGCCAGAATCGTTGCCCCTGGAGGGGCTTGATCTCTTGCCACGTATCAATTGGGCCGGTGGCATTGGCGCTGCGTGGGCCCCGGGGAGCGCCTCGGCCGAGGCCTCGCTCGAGCGGTTCATGACGCAGGCCTTTGACGAATACGCAGATGCTCGAGACCGTCCTGATACCGCCGGCACCTCCCGGCTCTCGCCTCACCTTCATTTCGGCGAGATCAGCCCGCGCCAGGTATGGGACGCGGTACGCCGCTTCGCCCTGGCCCGCGGCCAGCACTCGACATGGCGCGAATCGCGTTTCCTGACCGAGCTCGGCTGGCGAGAGTTCGCCTACCATTTGCTCTACCATTTTCCTCATCTACCGAATCAGCCGCTGAATTCCCGTTTTGCGGACTTCCCCTGGAATAGCGATCCTAAAGGTTTGAGCGCATGGCAACGCGGCACAACGGGGTATCCAATCGTAGATGCCGGCATGCGCCAACTGTGGCAAACCGGATGGATGCACAACCGCGTGCGCATGATTGCCGCTTCGTTTCTGGTCAAAGACCTGCTGCTCCCCTGGACGCAAGGCGCGAAGTGGTTTTGGGACACCTTGGTCGATGCAGATCTGGCCAACAACACCCTGGGTTGGCAGTGGGTGGCAGGATGCGGCGCTGATGCCTCCCCGTACTTTCGGATCTTCAATCCGGTGACCCAAGCAACCAGATTCGATCCGAACGGTACTTATGTACGAGAGTGGGTACCCGAACTCGGGCGATTGCCGAGGGAATGGATTCATCGCCCGTGGGACGCGCCCGCCGGCGTTTTGAGCGATTCCGATGTGCAATTGGGAATCACGTATCCACAGCGGCTGATCGAGCATGACAGGGCCCGTCTGGCGGCGCTGACGGCGCTGGCGACACTCAAGAAGCCGAAAGTTTAGAGGGACTATGCACGCACAAGTTGCCTTGAATCCTGCAGCACAGCTGGAATTCCTCGAAGAAAGCGCTGGGGATTCGACCCGACCCATTCGCGCATTGATTCGCGGCCTTAAGGTATTAGTTGAAGTGAATCGCCTCGAGCGCGCGGCCATCAATACGCTCGCCGCGGCCGCGAGCCTTCCGCGCACCACCACGTATCGCATTTTGGAAACGCTGCGCCTTGCCGGTTACCTTGAGCGTGATGCACACGATGACTGCTACCGGCCTACCCTCTTGGTACGCAAGCTGTCGGCGGGGTTCGACGATGAGGCGCTGGTTGCGCATTTTGCTAAGCCGCTGCTCGCGGCTCTTGGCGCTCAAATCGTCTGGCCCGTCGCGGTCGCGATGCCCTCGGGGTCGAGCATGATGATCCGCGAAACCACCGATCGGGAGAGTCCCCTGGCCTTGGAGCAGTACAGCGCCGGCGTGCGCGTGCCGATGCTCGGCTCTGCGGCCGGGCGCGCTTACCTCGCATTTTGCCCGGCGCCCCAGCGCGACGCCTTGCTGGAACTGCTGGCACGCTCATCGCTGCCGGAAGATCGCGTCGCGCGCAACCGGACCGAGGTCGACAGGCTGCTCAGCGAAACTCGGGCCCAGGGATTCGGCATGGCGCAACGGGCCCGCCGAGTATCCGAAGAAACCAGCTTGGCGATCCCGGTCCGCGCAAAGAATACGATTCTCGCCACCGTCACGGTTCGTTATGCAGCCACCGCGGTGCCGCTGCGAACCGCCATGGAGCAATTCTTGCCGAAAATGCGCGAGGTCGCGCAAAAAATCGAAACGCAGTTCGCGTAAGGTCCCTTTCAGGTTCCTCAGAGGGTGGGCAGCCGGGTTATGCGATCGAAAGCCGCTTCATACTGCGGCAACCAGTTTTTTTCCACCGAAAACCCGTGGCCCACTTTCGGCAGCAGGACGATTTCGGCGCCGGGAACCGACGCTATGAACTTCTGAGTCGCTGCCGCCGGACAGACTTGATCAAGTTCTCCTTGCAGCGATATCCACTTGCCCGACAGCATTTGCGAGGGCAAGAAGTCCACCCCCTCGAGCACACCGCTCGCGGAGCGACGCGCAGTCGCCTCGATGCCCGACCCCTTGCATAGTGGTTTTTTAAGGTCTAGATCCGGAGAGAAGCCCATGCTCAAGGCACCCTTGAACATCCCGACCGGTGCCTCGACCAGCGTCGCATACACCAGGGTGGCCCCGGACGAGTATCCCGCCAGGGTCGGCTTAAGGTATGACTTGAGGCCAAGCTTCGCTTGCAAATAGCGGCTCAAGTTGTCGAAGTCCGCGGCGGGCGAAACGCAATCATCTGCGGAGCTTTCCAGCTGCTGGAGGTAGTGGCGTACATCGATACCGGCCACGATCGCGCCCTTGTCGGCCAGCCGCTGCGCCATGGGGATCACGCCGAGATTCCATCCGCCGTCGCCGGATAAGAACAGCACCACATCGCGCGGCCTGCCGGCGCCCCGATAGAGGCTGACATCGCCGAATGGGCCATAGGTCAGGGTTGTCGAGGGGCCGCCGTAGCTTGAGGAAATCGGGCACCAGCAGAGCGCCGCGATAAGAGCGCACAGCGGTTTCACTTGCGCAGCACCTTGCGCACGCCGCCTGATATCAGCGCCGTCACGTCCAGCACGGCCCCCGCCATGGCCAGTCCGTCCGGCGCGGCAAGATAGCGAGGCCGCCACACCGGATCAAATTTCTCCTTGAACCTGCGCAAACCCTCGAAGTTGTAAAAAACCTCACCATAGCGCTGCACCATACGTCCGAGCTTATGCCACGCAGGAGCGAGCGCATGTTCTTCGAGACCGGAGAGCGGCGCCATCCCTAAATTAAACCACCTATAGCCTTGCGCCCTGCCCCACAGCATGCATTCAATCAGCATGAAATCCACGACGCCTTTCGGCGCCGCCTCGTTGTAGCGCATCAAATCCACCGATAACTCCGTAGCACCGCCGCGCCAGAGGTTGGCGAAGGCACAGATCTTGCCCTGGTGACGCACCACGCCCACATCAAAAAACGCTATGTAGCGCTCGTCAAAAAAGCCCAACGAAAAACGCTTTTCGGCGGTCTTCTTCTCCTCGAGCCAAGCCTCCGAGACCGCACGCAATTCGGGCAAGATCGCCGGCACGTCGCCGCGCGCCACCAATTCGAAAATCGAACCGTCGCGGATGGCTCGCCGATGCCCCTGACGCAGGTCCGCCCGGGCAGGGCCCTCCAAGGAGAAGCTTTGGAGCGCAACGCGAGCCTCCTCGCCGAGCTTGCTCAACGTCAAACCCAAATCGACGTATAGCGGCAGACGCTCGGGGGTGACCTGGTAGAACACCGGAGAGACTGCCATGGCGTCACAGTCCTCCAGAAACTCCCAGGCGAGTTCATCTCCGAGTTCAACCGGGCCGATCGGATCGCCCATGGCCACCCAACTGCTGCCGGAGGACTTGAACATGATGCAGGCCGTGCGATCCTTATTGAACAGCAGATTTTTATCCGCCAGCAGCGCAAGATTGCCGGTCGTGTCCTCGCTCTTCTCGATGAGCTTCGCGACGCATTCCAGATCGGTCTCCATCGGGGCCGAAAAGCGCGGCGGCGCAGGTCGCAGCACGCGCCAAAGGCCGTAGGCGGCGGCAATCATCACGGCGAGCAACGAGGCGCGCAGGCTGCGCGGCGCCGAGGCATGAAACGCAAATTGCCACCACAATTCGTTGCCGTAAGGCAGATGCCGGTAGGCGAACACCACCAGCCACGCGGCCGTCAAGAAGACCAAAAAGAAGGCCACGATCCAAGCGCTCGAGTAATGCTGCTCGATCAGGGAGGCGCGGCGCCGGAATCGCGCGCGTGCCATGAAGAGCAGGACGACCACGGCCCCGAGCACGGTTGCCTCTTCGTAATCAAAACCCTTGAGCAGAGACAGCAGGATTCCCGCACAGAGCAGCCAGATCGTAATCCACCACGCCGTGTGCAAACGACGGTACAGCCCATGCGCAATGATGAGCAAGCCCACTCCCACGACGCTGCCGAGCAGATGTGAGAACTCCAGAACCGGCAGGGGCACAAAATCCCGCAGCAGCGCCAAACGGCTGCCGAGAGCGGGCGTCGCTCCTGAAAACAGCAGCACCGCCCCGGCCAGAAACACCGCGACCGCAATGGTCTGCGGCGTCACTGCGATTAAGAAGGTCCGCACCACGCGCGCCACACGCACCACCGGGGCACGGTGCATCCAAACCTCGTGCGCCCCCAGCAGGACCAGCGCTAGGGCAAACGGAGCGAAGTAATAAATGGCGCGATAAGCCACCAGTGCGCCCAGCAACCGGTCTTTGGGGACCGAGGGCAGCAGCAGCAACAAGACGAACTCGAACACGCCGATGCCGCCGGGAACATTGCTGATGGCGCCGGCAGCAAGGGCAATGAGATAGACGCCCGCGAACGCGCCGAAGCTGATCGAGGCTTCGCGCGGCAGCAGCACGTACAAGACGCTGGTGGCGCACAGCATGTCCAAGCAGCTGATGCCGATCTGCGCAAAGGCAACCGGCGGACTTGGCACCGGAATGACCACGCTGCGAAAGCGCAACGGTCCGTGACGCGTGCAAACAAGCCCAAGGTATGAGGCGGCGACAGCGAGCAGCACCACGCCGGCGGCCGTGGCCAGCCATGGATGCACGTGCAATATGGACCCCGACATGCGGGCATTCGAGAGCAGCGACAATCCGAGCAGCACGCTCGCACCGAGGAAAAAGGTCAGGGTGCCGAATGCAATGATGGTCGCAATCTGTTTGGCGCTTAATCCGAGCGCCGTATAGGCGCGGTAGCGGACTGCCCCGCCGCTGATGGAGTTCAGGCCGACGTTGTGCCCAATGGCGTATCCCATGAATGAGATGAGCGCTACGCGGTGGTAAGGAATTTTAGCGCCGGCGAATCGTACGGCGAGTAAATCGTACAAAGTCAGGCACCCATAGCCTGCGCAGGTAAAAAATGCCGCGCGCAACAGCTTTGCATTCGAAATCGACCGCACGCGTAACAAAATGTCCTTCCAGTGGTATTGACCCAGCAGGTGATGTAGGACAAACAGCGCAGCTCCAAAGAGCGCGACGCCGAGAAGGGTCTGCCAAATGGGGAGCTTGGGTGCTGTGGTCGGGTGTGCCAAGCCATCTATCGTATCAGCCTCCAAGGCGAGGCTGAAAACTGCTAGGGTTGGCTTTTTCGAATCCGTTGAAAGGGGTATGTACATGAGTTCTGCCAATGAGGGCCGGCAAGCCGCCATGGACGCGGCGCAGGTCTACCGGGAGGAAACTTTTACCGATCGCAAGGTCGGCACGATCCGTCGCCTGAACCCGGTGACGGCGGACGGGATGCCCGACGAGAGCCGGCCGGTGGTCTTCGTGGGTCAAGCGCAAGTCATGACGCCCATGGGCGCCGTACCGATCAGTTTCGAACTCGAAGGTTTAACCTTGAGCGCGGCCATTGAAAAATTCGGTGCAGCGGCTGAGGAAGCCGTACGTCAAACCATGCGGGAGCTCCAAGAAATGCGGCGCGAACAAGCCTCCTCGTTAGTGATCCCGGATGGCGCAGGGGCGGGATTGCCTAATCCTAGTGATTTGCTCGGCCGAGGCCGTCCGCGCCGCTAGAGGCGTCCCGCAGCCGGGCTCAGGTTCTCGAGCGCGTCCCAACGCGCGTAGGCCGCCTCCAGTTCCACACCGATGGATTGCAGCCGCGCAAGAGTGCGCGTGCTCTGCTCTTTGTCGCGTTGGAAGAGCGCAGGGTCGCTGATCAACGCAGTCAGCTGCGCTTGCTCAGCCTCCAGGCGCTGGATTTTCTCGGGAAACTGCTTGAGCTCACGCTGCTCGTTGTACGAGAGGCGGCGCGTCTTTACCGCCCGCGCAACATTGTTCATCGTGGCGGATGCGCCGCTCGATGCGGCCGCAACCGCGGGGGCGGGTGTCTTGCGCTGGCGAAGCCAATCGGAATAGCCACCCACATACTCGTTCACTTGGCCCTGTCCTTCGAACACCAGCGTGCTCGTCACGACATTATCGAGAAACGCCCGGTCGTGGCTGACGAGCAGCAGTGTGCCCGCGTATTCGGCCACCATTTCCTCGAGCAGCTCGAGTGTTTCCGCGTCAAGATCGTTAGTGGGTTCATCCATGATCAACAGATTGCTGGGCCGAGCGAACAGGCGCGCCAACAGCAGCCGATTGCGCTCACCGCCCGACAGCATACTCACGGGGGCATTCAATCTTTCAGGTGGAAACAGAAAGTCGCGAAGGTAGCCTGATACGTGCCGGGGTTGGCCGTCGATGGTCACCGTGTCGCCGCTGCCGCCGGTGACGTTGTCCATGATCGATGCGCCAAGGTCCAACTGCTCGCGCTGCTGATCGAAATAGGCAGGCAAGAGATTGGTGCCGCGCTTGATCAACCCCGAGTCAGGCTCAAGCTCCCCCACCAGCAGTTTGATGAGGGTGGTTTTTCCGCAGCCATTCGGCCCGATGATGCCGATGCGGTCGCCGCGCTGGATGCGCGCCGAGAAATCCAGAATAACCGGCGCGCCGCCGAAAGCGTGCGTCACGTGTTGCGCCTCGAACACGAGTTTGCCGGAGGGCGAGGCATCTTGCGCGCGAAGCTCCACCGAGCCGATCCGGTCGCGCCGATCGCGGCGTTGTATCCGCAATTGCTCCAGAGCCCGCACCCTGCCCTCGTTGCGAGTGCGCCGTGCTTCCACACCTCGGCGGATCCATACCTCCTCCTGCGCCAACTTCTTGTCGAACAAGGCCGCGTGCTTGGCCTCCACCTCGAGCGCCGCCCGCTTCTGCACCACGTAGTCATCGTACGTGCCGGGCCAGACGCGCAGCTGACCTCGGTCCAGTTCCATTATTTTGGTCGCCAGGCGACGGACAAATGCACGGTCGTGGCTGATGAAGAACAACGCTCCGGCAAATTCCAACATCATGTTCTCTAGCCACGTGATGGCCTCGATATCCAGATGATTCGTGGGCTCATCCAATAACAAAACATCGGGCGCGGCCACCAGCGCGCGGCCGAGCATCACCCTCCTTCGCCAACCACCCGACAAGGCGCTCATCGCAGCATCTGCGGTCAATCCTAAGCGGGAGATGACTTGATCGATCTGCAAATCGGCCTGCCACTCATCATCCGGCGATTTCAAATCGACACCGCCCGAGACGACCTCGCGCACCCGCGCCTCGCTGCCGTCGGAGACCTCCTGCGCCAGCGTCGCTGTTCGGGCGCCGGGCCGAACCCATACCTCCCCGCTATCGGGCAGCAGCTTTCCTGTAATCAATTGCAGCAGCGAGGACTTGCCCTCGCCGTTGCGTCCTAGCAGGCAAATGCGCTCGCCCCTGCGCAATTGCAGGCTGACGTTGTCGAGCAACGGCTTGAGACCGAAGCTTAAGGAGACTTTATCGAGTCGAACGATGGGCATGATGCGCAGTGTAAGCGATGTGAGACTCAGGTCACGCAGGCCGTTACCCTCCGCCGGAGCAATTGTGTTCAAACGCACAGCCTGCGACGCCCTGCGCGTTTAACCTAATGGCCTTTTAGCCTTCAGCCAGCATGGGAGCCAAAAGCGTTGGCGCTTCGAACCCGGATTGCCGTTACTTTTCTGCTGTTACTGGCCGCGGTGCTCGCGGCTGCGTTGGGGGCCGTGCTGGCTACCAATCGCGACAGCGCCGGGCGCGAAGTGCAGCGGCAACTGGACGTAGGATCAATGGTGTTCTCGCGTCTGCTGGAAAACAATCGCCGCCAGCTTACTCAAGCTGCGCAAGCGGTCGCCGCGGACTACGGATTCCGCGAAGCAGTGGCGGCGCGCGACACCGATACGCTGGCCTCAGCGCTGGAGAATAGCGGTGGGCGCATCGGGGCTGCGATGGTGGTGCTCACCTCCCTCAGCGGCAAAGTCATCGCCGCATCAGGCACCCGTCTCACCGCCGGCGCACCCTTCCCCATCATGTCCCTGCAAGACAATGCAGCGGACAGTGCCGCCACCCTGATTGTGGACAAGGGGCGCATCTATCAACTCGTGACCGTGGCGGTGCGCAGCCCGTTGCCGGTGGCGTGGATCGCCATGGGATTCGAGCTCGATGACAAGGCGGCTCGCGAGCTGGCTGATATTACCGGCCTTGCGGTGACGCTATCCGTCAAGTCGGGCGGCCGCTCAAGCAACGTGATCAATACATTTCCCGAAGGTAGCCTGCCAACCACCGATGTGGTTACGCGGCGCATCGAAATCTCCAAGGTGGGCGATACCGAGATCGTCGCCGTGCTATCGCGCTCCTTGGCCGATGCGCGCGCGCCGTTCGAGCGACTCACCAAAGTGCTATTCGTTATCGGCACGGTGAGCCTATTTGCCTTTGCTCTGGCCGCCTTCTGGTTGGCCCGCAACATCACGCGCCCCTTGCAGGATCTCACCGAGGCGGTCGACCAGATGCGCGCCGGCACCTACGATGTAGAAACGCACGTCAGGCGGGGCGATGAACTCGGCGTGCTCGCGAAGGGCTTGCAGCTGATGCAAACCGCCGTGCAAACGCGCGATCAGTCCATCCGGCGCCTGGCCTACGAGGACAACCTCACCGGGCTTATGAATCGGACCGCCTTCGGTGCCGCCCTCGGCGATGCGCTGCGCACCGAGCGGCCTGGCTGCCCCATTGGCGTCGTCGTGATCGACTTACATCGATTTCGCCGCATCAATGAGCACTTGGGATATTCGGTGGGCGATGCTGTTCTCATCAAGATAGCGGCTCGCATCGCCGCAGTCCCTTCTCTGAATTCGACGGTGGCACGTCTCGCCGCGGATCAATTCGCGGCGTTCACAGAGCTTGGTGACCGCGCCGGCCTGCATGCGTGGGGCACATCGCTGTTGCTGGCACTCGCCGAGCCGGTGATGGTTGAAGCCCAACCTATCGACATCAGCGCAACCTTGGGGCTGGCCTTGTCAGGGGCGGGGGCATCGGCAGATGAGCTCATGCGCTGCGCCGACCTCGCATTGGCAAGCGCGCGCCGCGAAAAACGCGCACTGGCGCTCTATGTTGAGGCGCTCAAGCCCGCCGCGCGCGATCAGCTGTCATTGCTCGGCGAACTCAGGCATGCCGTTGAACACGATGAGTTGCGTCTTTTCTTCCAACCAAAAATCGAAATGAGTACGGGCCGCACCGCCGGTGCCGAGGTGCTGCTGCGCTGGCAACACCCCAAACGGGGGCTGTTAGGGCCGGCAGATTTCATCCCGTTCGCCGAACAAACCGGATTCATACGCTGGTTGACGAGATGGACCTTGGATCACGCCATGGCGCAAGCGGCACAGTGGCATCGCGATGGCAAGGCCCTGAACTTGGCGGTCAATATCAGTGCCGAGGACATCGGCGATTCGCGCTTTGATTCTCGTGTCGCCTCGCTGCTGAGCCGCAACCAGCTGCCCCCCTCGCTGCTCACGCTGGAGCTCACCGAGAGCGGCTTCATCGAAGACCCCAACCGCGCGTTGCATATGCTGGAGGCGCTCGCTGCGCTGGGTTTGAGCCTTTCGATCGATGATTTCGGAACTGGCTACTCCTCGTTGAGTCACCTGGCGCGCATGCCCGTGCACGAAATGAAAATAGACCGCAGTTTCATTCAGAATCTGGAATCGGATCCCGAGTTTGCCACCGTGGTGCGTTCAGCCATCGACATGGCCCATGGGCTCGGATTGAAGGTCGTGGCGGAAGGCATCGAGACCGCCGCGGCCGGCAAGCGGCTGGCGCAATTCGGCTGCGACATCGCCCAAGGATATTTTTACGCAAAACCCATGTCTCTCGAGTCGTTCGAAACGTGGCTCGAGGGCCGGCCGCGCGTGCCGGTCATTGCCATCCCCGTGGCCTTCACCGTTGACGATGTCACCGACACCGTGAGCTTGGCCACTTTCTAACCGCTTCGGAGCGGCCCCGATCAAAGTCGCAGTGCACCGTTCGAAATCGCCTCGAATAAGGCGCCGTCGAGCGGCACGTAGCGCTGCACTCGGGCATCGTCGAAATACATCGGATCGCTGATCCGATCCGGACTGAAACCCTGCTGAATGAAATCCGCCTTTCGCGGCTTGAAAGTGCCTGTGGTATCGAGGCTCGACAGTATTCTTAAAAAAACCGGCCGCGCGTAAGCCGGCAGCCGCGATACCGTTTCTTCGCGAAACACCACAAGATTAAACGCCTGATCCACCACGAGTGCCGCGGTTCCCGCACGTCCGTCGCTGCCCGGAACCGCGACACCGTAAACCACGCCATCGATCACGCCTCGGCAGGAGGTGAGCGCGCTCAAGACTTCCGCCGTCGAAACGTTCTCCCCTTTCCAGCGGTAGGTATCGCCGACGCGATCGACGAAATAATAAAACCCGTGCTCATCGCGGCGCATCAAGTCGCCGGTTCTATACCAGGCATCTGCGCCATCAAAGACGTTGCGCAGCACTTTGCGCGTTGAATCGCCCTCATCCGCATAGCCCTCGAAGCGGCCGGCGCCTCCTTTATCCTGGGGTATCAAACCTAAGGCTTCGCCCACTTCATTGACGGCACACGCTTCGCAGAAGCCCTCGGCATTGCGCCAAGGTTCCGAGTGCTCGGCGTCGAATCTCACCAGCGCCACCGGCAATCGGTGCGACAAAAACGCGGGTATTCGACCAATGGCGCCGGGTTGCTGCTCGCAGTTGTAGAGAGAAAAATTGCCTTCCGTGGAGGCATAATATTCAAGAATGCGGGGGATTCTAAAGCGCTCCTTGAACCTTTCCCAAACCTCCGGTCGCAAGCCATTGCCACAGGCCAGACGCAGAACGTGTCCGGTTTCAATGGGCTGGTAAGGCGTATTGACCAAGTAGCGGCACAATTCGCCGATATATTGGAATAGCGTACAGCGTTGCCCGCACACATCGCGCCAGAACTCCGACGCCGAAAAACGCGAGCGGATGACCACCGTTCCGCCGCTCACCAGTGTGGCGAAGTTCGCCACCACGCCGCCGACGCTGTGATAAAACGGCAAGCAATTGAACATGCGGTCGCTCGGCTGCGTATCCATCATGCCGGCGAACCAGTGGCTCCACTGCATGAGCCGGTAATGGCTGACTTTCGCCGCCTTCGGCAATCCCGTGGTACCGGAGGTGTAGATATAGAGCGCCGTGCTATCGAGCGATGGATTTGCGCGCTCGGAGGCGGGCAGCAACTCTGCGGGGAACGCGGCAAGCTCGGGGTCGAGAGGGACGAGATCGGCGCGGCTTGTGCCAAGCACCCGGTAGTTGAGTTGCGATGGTAGACGTGGACGGATCGCTTCGATTCGCGCCGCCAAATCCGCGCCCACGATCAGATACTTTGGGCGCGTGAGGTTGACCGAGTGCGCCAATATGTCGCCGACCAGCTGAGAATTAATCAGCGCCACGGTCACCCCGATGCGCGACAGCCCCAGCCATACAGCCAGGTACTGCGCACAATTGTGCATCAGCAACGCGACCACATCGCCGCTGGCAAGGCCAGCCGATATCCCCCAGCGAGCATACTGATGAGAGCGAGCGCTCAGTTGCGCGTAGGTCAAAGACGCTTCCTCGGAGACCAGTGCCGGGCGGGCGCCGAACTGCAGCCCTAAGCGCTCGATAAGCTGCGGCAGAGTGATCGCTTGCTCGGAGATGCCCGCGGTTTTTTGCAGCGCCCGAAGCCATGCGTCGCGCGCGTACTTCTGGTCGGCGTAACCCGGCTGCCTCGCAAGAATGGTCATTTAAAACATCACCCAGGGAATTGCGAACCATACCACGACTACCTGCATCGTTCGAGATACACTGGCGATAACTTAAGCCACAACCTGCACGAATGAAGCGCGAAACGATTGCAATTCACGGAGGCTTCGACTCCGATCCCACGACCAAAGCCGTAGCCGTGCCGATTTACCAAACGGCAGCATATTCATTCGATAGCGCCGAGCACGGTGCTGCGTTGTTCAACTTGGAAGTGCCGGGATTTCGCTACACGCGCATCAGCAACCCGACCACAGAAGTCCTGGAGGAGCGCGTCGCCGAACTGGAGGGAGGAGTGGCGGCGTTGAGCGTGAGCTCGGGACAAACGGCGCTGTTCTATGCCGCAATTAATGCGCTGGAAATGGGCCGCAATCTGGTGTCGGTGCCGCAGCTGTATGGGACCACTTACACCTTATTTGCCCATGTGATGCCTAAGATGGGCATGCAGGTTCGGTTTGCGAAATCCGACGGCGCGGCGGATCTCGAAGCGTTGATCGATGAGAATACCCGGGCGCTGTTTTGCGAAACCGTCGGTAATCCCGCCGGCAATGTCTGCGATCTCGAGGAACTCGCGCGCCTCGCGCACAAACACTCCATGCCATTGATCGTGGACAATACCGTCGCCACGCCCATGCTCGTCAGGCCCATCGATTACGGCGCCGATGTCGTCGTTCATTCCTTGACCAAGTTCATGGGCGGACACGGCACCACGCTCGGCGGCATCATCATCGATTGCGGGCGATTCCCCTGGGCCAGCCACGCGGGCCGCTATCCCATGTTCACTCAACCCGACGAGTCTTATCATGGGTTGGTATATACCGAGCAATACGGCGCGTCCGCTTTCATAGGACGCTGCCGCAGCGTGTACCAACGCACCGTGGGCGCGGTGCTCTCGCCGATGAACGCGTTCCTGCTGCTGCAGGGGATCGAGACGGTGGCCCTGCGGGTGGAGCGCCATGTAGAAAATGCGCTCAAGGTCGCGCAGTTCCTGCGCGCCGATGCGCGCGTGGAATCGGTGAACTTCGCCGGCTTCGCCGACAGCCCCTACTTTCCCTTGGTGCAAAAATACCTTGGCGGCAAGGCATGCTCTCTCATGACATTCGAAGTACGCGGCGGCCTACCCGCCGCGATGCGTTTCTACGATGCGCTTCGACTGTTCAAGCGCCTGGTGAATCTGGGCGATGCGAAATCCCTCGCATGCCATCCGGCATCGACCACGCATCGGCAAATGAGCTCGAAGGAACAACTGGCCGCAGGCGTGGGCCCGGGCAGCATTCGATTGAGTGTCGGAATCGAGCACATCGATGACATCCTGGCCGATTTGGACCAAGCACTCGGCGCGCGCGTGTGAACCCCGAATCACTGCCGGAACCGATCCCGGCGCTATTTCCCGACGACTCCGAACGAAATCGCATCGGCAGCTGGCTGACAGGCGAATTGGAAGCGGCCCGCCGGCGCATTCAATTAGGATCGGTGGCGCCCACCGTCGATGTCAAAAAATTTCGAAGCGAACTTGAGGCTTTCGATTTTAGTCAGCCGCGCCCGCTCGAAGAGGCGTTGCGCTGGGCGATGGCGCGCATGGAGAGCGGCATCGTGCAAATGACGAATCCCCGCTATTTTGGACTTTTTAATCCGGGCGCGAGTTTCCCATCGCAGTGCGCGGATCAGATTGCGGCGACCTTCAATCCGCAGCTTGCCAGTTCCGGATCCTCTCCCGTACCGGTGGCGCTCGAAGCCCACGTGGTCAAGGCGGTTGCGCGCCGCGCATCTTTTGGGGAGGAAGCAACGGGACACTTCGCCACGGGTGGGTCGGAAGCAAATTACACCGCGCTCCTATGCGCACTCACCGCTGCTCATCCGAAATTCGCCGCCGACGGCGCGCGCGCCTTCGCGGGGCCGGTGAGGTTCTACACCTCGCGCGATTGCCATATCGCGTGGCTCAAGATCGCTCATCAAGCCGGCATCGGGCGCAACGCATTGCGGCTGATCGATACCGATGGTTGCGGTCGTATGGACCCCAAGGCTCTGCTTGGAGCCATTATCGAGGACCGCGCGGCGGGAGCCTTACCCGTCATGGTGGCCGCCACGGCGGGAACCACAGGCGCAGGAATGATCGATCCGCTGCATGCCTGCGCCGATATCGCCCGACAGCACAAGCTCTGGCTGCACGTCGATGCGGCTTGGGGCGGCGCCCTGCTCGCCTCCGATCGATTGCGCGGCGCGCTTGACGGCATCAACCGCGCCGATTCGATCACGATAGATGCGCACAAATGGTTCGCGACAACGATGGGATGCGCGATTTTCATCACCACCCGCGCAGAACTGTTATCGGAAGCGTTTAATGCCTCGACTACGTTCATGCCCTCGAGCGTCTCCGGTCTCGACCCTTATTTGAACACCGTGCAATGGTCGCGGCGATTTGTAGGACTGCGCTTGTTTCTCTCGCTGGCAGCCGCCGGATGGGAAGGCCTGGGGGCGCACGTGGAGCGCGGCGTGGCGGTCATCGAGCGCACCAAGGAAGCTCTGCTCGCAACGGGTTGGAGCATTGCCAATGATTCCCCGGCCGCGGTGCTCAATGCCATACCGCCGCCGCAGTTCGGAGAGGTGCGGGCCCTGGTGCGCCGAGTGGTCGCCTCCGGTCGCGCCTGGGTCGCTCCTACAACCTTTGAAGGGGTCGATGTGGTGCGAATCTGCGCGACCAATGGTGAGACAACCCTGGAAGATGTGAATGCGCTCGTTGAGGCGCTCAACGGGAGGTAGTGAGCCTTCTAGATGCGTTGCGTTAAGGTGCGCTCAACCAAGGCTTCGATCGACCTCAAGGAGTGGAAATTCTCCGGGGTGATATCGACCTGCGCAATGGCGATATCGAATTCGACCTCCACGGCGAGCATCAAATTCACCATCTTCAGGGAGCTGACGCCTAAATCGCTGAGCTGAGCGTCCAACGGGAACGGCAGTGGCAACACGCTGCCGGCGCCGAGCACCGCCTTGACGAGCGCGACCAACCTGCCGCTCACTGACTCCTTCTCCTGCAGATCCACTCGATGCCACTCCATAAAAACAGGGCCGATAATAACCGTAGCGCAGGATACTGATTACCAGGACGCTTTTACATATCTTTGCAAACTGAGTCGCGCGTCACTAAGTCACGATATAATTTCAAAGCAGATTGTTCCTGCGCGATCGCCCCCCCATAATCCGCGTTGTAGTAAGATTTAGTAACCAATCGAATGGCCATAGAGACTCACCGGCTACCCGGTACGCGCATTCCGAGCGTGCGGCAAAGCGACTTGACCGCACGCGGCCGCGCGTCGGGTGACATCGCGCGCGCCAATGCGGCAGCAGTCGATGCCGAAGCGCGATTCCCCAACGAGGCTTTCCAGGAGCTTCGCAAACAGCGTCTGCTCGGCATCCAAGTCCCGCAGGCGTTGGGCGGAGAAAGCGCTACGGTCGCCGAGATCGCCGATCTTTGCTACATCTTGGGCCAGTCCTGCTCCTCCACCGCATTGATCTACGCCATGCATCAAATCAAGATGGCCTGCATCGTGCGCCACTGCAAGAACAATCCCGCGCTTGAGCGCATTTTACGCCGCATCGCGGCGGAACAATTGCTGCTGGCCTCCTCGACGACCGAGGGCCAGGCCGGTGGTAACGTGCGCTCCAGTGAAGCGGCGGTGGAACACGACGGCGAACAGATCACCCTGGAACGCAAGGCCACCGTGATTTCTTATGCCGTGGAAGCAGACGGCCTCGTGACGACCGCGCGTCGCGCCGCGGATGCAGCAGGCAACGATCAGATTCTGTTGGTTCTGCTGAAGGCCGACTACACGCTGGAGCGGTTGCAAGTTTGGGACACCCTCGGCATGCGCGGCACCCACAGCGAAGGCTTCACGCTGCGAGCGCGCGCCGCCGCAGGACAGATCCTACCTGAGCCGTATGAGAGAATTCATGCGCAGACCATGGTGCCCTTTGCGCACTTGCTGTGGGGATCGGTTTGGGCCGGCATCGCGGCGGCCGCCGCGGCAAAGGCGCAAGCCTTTGTGCGCCACGTCGTGCGCCAATCAAATGGCCAATTACCGCCGGGCGCTGCGCATTTTACCCAAGCCGTCTCAACGCTGCGCACGCTTCGCGGCGTCCTGGCAGCCAGCCTGCGTGGCTACGAAGCTGTCATGGCCGACGAGAAGGCGGTTTCTTCTCTTGAATTTCAGTCGATGATTACCCTGACCAAGGTCCAGGTATCCGAACTCGCGGTAAGCACCGTGTTGGCATCGCTGCGGGCATGCGGCTTGTCGGGATACCGCAATGACAGCGAATTCACCATCGGGCGGCTGCTGCGCGATGTGCTCTCGGCGCCCATCATGATTAACAACGACCGCATAATGGCGAACCTTGCCACCACATCGCTGATGACGCCGCTGCCGACCTCGATCAGTGGCTGATCCGACCGTGCCGGCCGATAGCACCTCTTCATACCCCTTGAGCGCGCTTGCCGATAAGCTCTTCGAGCGCATGGGCGTGGACGGCGTGTACGCCCGCACGGCCATCTATGTAGATCTCCTGGAGCGGCTCGAGCACTACATTACCCGGCAGCGGGATCGCAACGCCGAAGTCATGCGCTTTCCGCCGGTCATGAGCCGCGGGCAGTTGGAGAAATCCGGTTATCTTAAGAGCTTCCCTAATTTGCTCGGCTGCGTTTGCGCCTTGCATGGCACGGAGGCTTCTATTCGTTCAGCCGTCGAGCTCGCGGAAAGCGGCGGCAATTGGACCGCCTTGTTGAGCTCATCGGATTTGGTGCTGTCGCCGGCCGCTTGTTATCCGCTGTATCCGATTGTGGCGCAGCGCGGGCCACTGCCGCGCGGCGGTCTGACGTTCGACATTGAGGCTGACGTGTTCAGACACGAACCCTCCTTGAGCCTCGACCGGCTGCAATCTTTCCGCATGCGCGAGTTCGTCCGAGTCGGCGTCCCTGACGAGATCGTGGAATTCCGCGAGACCTGGATGGCAAGGGCACCGGTGCTGGCCGCCGAGCTTGCGCTTCCTCACACCCTGGAGATTGCCAATGATCCTTTTTTTGGTAGAGTCGGGCAGGTGATGGCGGTCAGCCAACGCCAACAGGAATTAAAATTCGAGCTCTTGATTCCTTACTACCCGCATGCGGCCCCGACGGCGTGCATGAGCTTTAATTACCATCGGGAACATTTCGGGCAAACTTGGGGAATCCGCGACGAGCGGGGCGGTGTCGCACATACCAGCTGCATCGCCTTCGGCATCGATCGCCTGGCGGTGGCTTTGTTCGCCAATCACGGCTTGAATTTCAAGAACTGGCCGTCGGTCGCCCGGCAGGCCCTGGCCCTTTAGATGACTGAGCATTGATGGCTCTGGACTCGCGCGCTGAGCGCTTCTTAGCCGTTCTGGCCGCCAGCAGCCCGGCAGAAATGCGCGGCGCGAGCGTTGAAGAGCGGCGTGCCGGCTTCAAAAGCCTCATGAATTTCGCCGGACCCGAAATTCCTCTCTATCGCGTGGAAGATCGAATGATCCCAAGCCCCGGCGGGTCCCTCAGGATTCGGATTTACTCGCCCTCAGACGCCGCACTGCTGCCCGGACTCATCTATTTCCATGGCGGCGGTTTAATCGCCGGCACGCTGGACACCCATGACTCCATCGCGCGCGCGCTGGCCCGGGCCGGCGGGGTGCGCGTCCTATCCGTGGACTACAGACTTGCCCCCGAGCACCGCTTCCCGGCCGCTTTGGAAGATGCCGAGTCCGCGCTCCAATACATCGGCGAGCACCCCGTCGCGTTCGGGCTCGATGCCAAGCGGCTGGGGGTGTGCGGCGACTCCGCCGGGGGAACCTTGGCAGCGGCTACCTGCCAGATCCTGGTTCGTGCGCGGCGTCCGGCTCTGGCGCTGCAGTTGCTCATCTGCCCGATTCTGGATTACAGCCGTTCAACGCCATCCAGGCGCGAGATGTCGAGCGGATATCTCATCGATCAGGCCACTCTGGACCATGATTTGAAATACTACTTGCCGCCAGGTGCGGACCCGACCGATCCGCTCATATCACCGCTTCGCCGCGAGGAGTTGAGCGGCATGCCCCGCACCCTGATTCATACCGCCGAATTCGATCCGTTGCGCGACGAGGGGCGCAATTATTTCGAACGCCTAAGCCAAGCACGCAATGAAGTGTCCTACACTTGCCATCCAGGTATGATCCATCTTTTTTACGCCCTGGGAGCCGTTATTCCATATGCGCGCACCGCATTCGAGCAGATCGGCACAGAAATTCGCGCAGCTCTGGCCTGAGCGCAAGGAACACTTCCGTGCCTGAGCGCAAGATCGCAGAGCAATTGATCCAGCAGCTCCATACGGCGCGCATCGCGGGCGATCTGGCCGGCATGTGCCGCGTCTTAGCCGATGACGGACGGTTTGAAATCCTAGGGGCCAGCGCGGATAAATCCATCGCGATTCGCGCCGATAATCTGACTGAATTTCGCTCCTGGCTGGCAATGATGGTCAAGGTTTTCAGAATCAGCAATTATCAACTGTTGAGCCTGACGGTCGAATCACCTCGCGCGACGGCGCACTGGCGAGCCGACATTTTCTCCAAAGTCACCGGCGCCACGATACCAACCGAGCTCGTAGATATCGTGCAGTACAACGAGGACAGCATCGTTAACTACACCGAATTCTTCGCGCCGCGCTAAAACCGGAAGGCGATGTCATGTCCGAGGAACCGCAATGGTTGAGCATCGCACGTGAGATGCGCGCCATCGCTCAAACGGGCTTGGCCTTTACCGCCGATGGCTTCGATCAGCAGCGCTATCAACGATTGCGGGAGCTGGCGGCGCTGCTGATGGCGCAGGGCTCATGCAGCGAACACACATCGATTCTCGAGTTGCTGCGCCAGGAAAAAGGCTATGCCACGCCCAAGGTGGATGTCCGAGGCGCCGCGTTCGTCGATGGCCGCGTATTGATGGTGCGCGAGATCAGCGATGGCAAATGGACGCTCCCGGGCGGCTGGGCCGACGTCAATCAATCGGCGGGCGAATGCGTGACCAGGGAGATCGCCGAGGAGTCGGGTTTCAAAGCTCA
>JANYAD010000039.1 GCA_025355165.1 Gammaproteobacteria bacterium | reverse complement strand
CAATGCGACCGCTGAGCGGGCATCCGGTTTACAGCGCCGCCAAGGCAGCACTGGTGATGCTGACCCGCTCATTGTCCCGCGAGCTGGGTCCGGAGGTTCGCGTCAACGGCATCGCGCCGGGGCCGGTGCTCTGGCCCGAAGCCGACATGGACGACGCATTGAAGGGCGAGATCATCGCCAAGACCGCACTCAAACGCCACGGCACACCGCAAGATATCGCCCGTACGGCGCTATTCTTGGCCAAGGACGCGCCGTACATAACGGGGCAAATCATCGCGGTGGATGGCGGACGCAGCGTTTGACTCATGCTGCGGGGCTCACCTGCGGCACCTCGCCGCGCCACGTGGCTAAATCCGAAACCCGGCGTTCCAGCACCACGCCGACGTCGCGCGAGTTGCGGATCGCACCGGGCTTGCTCAAGACGATGCGCACCCAGGCGACGCCAAACTCCCGCAGAATGAGCATCGCCAGGCGCTCGGCCAAGGTTTCGACCAAGTGATAACTCGATGCTTCGACAAAGGCCAATACCCGCTTTGCGACCGCCTTGTAGTTCAGGGTGTCGTCGATGGAATCGGAGAGCGCGGCTTTGCGGATATCCGCGCTGCACTCGATATCGAGGATGACGGTTTGCTTGACCTGCCTTTCCCAGTCGAATATTCCGACAATGGTTTCGGTCTTCAACGCGTGAATGAATATTTTGTCCAAATTAAACCCCTATGCTTCCAAGTTCCCAATTCGCGCGCGCGCTCATCCCCACGCCTTCGCGCATGCCCGCGCCCCAGCGCAGACATCCGGCAAGCGCAATCATGGCGGCATTGTCCGTGCAAAACTCCGTGCGCGGGAAATACACTGCGGCTTGGGCTTGGCTTGCCACCGCGGCCAGCCGTTCGCGCAGCCGCCGATTGGCACCCACGCCCCCGGCGATGACCAGGCGCCGATGACCGGTCAGAGTCAAGGCGCGCCGGCATTTTTCGGCCAGCACATCGACCACGGCTTCTTCGAAGCCGCGGGCGATATCGGCTTTGGCGGACTCGGCTAACTCGCGCCCGCGCAGGACCACCCAGGCGGCGGTCTTCAAACCGCTAAAACTGAAGTCGAGTCCCGGCCGGTCCAGCATGGGCCGTGGAAACACGACTTGGCCGCTGCGGCCGGTTTCGGCGAGCGCGGCCAACGCGGCGCCGCCGGGGTACGGCAGACCGAGCAATTTCGCGGTCTTGTCGAAGGCCTCGCCGGCCGCATCGTCCAAGGTTTCTCCCAAGATGCGGTACTCCCCCAAACGCACCACATCGACGAGCTGGGTATGACCGCCAGATACCAGCAAGGCGAGAAAGGGGAACGAGGGCGGATTAGGCTCGAGCAGCGGCGCCAGGAGGTGGCCCTCCAAGTGGTGAATGCCCAGTGCCGGCTTCCCCCAGGACAAGCCCAAACCGCTCGCGAACCCGGCTCCGACGAGCAATGCGCCGATCAGCCCGGGGCCCGCGGTGTAGGCGATGGCGTCGATCGACTCTTTATCGGACTCGGCCGCCGTGAGCGCCTCGCGCACCAGGGGTAGGAGCCGCCGAACATGGTCCCGGGAGGCCAATTCGGGCACCACACCGCCATAGGCCTGATGCATGGCGACTTGGCTGTGAATCCGGTGCGACAGAAGCCCAATAGCGTGGTCATAAACCGCTACCGCGGTCTCATCGCAGGAACTTTCGATGCCTAAAACGCGCATATTTTTGCCTTTTGCGGGGGCGCACTTTAGAATGCGCCCCCCTGTCGCCGAATGCCGGCGGCCGTGCCACCAAATTTGAGGTCTGAATGCCCAGCGTTCGTGTTCGTGAGAATGAATATTTTGATGCCGCCCTGCGTCGCTTCAAGCGTGCCTGTGAAAAGGCGGGCGTCCTCACCGAGCTGCGGCGCCGTGAATTCTACGAGAAGCCGACCCAAGAACGTAAGCGAAAAAAGGCCGCCGCGGTAAAACGGCACCTGAAGCGCTTGTCGCGCGAGAACATGCGCGGCACCGGTCAACAGCCGTCGAGCCCGCCGCCGGCCGCTGCGCCCCGACCGTCGTACTAAAGTCGCTGGTCGCGGTTTGAGCACTCTAAAAGAGCGAATTACCGACGATATGAAGGCAGCGATGCGCTCCGGCGAGAAGGAGCGGCTCGGGGTCATCCGCATGATCACCTCTGCCATCAAGCAGCGCGAGGTCGACGAGCGCATCATGTTGGATGATGCCCAAGTGCTGACCGTGCTCGAAAAAATGATCAAGCAGCGCAAAGAATCGCTGGAGCACTTCAAGGCCGGCAACCGCCCAGACCTGGTCGAAAAGGAAAGCGCAGAAATCACTCTGCTGCAGGGCTATATGCCCTCCCCGTTGAGCGGCGCGGAAATCGATGCCTTGATCAATGACGCCGTCGCGGCAACGGGCGCCGCGAGCATTAAAGATATGGGCAAGGTGATGGGGGTAATCAAGGCCAAGGCCCAAGGCCGTGCCGATATGGCCGCTGTCGGCGCGAAGATCAAAGCCAAGCTCGGCGGTTGATTTAAAGGCGGTCCATGACCGGCCGTATCCCAGACTCGTTCCTCGACGAACTCGTATCGCGTTCGGATATCGTCGATATCATCAGCGCCCGCGTGCCGCTCAAAAAAGCCGGTCGCGAATACAAGGCCTGCTGCCCGTTTCACAACGAAAAATCCGCTTCATTCTCGGTCAGCCCCGACAAGCAGTTCTATCATTGCTTCGGCTGCGGCGCCCACGGCACCGTGATCGGCTTTCTAATGCAGTACGAGAAAATGGAGTTTCTCGACGCCGTGGCGGACCTGGCGCAGCGCGCAGGCCTGGAACTGCCGCGCGAGGCGCAGGCGCCCCGCGATCCCGGCAGCGCCGACCTACATGAGCTCATGCTGCGTGCGGCGCGTTTCTTCGAGCAGAACTTGGCCGACAGTCCGCGCGCGCAAGCCTATTTGCGCCGGCGCGGCATCGATGCCGGCACCTGCGCCAAATTCAGCTTAGGCTACGCGCCGGACGCCTGGGAGGCCTTGCTCAAGCGCTTCGGTGATCAGGAGGAGGAGCGGCGCCGGCTGCTTCAGGTGGGCCTTGTTCTGGAACGCAGCGGTGAGCGCGCCGGGGGCTATTACGACCGCTTCCGCGATCGGCTCATGTTCCCGATCCGCGATTCGCGCGGCCGCGTGATCGGATTCGGCGGACGAGTGATCGATCAAGGCGAACCGAAATACATGAATTCGCCTGAAACACCCCTGTTTCACAAGGGCCGCGAGCTCTACGGTCTGTACGAGGCGCGCCAAGCGCGCATCGATTTGAAGCAGCTGCTGATTGTCGAGGGCTATATGGACGTGGTCCGCCTGCACCAGGCCGGCATCAGCTATGCGCTCGCCACCTTGGGAACGGCGACCACTCAAGAGCATCTGAACAAGATTTTCCGTCAAACCGCCGAGGTGGTGTTTTGCTTCGACGGGGACCGCGCCGGGCGCCAGGCCGCGTGGCGGGCGCTGGAGAATGCCTTGCCCCTGGCGCGCGACGGGCGGGAACTGAAGTTTATGTTTCTGCCTGAGGGGCACGATCCCGACACGTTGGTGGCCGAGGAAGGTCCCGCGGCATTCGAGAACCGCATGAAACAGGCGCTGCCGCTGTCCGAGTATCTGGTGCAGCAACTGATCGCCCAGGTCGACTTGGAACACATCGACGGCCGTGCAAAGCTGAAGGCACTGGCCGGGCCCCTTTTTGCCCGTATGCCTGAGGGCATTTATCGAGAAATGCTGGCCGACCGGCTGGCATCCAAGGTCGGCATGCCGGCCAATAAGCTCAAGGAATTCTTCGCATCCGGCGAGTCTAAGCGGCCCGCTGAGCTTAAGTCGGAACTTGAGATCGGGCGCCGAGGTCGGATGAGTGTCGGGCGGGGCAATTTGCTGACCCAGGCCATTACCCTAATTCTGCACCACCCCGCGGCAGCTCGCGCCATCACGGATGCTCATTTATTGACCAGCATCGACAAGCCCGGGGTGGCGGTGCTCAAAGAGCTGCTGGAACAGGCTGGCGCGGCGGCCGCCCCCAACACAGCGATGTTGTTGGAGCGGTGGCGGGATCGCCCCGAATACGAACGATTGACCGAATTGGCCACGCTCGATCCCTTGGTCTCGGATGCCGCGGCGGCCGCAAAGGAATTGAAAATGGCGGTTCAAAAGTTGCTCGAGGAATATGGTCCCGGGCACCGAATGGACGAATTGTTGAAAAAAGCACAGGAATTGGGCTTGAATTACGACGAAAAGGCGGAATTAAGCTCACTTCTCCAGGCCAAAGGTCGCCCAAGGGCGCCTTGATCCAAGCCGAAGGATTTGTGGCTACGGATTGCCCATAATCGTATACTGCTCGGCTTGCATTTTAAAATGTTTAGATTCTCTACGAGGCGTCCCCCTTGATCAAAAAAGCGCCAGCAGGCACAGCCACCCAAATCGCGGACGAGCGTCAGTCGCAGTTGAAGTTATTGATCGCGCGCGGCAAGGAGCAGGGCTACCTGACGTACGCTGAAGTCAACGATCATCTGCCGAGCGAAATCGTCGATCCCGAGCAGATCGAAGACATCGTCAATATGATCAACGATATGGGTATTCCGGTGTACGAAAAGGCGCCGGATGCCGAATCGTTGCTGTTGACCGATGCGACCGCAGCTCCCGACGAGGAAGCCGTCGAGGAGGCCACCGCGGCGCTGGCCAATCTCGATGCGGAATTCGGCCGAACTACCGATCCGGTGCGCATGTACATGCGCGAAATGGGTACGGTCGAGCTGCTGACCCGCGAGGGCGAAATTCGCATCGCCAAGCGCATCGAAGAAGGCCTTGAGGCGGTCAAGATCGCCCTCGGCAGTTATCCCGGCACCTATGAGTTGCTGCTGCGTCACTATGATTCGGTGAAGGCCGGTCAGATGCGGCTCGTCGATGTGATCGTCGGCTTCGTCGATCCGAACGCCCCCGACGAAATTGCGCAGCCGCAGAATCCCAAGATGATGGCATTGGAGCGCGAGGAAGCGGCCAATGACGATGATGAAGCCGACGGCGAAGAGGACGAGGAAGCGATCGACACGGGGCCGGACCCGGAAGAAGCTGCGAAGCGCTTCAACTCGATTGCCAAGGTGCAGCATCAGTTCTTGAATGCGCTCGACAAGCTGGGGTCGAAGGATCCGAAGACCTTGAAGATCCGCAAGAAGATCTGCGGCGAATTGATGGAGTTGAAGCTTTCGCCAAAGATGTTCGACCAGCTGATCGACAATCTGCGCCAGCATGTGACCGAAGTGCGTCTGCTCGAGAAGGAAATCATGTTCCTTTGCATCAAGCAGGCGGGTATGCCGCGTAAGGATTTCATCTCGACGTTTCCGAAGAACGAAACCAGCACTCGATGGCTCGACAAGCACATCAAGGCAAAGAAGCGCTATTCGGCGCCGCTGGCTAAATTCAAGGACGAGGTCGAACGGCGCCAGAACAAGCTCAAGGATCTGGAAGGCCTGTTCCATGTGCTGATCAGTGAGATCAAGGAAATCAACCGCGAGGTTTCGATCGGCGAAGCCAAGGCGCGGCGCGCGAAGAAGGAAATGGTCGAGGCCAACCTGCGGTTGGTGATCTCGATTGCCAAGAAATATACCAATCGCGGACTGCAGTTCCTGGATCTGATCCAGGAGGGCAATATCGGCTTGATGAAGGCCGTCGACAAGTTCGAGTATCGGCGCGGCTACAAATTTTCGACCTATGCGACGTGGTGGATCCGCCAGGCGATCACCCGGTCCATCGCCGACCAGGCGCGCACCATCCGCATTCCGGTGCACATGATTGAAACCATCAACAAGCTGAATCGCATCTCGCGCCAAATGCTCCAAGAGATGGGCCGCGAGCCGACGCCCGAAGAGCTTGCCGTGCGCATGGAAATGCCGGAGGACAAGGTCCGCAAGGTGCTGAAGATTGCCAAAGAGCCGATCTCCATGGAAACCCCGATCGGCGACGACGAGGACTCGCACTTGGGTGATTTCATCGAAGATACCTCCGTGTCATCTCCCATCGATTCGGCCACCACCGAGTCGCTGCGCGAGACCACCCATTCGGTTCTGGCTCAGTTGACGCCGCGGGAAGCGAAAGTCTTGCGCATGCGCTTCGGTATCGACATGAACACCGATCACACCCTCGAAGAAGTGGGCAAGCAGTTCGATGTCACCCGCGAGCGGATTCGTCAAATAGAAGCCAAGGCCTTGAGGAAACTGCGCCATCCCAGCCGCAGCGAACAGTTGCGCAGCTTCTTGATGGACGACTGATCGCGCGCAACGTAGCGACAATAAGGGCCCTTCGTGGGCCCTTATTTTTTTACCTGCGAATTTCCCGTGCTTGGCAGCGGACGCAGCCGAGGCGGGCCGCCAGCGTTCGGCCCTAGAACAAAATCCGCACAGTTGCGCCCACGAACCGAAGATCACTGCGCGTGCCGACGATCAGATCCGAATTGCCCGCCTGAACGGTGACATTCTGCAAATAATCGCGATTCAAGAGATTGCGCACCCACACCGGCGCTTCCCAGTGCGCATACTGCGCAATCCCAAAGATCGCATTCAGCAGCGTGTGACCGCTGATCAGCATGTACTTCGAGTCCAACGGATCATTGTAGGTACGGAACAGCGCTTGACCGCGACTCGCACCGCGAAGTTAACTGCCGTGTGCCATAAATTAGGGTTATTCCCACTCGTATATAACGTTCGATAGACAGTCGCGTATTTGCGCAAAGTACCGACTTACTTGCAACCGAGGCGCGGCTAGATGTCCCCGCCTGCCAGGTGGCGCCTATCACGCCATCCCGCTATTGCCTTGGTGATCCACCAAATCAGCAGCCCACCTACCAAGGCAACTGCCAGGTTCAGCCAGAAGCCCGTCACGCCGACCAAGATGGCCAACGTGATCTGTAGCGGTTGATGTAGATCCTTGAGCAGTGCCATGTGCAAGAGCCCCGCCACGGTGAGTAAGCCGGCGAGAATCGGCAATGGAAAGCCCGCCAGCACCGCGGCGAGGCTCGCGCCCATCATTACACTGATGATAAGCAGCACGAGGCCCATCATAATGGGCGCGCCGCCGGTCCGAGCGCCGAAACTGCGGTGCGCGGTCATTCCGCCCGCGCCATGACAAATGGGCATGCCGCTAACCGCTCCTGCCAAGAGATTGGCTACCCCGAGGCTCAGCGCCAGCCGCCCAGGCCTGACGCGTTGCGCTGCAGCGCCAAAATAGGTATGCGCCACATCGGCGGTGGCCAAACAAGAATTGGCGAAGGTGAGCGGCAGTTGCGGCAGGACCAACACCGTTGCCGCGATGGCAAATGTTTGAATGCTCAAGCTGGGAATGTTCAATGTGGATGGCCCCCAAAGCATGGGACCGTGAAATGCCCATGCCATGCCAAGGATCGCGAGCAGGATGAGGACCAAGCTCGCGCCTTTGCCTCGCAGCAGCCAGGCGGCCAAGGCGACCGTCGCAGCCCCTGCCATTAGCCAAGCCGTAGAGCGGCCATGATCGATGAATGCCGCGGGCGGAGCCGTGACGAGATTCCATGCGAGTTGGCAAAAGAGCAAACCCACCGACAACTGAATGCCGCGGATGATCGGTAGTGGAAAAATTTTGGCAGCCCGGTCCAAAAGACCGGAGGCCCCGAGCAAGATGAACACTGCACCCATGAGCAGCGCGCCGGCAGCAATTTCCGATGAACCCAATCCCTGTGAGATTGCGACGGCGCCAAAGGCCTTGAGAGGTTGAACGGGAACCGGAAGGCGATATATAACGCCTGCCGCCAGATACAACAATCCGGCGGGCAGCAAAACCGCCGTTGCGGACAACCCGTTTTTTACGATCAGCGCCACCGCGATCGGAACCAACACTCCCAGGTCGGCGAGCGCGCCAGCAAATTCCGCACGATCGAAGCTGGGTGTTCGGGTAGCCATCGGACACTCTGGCGCACTGCAGAGCCGTTGTATACCCCAAGATACAACGTGAATCCGAATTTCTCCAGTAGGTAGTGGGCCGCTTTAGTCGATGGCCAGCATCACGTTCGACGCCTTGATCACCGCGTAGGCCTTGTCTCCGACTTTCAGGCTCAAGTTCCTTACCGCGTCCTGGGTGATGATGGAAACAATGGTAATTCCCGGAGCGACCTCGATTTTGACTTCGGCATTGACCACCCCGGGTTCAATGCTTTTCACGATCCCGGGCAGCGAATTGCGCGCACTTAACTTCATCAGTCAGCTCCATGTCTGTTGACCACATTATAGGGGCCCACAGCTCTTCGTCTTGATCCAGCCTTATCAAGGACAGCGCCGAGAAGACGCGGGCGACTCTCTATCCGCCAACCACTTGCAGGGTCAGATGCCGTTCGCCGTTCAGTGAGTTGGCAACCAGGCAGCTGCTCTCGGCCTTTTCCAGCAACTTTTTTGCTCGTTCGGCATCGGCACCGGCGGCGATGTGCAATACGGCGTGGGTCTCGAATCGCGTAAAGCGCATTTTGCCCTCGATACGATCCAACGTGCCTTGGGTGCGCGCTTCGAGGCGCTGCCAGGAAAACTTGGAAGCCGCTGCAATGGCGCGGAAGTTCAAAACGAAGCAATCAGCGACCGCTGCGGTCAATAACCCCTCGGGCGACCATTGGTTGCCCGGACCATCGAACTCCTTGGGCGATGAGGATTCGATGATCCTGACGCCTTCAGTGGACAGCGGCACATCGCCGTCGGGGTGAATGGAAGCATTGACGATGTACTGGTGAGGAAATGGATGCATAAGAAAGCTCCGGAGAAGTGCAATTAGTAGATACCGGGAATCAGGCGCTGAGTACGATGCATGTAGGTGCGGTACTGATCTCCCAGGCCTTGCAGCAGCGCCGCTTCTTCGATGTGCATGCGATGCTGAAAAACCAAAAAGATCGGAACGAAAAGCACCGCTAGCGACACCGCATTGGCGAGACACAGACCGAGACCCAGAAAGGCCATTAGAGCACCTGTATAAGAAGGATGCCGGACATACCGGTAAGGGCCTGCATCGATCAACCTGTGGTCGCTCGCAATCGCGACATTCACCGTAAAAAATCGCCCCAAATAAATGATCGCAGACCAGCGCAGAGACAGACCTAGGACGAAAAACACCGCTCCCAGCGCTCGCGCCGTTGCACTCACGGCGCCGAAGCCGGCTGCGGGGAATGCGCTGCGCACGGCGAAGGCGCAAAAAACGCTGATGCTGACGACGATCCATATCAGGCGCAAGGATCCACGATCGGCAAGTTTGGTCCCGCCTTGAGCGCGCTTAATGGCGCTCAAGCCAATTTCGGACACGACGTAAACGCCGCCCAACAGTGAAGCGAGGTTATTCAAGCGCGTCCCGAGGAAAGATGCGCGAAGAGATTGAGCTCAGGGCTATGATCGACCAAGCGCACCTTCCTCTCAAACTTAAAACCAGTCTTGTGCAGCAAGGCGATCGACTGTGTGTTGTTAGGCGCCGTGATCGCAACGATGCGGTGCAGCCCGAGCACCTCGCGAGCATGAGAGAGAACCGCAGCGGCGGATTCCAGAGCATAGCCTTTGCTCCAAAAGCGCGATAAAAACGCAAAGCCCAGATCCGGTTCGCTTAATCCTTCGCGCTTGACCAGTCCGCAAATTCCGATCGGCGCGCCATCCTTCATCTGGTGACCCAGGCCCTGACGCAAGCAGACGGCGTATAGGCCGAAGGCGTTGCGCGTGTAACTCTCCATCGGACCTTGCGCAAGGTAGTCGCGGGCGGCGGCGATATCCCTTACGCCCTTATCGCCGATATACCGGATGAATCCGTCTTCGTTCAACAACGCTACAATGAATTCGGCATCATCGAAGTTAAGCTCGCGCAATTCGAGCCGATCTGTTTGGATGAGGCTCATGGCGCAACCGGACCGGATAACTCCAACGAAGCCAGCATATCCGCGATCGCGCGCGAGTCCGCATCAGCCGCGCCGCGCAAATTCTGGATCACGCCCTGCCTATCCTCCGCTGCGCGGTTCTGGCTCACCTTCCATTTGCCGCTGAGGCTGGCGATCGAGAATTCAAATCCGACAATCAATTTCAACATCTTGTCGATGTATGTCGCGGGTGCATCGTCGATTTTCCATGGCTCAGCACGCGGCATTTCATGGCTACGAGTCAAGCCTGCAACCAGGCTTCGCAGCCATTCGCAATCGTCGATGAAGCGCAGCGTTCCGCTGGCGTGCACAACGGCGTAATCCCACGTCGGCACCACCTCGCCGGTCCGCGCTTTCGACGGGTAGAACGAGGGCGAGATGTAAACCTGCGGGCCTTGGAATATCGCGAGTGACGGCGTGCCGGCGCGGTAGCCGCGCCACAACGGATTGGCACGTGCGATGTGCCCGCGAATGCTTCCGAAGGGGGCGGGCTCGTGCGAGGTTTCCACCGGCAGATGGTCGGCGAGCAGCCCCGATTCCACGGTCGTGACCAAGGTGCACAGCGGACGAGCGCGCATGAGTGCATGCAGCACATCGACGCGAGTTTCATTGAATTGCGTAGGTAGGTACAAATCCCATCCTTTTCGGGGCGGCTGAGCGAGCAGCCTAAATGTTCTCATCGCCCGTGGCGAGGGTCGGGCGTGCGCGGAACCGTCAACTCGGGGAATATTGGGCCGGAGAGCTGAAGTCTCTAGGCCAACCCTGGGCTGCCATCCAGCGGACATCGGGGCGGCTTGACAAGCAAAGCCGCCGACGCGGATGATTTCCATCATGTGCCGAAGCATCAAAACCCTGTTCAATTTCAACCCGCCGGTGACCGACGATGAAATCCGTGCCGCCTCGCTGCAGTTTGTGCGCAAGGTCAGCGGTTTTCACAGCCCGTCGAAATCCAACGAACTTGCCTTTTCGGCCGCGATCGATGAAATCGAAGCGGCGTCACGCAGGCTTCTAAATTCGCTGCGTACCAGCGCCCCGGCGAGAAACAGAGACTAGGCAGCTGCTAAGGCGAAAACGCGCAGTGCTTTGCGGTTCTCGCGAGTAAGCTGAACCAGCGTTCAATCCTAAAGCCGAGAAGACCATGGCGGATAGCGCTCAAACCGATGTGCTCATCGTCGGCGCCGGACCGACGGGGTTGGTGTTGGCACTGTGGCTCACGAAACTTGGCGTGCGCATCAAAATCATCGATAAGACGGCCTTGCCGGGAACGACCTCGCGGGCGCTGGCCGTTCAAGCGCGGACCTTGGAGTTTTATGAAAACATCGGGCTCGCGCAGACGGTGGTGGATCGCGGCCATCAGGTGCAGGGCGTCAATCTCTGGGTAAAGCGCGCCCGTGCTGCCCGAATCCCGATCGGCAATCTGGGTGAAGGGCTGACCCCGTTTCCATTTCCCCTCATCTTTCCGCAAGACCAACACGAGCAGTTGCTGATCGAACAATTACGTGCGTTGGGGGTTGAAGTCGAGCGCCCGGCGGAGCTGACGGCCTTTGAAGAAAGGGATGGTGAAATTCGGGCGATTATCACCAAAGAAGGCTCGGCCGAACTGACCACCCATACCTATTTGGCAGGCTGCGATGGGGCGCGATCGAAGGTGCGGGAGATTCTGAATCCCGGATTTCCCGGTGGCACGTACGATCATCTCTTCTATGTCGCGGATATCGAGGGGGCGGGCACGCCGATGGACGGCGAGCTTCACGTGGCCCTCGATGATGCGGATTTTCTAGCCGTTTTTCCGCTGCGAGGCCAGGGTCGAGCGCGATTAATCGGCTCGGTTGACGATGCGGCAGCGCAGGATCGCGATCACCTCAAGTTCGAAGATGTACGCGACCGCGCGCTGCACAATCTCGCTCTCGACGTGCGGCGGGTAAACTGGTTTTCCACTTACCGCGTGCACCATCGCGTGGCGCTGAGTTTTCGCAAAGGCCGCGCATTTTTACTGGGCGATGCTGCGCATATTCATAGTCCAGTGGGCGGACAGGGCATGAATACCGGCATCGGCGATGCCGTCAATCTGGCGTGGAAAATGGCCGCATCTTTGCAGGAGCCTGCCAGTAGTGCCTTGCTCGATAGCTACGAACCCGAACGCATCGCCTTTGCACGGCAGCTGGTGGCGACCACGGACCGTGTTTTTACAGGCGTGATCAGTGCAAGCGCCGTTGCGCGATTCGTCCGCATCACCGTTATTCCGGTGCTGGCCCCCCTATTGCTTAGGATACCGCGCGTACGCAGATTCGCTTTCCACACGGTTTCTCAGATCGCGATCAATTATCGTGGCAGCACATTGAGCGCAGGCGGCGCGGGCCGCATACACGGCGGCGATCGTCTGCCCTGGGTGCGGGTCGGGTCGGAAGGCACCGGAGATTACAATTTCGCGGCATTGAAATCGCTGGATTGGCAGATCCATGTCTACGGCGAAGCCGCCTCCGACGTGCGGGCCTGGTCGGATCGAGAAAGAATCCCGCTGCATGTCTTTGCGTGGCAAGCTGCCATGAGGGCATCGGGTCTGCGGCGCGACGCTGTTTATCTCGTGCGTCCCGATGGTTACGTGGCGTTCGCGAGCACCGATCGCGACGCGGCCGCCGTCGAGCGATATTTGAGGCAACGAAACATCAGAGCGCTGCACTAGTACTTGAGCTAGCCACGGCGCCGGGGAGAATACGGTGAACCATCGGCGCACATTCTTAAAATATCTGGCCGCGAGTCCACTGTACGCGGGTGTGCCTTATCTGCGAAGTGCGGCACAAGGCGCTGCACCGCAAACCGTCGATGCGATGATCACGCGGTCGGAGGATGCGCTGGATGTTTTTGATTTCGAGCCCGTGGCGCGCAACAATATTCCACCCGCTCATTGGGGATTCCTGTCCACGGGAGTCGATGGCGAGCAGACGCTGAAAGCCAACCGCGACGCCTTTGCGCGTTACCAATTGCACGCGCGGCGCCTCGTCGACGTCAGCCACATCGACATGAGCGTGGAGTTGTTCGGCACTCGATTCTCGAGTCCCATCATTCTTTGCCCGTTGAGCGCGCAAAAAGCGTTTCATCCAGAAGGAGAACTGGCGGTCGCAAGAGCGGCCAAGGCGCGAGGTCAACTGCAAATTCTGTCGACCGTGGCCTCCACCGGGGTCGAGGATGTCGCGGCGGCGCGAGGCGCACCGGGGCTTTGGTTTCAGCTCTATACCACCTCGGAGCAGGATGTGGCTTTTAAGCTTGTGAAGCGTGCTGAAGCCGCCGGCTGCCCGGCTGTCGCCGTGACCGTTGACTTACCCGCCGGCCGGAATACCGAAACCTTGAGCCGATGGGCCCGTACGGATACGCGAGTCTGCACGGCATGCCACGCGCCCGCCGGGTCGGGATTCTTCACCCGTCCTATGTTTTCGCACATCGACACGGCTGGCTTGAGCATCGCTTCGCCGTCGCTGACCTGGGATTTCATAAAAAGGCTCAAGGATGTGACCAAGATGAAAGTGCTCATCAAAGGCCTGGAGTGCGCAGAAGACGCCGCGCTCGCGCTGTCCCACGGAGCCGACGGGATCATCGTGTCTAATCATGGCGGACGCGCCAGCGAGACGGGCCGCGCAACATTGGAATGTCTGCCGGAAGTCGTGGCCCAAGTGCGCGGCCGAGTCCCGGTCATCGTCGACGGCGGTATTCGTCGCGGTACGGACGCCCTCAAGGCGCTGGCGCTGGGCGCGACCGCGGTGGGAATCGGGCGTCCTTATATCTGGGGACTCGGCGCCTATGGGCAGCCCGGCGTCGACCGGGTGCTTGAACTGCTCAACAACGAGCTGAGGCTGGCCATGGTCGGGGTGGGTGCCCGCAACCTGCACGAGATCACTCGAACATCCATCATCCGGCCGGCATAGGAGGACGCTTTGATCGACACCCTCCAGGCAGTGCGCTCGTTGACATTGAAGGAAATGCAAGAGGCGCGCCACAGAATTGCGGGCAGCATTGTTCGCACTCCTTTAGTGCGTCTTGATCTCGGCCCCGGGTATCCGGACATACACCTCAAGCTCGAGAATCTGCAGGCCACCAACTCATACAAGTTGCGAGGCGCAGTCAATGCCGTCGCGATGCTGTCCGATTCGCAGCGGCAGCTCGGCGTATGGACGATCAGCGCCGGCAACGCCGGACAGGGCATTGCCTACGCCGCTAGGCAAGCCGGTATTCCGTGCACCGTCGTCGCAATCGAGACTGCGCCTTCCTCTAAGCTCGAGCGAATGAGAGCGCTCGGCGCAGAACTTATTCCCGTTCCGTACGAAGAGGCGTGGCGCGCGCTCGGTGAAAGACATTACCCCGGCATCTCCGGCACATTCATACACCCGTTCGATGATCAAAATTTCATCGCCGGCCACAGCACTATGGGCTTTGAAATACTTGAGGATGTCCCGGATGTGACCGCGGTGTTCGCCGCGATCGGAGGCGGCGGTCTGGTCACGGGTGTAGCTAGTGCGCTCAAGGCCTTGAAGCCGGAAATCAAAATTTGGGGCGTCGAACCTGAAACGGCCGCGCCGGCGGCACGGTCCTTCGCCGAAGGGTCCGCGCAGGTATTCAACGGCTGGAAGGCCTCGTTCGTCGATGGCGCCGGCGGCCAAAGCCTGTTTCCGCGGATGTGGGAACGGATGAAACCCGTGGTCGATGGCTCAATCGTGGTGAGCTTGGAGCAAACCAAAGGCGCAATGCGCTTGATGGCGGAAAAGACGCGCGTCATCGCTGAGGGAGCAGGCGCGTTGGCGCTAGCGGCCGCCTTGAGCGGCAATGCGGGCGCAGGGCCCATCGTCGCAGTAGTCTCAGGCGGAAATGTCGATCTGGCCAAATTCTTCGATCTTATTGCTGCGCCGGCGACATGAGAAGGCCGCTACGCCCGCGGAGTTTGCGCGCGGTCTAAGAGGTCGCGCGGCATCATTGCGCGCGCAGCCAGACCCATGTCGAGGGCTAACGCTCCGGCCGCCATCGGACACCAACCGCAGGATTGAACCGTTCCGCAGCCCGGCCTTTTCGCTGACAACAGACATTGCGAGTCAAGCGATCTTCGGCGCGGCCATGGGCAGGGATTTGCGCTGCGACAGCTTCACCAAAAGTAAACCGAGAAACAGGCACGCCAGCAAGCTCGAGCAGGCATCCACTACATAACTGCCGGCCACGCCGCGCCATGCGTATCCCCAGCCGTCCACCACCAGCATGTACGTATTAGCCACGTTGAACGCGGATACCATCAGACAATAGGTCGTCGCCGCCAGAGGATTGGCGCGGCCGATGGTGGCGAAGGTAATCGCCGTCGAGGCAGTGATGGACAGGGATTGAAAGATATTTTCTCCAATTAGCGCTGTCGCGAACGCCCAGGGGGTACGCGGCAGGGCAAGAAGGGCGAGCGTGAACACCGACCCGACGACGCCGATAACCAGGTACAGATAGCGCAGCGGCAGCGCTCGCACCACCAAGGGAAACATCAAGCAGCCGGCAATACCGGCAACGAGCACCCCGGCTCCGCCCACGAGCCCTACAAAATGGCTCGAGGTATGAAAGTCCTCGCCCAAGCCGCCCAAGATATTCACCAGTGAGAAAGTCGAGGCCGGCGCGATGAATAAAATCATGGCAATGAGTATTTCGCGCCGCTTGAGCAGGCTGATCACTTCGGCGAAAAATTGCCGGAAACTCTCGCGCGCGAGACGCCGGTCCGGTCCGGGCGCCGGCATCCAACAGAATATCAAGGTCGGCAGCAATACGATCACGGCCAGGAGCAGGGCAGCCGTCGCCGGCGCCAGTCGTTGTACGATTTCGCCGGTCATCATGGCCATGGCGCCGCCGCCGCTGATATTGGCAATGGTCACCCATACGCTCAAGGCGTGTTCTTCGTCCGCCGAGATAATGCTGGAAAGCCACCCTCCCAACGCGCTTTGGTAGAGATTGGCGAAGAAAAAGCCGGCCACCAGAAAGACCTCCACCAGGACCAGATGCTCAAGGTGAGTCAAAGCGGCGGCCAACAGCCCTGCCGCCAGCAATGCCGTCACCACCGAATACCAGCGGCGGCTAAATCTGACATCGAGGATGGGGCAGGCTAAAAAAGTCCAGAAACCTGGCGAGATCGCGGCCGCCGTCACGCCCGCGATCGTTGCCTCTGCGACGTGTCGGGCGCTCAGCAGTTGCGGCACAGCGATTACCAGGATACCGCCATACATACCAAATAAGGAATTGGTCAGACCCATCAGCCAAACCGGTGTGCGCCGCCTTACCGTCACGGAGTTTCCCAGCGACCGGAAGCAGCCGAGCGATACAACGCGTCGATACTGCGCATAGTGGCAATCCCATCCTCGATAGGAAACTCTTGCTCGATCTCATTGCGAAACACCGACACCGCTGTGTCGCATTGCAACGCGTATTGATCGACCGCGGGAAAATCCTCGAACTGCGACGAGGTCCCGTCCAAGCTTCCGCCGTTGTCGATCACGATGCGGCAGGATTGATCTTTCGAGGGCGTGAAGGGCACAGGTACCTCGATGCGCCCAGCTGTGCCCAAAATAGTGACGCGCTGGAAAGCCGCCAATTGCAGCGCGCTGC
>JANYAD010000096.1 GCA_025355165.1 Gammaproteobacteria bacterium | reverse complement strand
CACTGCCAATCGCGCGGCGGTACAGCGCGTCGCCCAATTCCCGAACTTCCGCTTCCTCGACGGTGCCATCAAGATAGCACCCTACAGTGAATACTCCCGCCTTCAGCAAGGTGGTGTCAATTAGCGATAGCTCGCATTGCCGAACCCGCCCGCCGCTCTGCATATCCAAAAAGTGATAGTAGAAACCCTTGAAACCCGTGGCATCGGGTTGATCGTCCTGCTGACACCCCCAAAAAAATCGCAGCGTCTTTAGCGTCCCCGCCGCAGCTGTGGATCACCCTTCATCGTGTCCAACCCGCACCCTTAATTCTGTCATTGACACAATTAAAGGCAAATGACCCTAATGGCTGAAATTGCGCTCGGAGCCCAGATCCGCCGCGAATTCCTTACCGGCTTCCTGCAAGAGATCGATAGTCACGGTACGAGAGTCGCGTCGCACAGCACATCTGGCACTCAGCCTCACAAGTTCAACGATGCGGCCGGTCACGCCCGATGTCAAATCCAAAATGTAGTCGATCGCAACCCGATTGTTGACGATATCGTTCCCGTCGACGTCCGGCTGATGGAGGAATCCGGCAAGAAAGCGGCGAAGATCATCATTCGCTGTCCAGGAGAGCAGGGCACAGGATTGGAATCGACTGGCGATTTGTGGATCGGTTCGCATGACATGCAATGCCTCGCCGGGCCTCGCCTTCTTCAATTGGCGCAATGTGTCATGCTCTATTTCCGAAATCCTGGAACCTATGATGACTGTACCGTCGAGCGATCTTAGAAGCTCCGAGAAAAGGGAAATGTCGGGAGGACGGAGCTGCGGACTTCGGATGGGCTAGCTTGACCATGTTTCACTCGGATAGGGTATTGCTGGCTTCGAGTAGTCGATCGTATCTGAGGAGGGCACTGGGTTGGATTCAATGGGTGGCTCTACAGGACGCCGAGCACGGGTTCGCCGCGCCTTGGTGCTCAACCGAGCCCGATCGATCAGTTTTCGCTGAAGTTCGATCGTCGAGAAAATGGCGTCTTCATTTGCGGTACGACGACCGCCAGATTGTATTTCCCGCATGGCGGCCTCCTGCTCAGACTGGCTGATCGGCGGGCGACGTAGATCCGCATATGGGACCGCCAGGTACTCTCCGCGATCGGGAATTGGTACCCATACCTTCGCTAGATTTCTAGGATCGTAGCGCACAAATGGACGCTGCGATTCAGTGAAAAGATGGCTCAAGAGGGGGTCCCAGTAGCGAATGTGGAACATCTGAAATCCGGAGCGGCCTATCTTTCTAGAGATTGCCGGCAAGAAGTCGAGCACGAATTCTCAGGGAATTTGGCGAGGGGACCGGACGTTTACCGAGGGCTCGTGCCCACGCAGCAAACGGTGTCATATGAAGACCACGATGAATGGCATGGTGATACCGCCCCCCGATTTCGAGGGTAAGCCATGCTTCGAGTTCTCGCAGGGAAAGGGCGGCGTGCTTCTCGCTGTCTATCGGCCACGCGCTTTGACATTCGACATCGTCGTTCCGGGGACGCCATGAATCCTGCGCATGAGGGTACCGAGATAGCGCTCAATGTGGCCTCCCGTATACACATGCCCGGGAGGGCGGTAATCGAGCCCGATACCGTAGCGCTCGCAGCCTCGGCGTAGCGCCTCGCTGTGGAATTCACTGGCGTTATCGAGATGCAAAACTTCCGGGATGCCATGCATCGGCCAGTCCAGATCAATCGCTTGCGACTGAAGCCATTTGGATTGGGGCAAGCAGGCCATGCTGAGCGCCATGGCGACAGAGGTCGCGGACGGCGCCTCCAGCGTCGCGTGGAAACCCAACACGGCCCGAGTCGCCACGTCAAAGATGATCGTCACCCACGGGCGACCAATCGGAAGACGATTGATCTCATCGACTACAATCAAATCGACGGGAGTGTGGTCGGCTTGGACGATCCCGAGCGCTCGCCGAGTATTCGGGATATCGGGACGAAGTTGTCGCTCCTTGGGGGACCTTTGAAACGCGCCGCCACCGCGCATCTCGAGTCGACGCGTGATGGAGTTACGCGCAATTGATTTCAATCCAGCCGCCTTTGTCAATCGAACCGCCTCTTCGACGGCTCGAGAAACGGGCAAAGGCTCGCGGCTGGCCATCCACTGATCGACCGCTTCTTCGACGATAGCCTCGCGTGCCAGATCGAGTCGCCGAGATCCAACGGCTTGCCCTCGCTTTCGAGGCAGGAACGCCAAGAGTGGGGGATTTACTCGATAGCGCGCCATGAGACGACGGACAGTTCGCGTTGACCGGCCCGCTCGGTTGGCGGCGTCATCAACGTTAGTACGAATGACCGCTTTCACGATTCGCTCTTGGCGCTTGGCGATCTCCCATTCGGATTTTGGGATTGCCAGCAATTCGCGTTCCGACGATGAGAGCTTTACGGAATCGGTCGCGATAGGCGCTCGTCGCTTGGAGCGACGGATAACCTTGCGCTTTTGCTTCGCTGTCATACGCACACGAGTTTCAATTACTGACAGTATTGCGTGACAAGATTGCCCAGCTGCGCAATTTTACTCCTTTCGCGACTGTCAGGAAAACGGGGCGCGACTATCGGAATCTAGAAGAGAATCCGAACGTTCCTTCCGGACATGAGATACGGAAAAAATGACAGCCATTCGGGTAATCCACACACGGCAAGACCATCGATTTCCTACTGCGACGTGACCGCGGAATCGCTGCCGCACAAGCCTTCTTTCGCAAAGCGCTGGAGTCGAACGGCGGCCGTTTCGCACGCAAGGTCACGCTCGACGGCCACGTTCCGAGCCGGATGGCGCTCTGGCGGCTGCGTCGTGAGCACGTGAGGTGGCGTCACGTGGAGGTCCGGACGAGGCAGTACCTGAATAACATTGTCGAGCAGGACCACCTTGGCGTCAAAGCGAGACTGCGACCTACAAAAGGGTTCAAGTCGTTCGAGACCGCAGCGGTCACACTTGCCGGTTTCGAACTCGCGCATCGAATCCGCAAGCGGCAGTTCAACCTCAAGCGTCGTGGGCATTGCTACGCCTGCTCCAGAAAGGTTGATTGGCAGATCGCGTTGGCATAGCAAGGAATGCTGACACTGCCGTGTTACCCGGCCAATTTCCGCAGATGCACCAGAACCTCATCACCGCGATTAGTCAAAAATAGATTTACCAAATCGATGACCGACGAGGTGGACTTCGCGCAAAAAAAAGTGCCCGGCAACGCGAGACACCTGGCTGACGCCTATTGATGAGGAATGCAATACTTGGTGGCGGCAAGCAAGACGCCATTTAAAAACTATCTGTTAGGAAGCTGGATCAAGTGCTGTTTGTCCAGCAGTTAGAAAATGAGCCACCATTGCATCGATGAAAACACGCACCTTGGCTGAGAGGCTCCGATGACTGGGATAA
>JANYAD010000095.1 GCA_025355165.1 Gammaproteobacteria bacterium | reverse complement strand
GCCGCAATCAAGGACGACGAGTTGGCTCGTCAATATGCCGCTCAGATCGCCTCCGGCGAGGCGCAGAGTTACGCGGCGGCGGCGCGCGCCGCTGCTAAGGTGAGCTTGAATCCGAAAGCAATCGATTAGCCTCGCCAAGAGCAGGTCAGTTGTCCGATCTTCTGCACCAATTCTCCGAGTGGTATCTCGCGGCCCTCGCCCAAGGTAGCTATGGGTTGATTGCCGCGCTGATGGCCCTCGAAAGCACGGTGGTGCCCATCCCGAGTGAAGTGATCATTCCGCCGGCGGCATACCTTGCCCGCACCCAGGGCCAGATGTCGCTGGTCGGCATCGTGCTGGCCGGGTCGGCGGGTTCGTGGGTCGGCGCAACGGTGATGTATTGGGGGGCACGCCTCCTAGGGCGGGCGCTGGTGTTGCGCTTTGGGCCTTATATTGGGCTTCCGGGGAAAAAAATCGAAATGGCCGAGCGTTGGGCTGCCCGCTACGGGTCACCGGGCGTGTTCTTTTCGCGCCTGTTACCGGTCATCCGCCACCTCATCGGTATCCCGGCGGGCATCCTGCGCATGGATTTTCGCTGGTATACCCTCGCCACGCTCGTAGGCTCGCTGCTCTGGTGTTCCGTGCTCGCGTGGCTGGGCGCGACCGTTGGGCGCCACCCTGAGCTTGTGGCGGGCTCTTTGCATCGTTTCTTCGGCATGGTGCTGCTCGCCGGCGTGCTCCTCGGGTTTCTGTACTACTTTTTCGTACAAAAGCCGGCGGCCAAGGCTTAAACTGTGCAATCACCCGTGTAAACCACACGGGTAGCAACGAGGGCAGCGATGCGCGATCCGGATTACGACGCTCAGGCGCCGAAACAGACGGTGAGCATCACGTTGAATTCCGATCTCTATGCGAAAGCCAAGAGCCTTGGAATTAATGCATCCAAAGTCGCAGAGGAGTCCCTCGCCCGCGAATACGCGGCTCGACGCAGCGAAGCGCTGCGGGCCGAAATACGGCGCGAGGTGGCTGCGCTTGAAGCCTACGAGAAGGAGCACGGCTCTTTTCCCGAATTGGTGCGTGCGCATCACGAGCGCGATGATGGCGCAGTTTGACGTCTATCTGAACCCGATCCCGGCGGCGCGGGGCGCCTATCCATTTGTCATTGCGATGCAATTCGACGTCGCGTTTTCTGCGAATGAGCAAATCGTCGCACCGTTGGTGCCACGCGAATCGATGTCAACCCTGTCGGGACACCTCGCGCCCACCGTTACGGTGAATGGCGCGGATCACGAGGTCCTCGTTCCACGTCTGGCCACGATCCGCACACGCGACTTTGGGCCAAGCGTCAGTTCAGCCGCATCGTCGCGCCGCAATCTGCTTGCCGCGATCGACTATCTATTTTTTGGTGTTTGAAACCCCCACGCAGCGCTTAGGTTTTGCCCGTGGTGCCGGCCACGGCTAGCGTACCGCTCGGCCATTTTGCAAAAATTGCGTCAGTGGCCAAATCGATCTTCTGCACCGCTTGCGGTCCTGCGAGTTCATTCACGTTCTGACTGGCGCTGGCATGCCAGATCGGCTTGTGGGATTTGTTGTCGAAGAGGTCTACCGCGATGCGCGTTTCGTTTTCGATCCACGGGCCGTCATAGCCCCAGCCACCGCCAAAACCGCCGCCGAAGCCGCCCCGTCCGCGGAAGCCGCCGCCAAAACCCCAGCCGGCGCCATAGTAGCCACCGTAGTAGGTATCGAAGACTTGGCGCGAGCCCATGGCGTAGCCCACCACGCAATCGGCTGAGGCGCGGTCCACTAGCTGGATGCCGCGTGCGGCCATGTGCGACTGAAGGGATACGCGCAAGCGCTCCGCATTCAAGGGATTGCCGTACGCCGCCGGTTGGTCGGCGTTGGCGACGTGCTCGTTAGCAAAGGCGTAGGTGTGACAGACGGAGGCCGACATGTCTTTGGCATAATCGGTTCTCACGGCCACCGTGTTGCATGCGCTGAGCCCGAGGACCCCCCCGGCGAGCACGACTTGGATGATTCTCGGATTTAACATGCTTATTCCCCTTAACTACTGCAACTCAACCCAAACGTTAGATCCCGCAAACCGTTGACAAGTTTCATGCTCCATCTCCATCAGATGGAAAACTCATGCCCACATTGTGAAAGCCCCCATCGACGTAGAGTACTTCCCCGCTGATGCCCGCCGCCAGATCCGAACAGAGGAAGGCAGCCGCATTGCCCACATCGTCAATGGTGACATTGCGCCTGATCGGTGCCGCGGCGGCCACGTGACCGAGCATCTTGCGAAGGCCCGGAATGCCCGCGGCCGACAGCGTTTTGATAGGTCCTGCGGAAATGGCATTGACGCGGATCCCCTGAGGCCCGAGGTCTGCCGCCAGAAAGCGCACATTGGCCTCCAGGCTCGCCTTGGCCAGCCCCATGACGTTGTAGCCTGGGATGGAGCGCATCGCGCCCAAGTAGCTCAACGCGACGATCGACCCCGCGCGTCCCTGCATGAAAGGATGCGAGGCGCGCGCCAGCGCCGTGAGGCTGTAGCTCGAGATGTCGTGGGCGATGCGGAAATTATCGCGGGTGGTCGCGCTGATGAAATCACCGGTCAGCGCCTCGCGCGTCGCGAAGGCAACGGCGTGCACCAAAATATCGAAATGAGCCCAGCGCGATTTTAAATAACCGAAGCCTTTCTCCATGTCCTCATCTGAGCCCACATCCATCACGAAGGTGATGTCCGATTGCAGTTGCTGGGCCAAGGGCACGACGCGGTCCTTCATGCGCTCGATGTGCGCGAAGGCGAGTTGCGCGCCCTCGCGATGCATGGCTTGTGCGATACCCCAGGCAATAGAGCGATCGGTCGCGAGACCCACGATCAGGGCGCGTTTACCGGCCAGAAAACCCATAGTCCTACCCCTGCTGCCGGCTGGAATCGACGTACATCACGATTCGCCGGCCAGTTTTTATTGGATGACGCTCGTTCAGGCCGTTCCAGCTTTTAAGCTGGGTGACCGATACCTGAAACTGGTGCGCAATGCTGTACACGGTGTCGCCACGTCGAACGGTATAGAGCACGCGACGTCCCGATCTTACGCCCTCGTCGCGAAAGCGGCGAGAGCTGGCCTTGATGAGCAGTCGCTGTCCCTTCACCAGGATGTCGGATGAGCCCAAGTTATTCAATCGTGCCAGCGTGCTCACCGGCATGCCATGCCGTCGCGCGATGGAAACCAGGGTCTCGCCCGCGCGCACCCGATAGACTATCTGATGTTTACGCTTGCCTAAGTCGGTCTCCGGCCGGTCGACTCGCTGCGCGGCCAGCAACACCTTGTCGGGAAGTTCTCCGCTGACTTCCGGAATCTTCAAGGTTTGGCCGGCCGTGACCTTGCCATCCTTTAATTCATTGATCTTTGAGAGCACCGCGGCGCTGGTGCCGTATTGCTTGGCGATCATCGGCAAGGTCTCTTTGCGCGCAACTTCGTGGTTGACGAAGCGCACCCGATCGTCAGGGCCCAAGGTTTTCAGCGCCGTATCAAATGCATCGGCGTTGTCGATGGGCACCAGCATGCGGTGCGGACCCTCCGGATCGCTCGCCCAGCGGTTGTAGCCGGGATTGAGCGCGACCAACTCATCGTAGCTAGAACCTGCCAATTTCGCGGCAATCTTCAAGTCGATTTGCGAACCGGTATCGATGAGCGCGAAGTAGGGTTCATTGGGAATGACGGCAAATTCCAGGCCGTAACGTTCGGGCTCGGCCATCAAGCGCTTCAGCGCCAAGAGTTTGGGTACATAGGCGCGGGTCTCGGCGGGCAAGCTCAAATGCCAAAAATCCGTCGGCTTGCCGTTGGCGCGATTAAAATCCATTTGGCGCTGCACACCGTTCTCGCCGACGTTGTATGCGGCGATGGCGAGCAGCCAGTCGCCGTTGAACTGATCATGCAGGGCCTGAAGATAATCGAGCGCCGCACGAGTCGATTCGATCACGTCGCGTCGCCCGTCGTACCACCAATCTCGCTTCAAGCCGAAGCGACGGCCGGTGTCGGGAATAAACTGCCACAGACCCGAGGCGCGGCTGCTGGAGTAGGCGAAAGGCTCATAGGCGCTTTCCACCACGGGCAGCAAGGCGAACTCCAACGGCATTCCGCGCGCTTCCACCTCCGTGACGATGTGGTAAAGATATCGCTGCGCGCGTTGAAATACCCGTTCAAGATAATCGGGATTGTGTTCGAACCAATTCAGTTGCACGTCGATCGCCGGCTCTTGCACCTCGTCGAAGGCGAACCCGGCGCGCATGCGGTCGAATAAGTCGTCGTAGTCCTCGCCGTTATGGTGCTGCCATTCGCGCGGCATGGTGAGGGAAGGCGTGGCGCCGATGATGGGTCCCGCATCGGGCGAGTCGATGGGCTCCTCGGAAGGGGCGGGCGGTATCACCACCGGCTCCCGCGCAGGACGCGCGGTGGGCTGATGGGCGCAGGCAGAGAGGGCTAGGAGGATGCAGCCGAGGATGTGGTGTGATTTGATCGGTGACATGATTATCCCGCTAGCGGAACTGGTCCTTCCAGGCGCGCAGGACGCCAAAGACCTCGGCAGGCTGGTCGAGTTTCTTGCCGGCACGCTTTTCAGCGGCAGCACGTACGATAGGCTTGTCGCAACGCAAAAATGGGTTCACGAGGCTTTCTAATCCTAAGGTTGACGGAAGCGTGGGCTCGCCCTGCGAGCGCAGGCGAGTCACTCTCTCCTGGTATTCGAGCGCGGCGCGGTTGCCGGGTTCCACTTCTAAGGCAAAGCGCAGGTTCGCGGCGGTGTATTCGTGGCCGCAAAATACGTGTGTCTCGGGCGGCAGGTCCCGCAGGCGGTTCAAGGAATCGTTCATCTGTCTAGGTGTGCCCTCAAACATGCGACCACAGCCGGCGCTGAAAAGCGTGTCTCCACAAAATAAAGCGCCGTGCCCCCACAATGCGATGTGACTCACGGTATGCCCAGGCACTTGTAAAATCTCGAAGCTAAGTCCCAAGTCCGGCAACTCACAGCGTTCTAAGTCTTTGACGGTGCGGGTTCGGTGCGCGATGCGCGGGTCATCGGGACCGATAACCGGTATTTTCTCGAGGCGCTGCAATTCAGGCACGCCACCGATGTGATCGGGATGGTGGTGAGTCAGTAAAATGGCCGCCAGGTGCAGGTTGCGGCGCTTTAAGTCCGCGACCACCGGCTCAGCCTCGCCCGGGTCCACCGCAACAACCTCACCGGGCACCGTCGTGGATTCGATGAGCCAGATATAGTTGTCGGAAAATGCGCGCACCGGCCGCACGTTAAGATGCAATGCATGGATTGACATTGGCGGGGTATTTAACCTGTAACATTAGATCTTCGCTAGCGATTTTCATGAAAGGAGCTTGGGTTGGAACCGACGGCCGACATGCCGATGGGCGACTGGTTCAAAAGCCCCTTGGGGCTGCGCGTGTTGCGCGAGGAGGCCGCCTTGGCAATGCTGGCGCTCGACAATGTTTTCGGCTTCGAGCTGTTGCAGGTGGGCGCATACGGACCTTCCAATCAATTGCTTCAGGGCGCGCGTACCCAGCATGCGACGCTGCTCGCCCCTGAAATTGCGCCGGGCGTGACGCTCTGTGCGCCGCTCGACGCCCTGCCTTTCAAGTCCGATTCTATCGACGCCATCCTGTTGCCTCACACCCTTGAAGTGGTGCAAGACCCTTACGCGGTGCTGCGGGAGGCCGAGCGCGTGCTGACGGGCGAGGGATGCCTGATGATTTGCGGCTTCAATCCATTTAGCGGATGGGGTGCAAGGCGCGTGTTCGGCCGCTATTTTCGCCGCCCCGCTTTCCCGCCGGGCACGCAACGCATGCTCTCGGAGCGCCGCTTGCGCGACTGGGTTGCGCTGCTGGGGTTTGACGTTGATAGCGTGAGCGGATATCTCGGCTTTCTGCCCCTCACAGGCGGCGCGGAGGTGCGGCCGCGGCGCGCCTTGACGAGCGGTGGGTACCTGCTCAAAGCGCGCAAGCGCGTCTCGACCCTGACGTTGATTCGGCCGCGGCGACGCGTGAGACCACGGGTGCTGGTGGGCGCCGCTGAGCCGACGCACAAAGTACGGCCGTGACGGAGGTCGACATATTTACCGATGGGGCATGCCGCGGCAATCCCGGGCCGGGTGGCTGGGCCGCGCTGCTGGTGAGCGGAAAGGAACGCAAGGAAGTCTCGGGTTCTGAAGCGGCGACCACGAACAATCGGATGGAGCTCTCGGCCGCCATCGGCGGCTTGGGAGCCTTGAAGCGCCGCTGCTCGGTCAAGTTGTACACGGATTCCAAGTACGTGCTTCAGGGCATCACCGAATGGTTGCCCAATTGGAAGGCGCGAGGCTGGCGTACGGCGGCCCGAGAGCCGGTTAAAAATCAAGACTTGTGGCAATTATTGGACGCGGCCGCCGCGAATCAGGATATACAATGGATTTGGGTGAAAGGGCACTCGGGACATGAAGGCAATGAGTATGTCGATCAGCTGGCCAACGATGCCATCGATCGCATGTTGAAGTTGCGATAAATAATGCGCCAAGTCGTTTTAGATACGGAAACCACGGGTCTTGAAGTTGAGCAGCACCATCGCATCATCGAGATCGGCTGCGTAGAGATCTTCAATCGGCGCCTCACCGGCAGATCCTTCCATCAATATTTGAATCCCGAGCGCGAGATCGACGAAGGCGCCGTGCAGGTGCACGGCCTAACCCGCGAGCGCCTGGCAAGCGAGCCCACCTTTTCGCACGTTCACGCATCGCTGCTGGAGTTTATACGCGATGCCGAGTTGATCATTCACAACGCGCCATTCGACGTCGCCTTCCTCGACGCCGAACTTAAGCGCATTGAAGCCGAGCATCGGGTGGCGGACCTGTGCCGGGTGCTCGATACGCTCAGCCTGGCCAGGCAAATGCACCCCGGACAACGCAACAATTTGGATGCTTTGTGCAAGCGATACTCGGTGGACAATTCGCATCGCGAGTATCACGGTGCGCTGCTGGATGCGCGCATCCTCGCGGAAGTCTATTTGGCGATGACAGGCGGGCAGGGGAGCCTTGTTTTAAGCGCCGAGTCGGACACTGCGCGCAGCGGCATCCGTCAGGCCGCGCCGCTGCGATCCTTGAGCGATATTCGCGTGGTCGTGATCGACGCCAATGAGAATGAAACGGCGGCTCACGAGCACATCCTCGCGCTGCTCGACAAGAGCTCGTCCGGCCAGACGGTGTGGCGAAGATTGTGAAGCTGCTCGTAACCGGCGCTGCCGGTTTTATCGGTTTTCACACGGCACGTCTGTTGCTCGAGCGGGGCGATGAAGTCGAGGGTCTGGATAATCTCAATGCCTATTACGACCCGACTCTGAAAGAGGCGCGTCTCGATATTTTGAAAGGTTACGAGCGATTCCGCTTCGTCAAGGCCGACCTCTCCGACCGGCAGGCGATGGAGGCCGTATTCCAGACCGGCAAGTTCCAGCGTGTGGTGCATTTAGGCGCGCAGGCGGGCGTGCGTTATTCCATCGAGAACCCCCATGCGTATGTGCAAAGCAACGTCGTCGGATTTCTGCAGGTGATCGAGGGTTGCCGCCGCAACGGGGTTGAGCATCTGGTGTACGCCTCGACGAGCTCGGTCTATGGCGCCAATACTCAGATGCCTTTTTCGGAGAAGCATGGGGTTGATCATCCTATGACCTTGTACGCCGCCACCAAGAGATCGAATGAGTTAATGGCGCACAGCTATTCATCGCTTTTTGGGCTGCCCACGACGGGATTGCGGTTCTTCACCGTGTATGGACCCTGGGGCAGGCCCGACATGGCGCTGTTTCTCTTCACTAAAAACATTCTTGCGGGCCTTCCCATCGAGGTGTTCAATGACGGCTATCACCAACGCGATTTCACCTATGTGGACGATGTGGTCAAGGGCGTAGTGGCCGCACTGGATCATGTGGCAACGCCTGACCTTAAGTGGGATTCCGACCACCCGAATCCCGACACCAGCAATGCGCCGTTTCGGATTTACAACATCGGCAATCACACGCCGGTGTCGTTGCTGCGCTATATCGAAGTGCTGGAGCAATGCTTGGGCCGAAAGGCGCAGAAAAATCTTTTGCCCATGCAGATCGGCGACTTGCCTGATACGTGGGCGGACGTGGAAGCGCTCGCAGGAGAAGTCGGCTACCGCCCTTCCACCGAACTCGAGCAGGGTGTGAAGCAGTTCGTCGAGTGGTATCTTGAGTACTATCACAGCGATTTGAAGTTGATACCCACATGAGCCAACTGAACTCATCTCTACCCGCTTGGGGCGCAGTTGCCGCGCACGCCCAGGATCTGGCCAAGATGCATTTGCGGGATCTTTGCGCAAGCGATCCGAAACGCTGGCAACACTTTCATGTGGAACACGATGGGTGGCTGCTGGACATCTCCCGCCAACGCATCACGCCGCAGACCTTGACGCTGCTTCTCGATTTGGCAAATGCGGTGGATTTACCGGCCCGCATGGCGGCGATGTTTCGCGGCGATCCGATCAACAGCACCGAGCAGCGTGCCGTGCTGCATGCCGCATTGCGTTCCGATTTCGCAGGCGGTGCCGACATCCAGAATGAAGTGAAGGCTTCGCGAGAAAAGCTGGCCGCATTCGTCAGTGCCGTGCGCGGCGGCAAGAAAGTGGGGGTGACCGGCAAGCGCTTCAAACACGTCGTCAATATCGGCATCGGCGGCTCCGATTTAGGACCTTTGCTCGTATGCGATGCGCTGCGCCACGAGTGGAGCGGTGATTTGACGCCGCACTTCGTTTCCAACGTGGATCGCACGCAGCTCGAGGACCTGACACGCAGCATCGATCCGGCCGAGACCTTGGTGATCGTTTGCTCCAAGACCTTCATCACCCAGGAAACGCAAGCCAATGCCAATGCCGCGCGCGCCTGGATCGTGGGCGTATTGGGAGAAAAGGCGCCGGCGAATCATTTCGTCGCGGTCTCAACCAACAGCCAGGCCATGGACAAATTCGGCATCGCCGCCGACCACCGGTTCACCATGTGGGACTGGGTGGGCGGGCGTTATTCGGTGTGGTCGGCAGTCGGCCTGATAGCGGAACTGGTCATCGGTACGGATCGCTTTGTAGAATTTTTAAATGGCGCCAGCGACATCGACCGCCACTTCACCACCACGCCATTTCAGAAGAACCTGCCGGTGCTGATGGGGCTGATCGGCGTTTGGAACCGCACTTTTCTCGCTTTGCCCACCCTCGCCGTGCTGCCGTACGATCAGCGCCTGGCTCGCCTACCGGCGTATCTGCAGCAACTGGAAATGGAGAGCAACGGCAAGTCGGTGTCTTTGAACGGCCAGCACGTCAATTTCGCCACGGCACCCATTGTGTGGGGGGAGCCCGGTTCGAACGCTCAGCACTCGTTTTTCCAAATGCTGCATCAGGGCACCCTAACTCAAGCACTGGATTTCATCGCGCCGCTCTTAAGCTCCTGGGGCGGCACCGAAGCGCAGGATCTGGCGCTGCAAAACTGCTTTGCCCAGTCGCAGGCCTTCGCCTACGGGCACACTCTGCCGGATGTGGAAGCGGAGATGCGCAAGGCGGGAGTGAGTGCCGCTGAAATCACCCGTATCGGTCCGCACCGCGTGCACGAGGGCAATCGCCCGAATTCATTGCTCATGTACCCGCGCACCACGGCAAGAACGCTGGGGCAATTGCTGGCGCTGTACGAACACAATGTGTTCGTTCAAGGCTGCGTGTGGGGAATTAACTCGTTCGATCAGTTTGGCGTGGAATTGGGTAAGAAGCTGGCGGCCGGCATCGATATGAGCGGGGCCAAGCCGCCGCAAGGAATTGGCGCTGCGGGCCTCGCCTCCCTGATAAACTACGTGGCTACCCATCGTCAGAATCGAGACCAGTGAAATCACGTAAGGGCATTATTTTGGCCGGCGGCGCCGGTACCCGGCTGCATCCCATCACCATGTCGCTGTCCAAGCAGCTCTTGCCTGTCTACGACAAGCCCATGATTTATTACCCGTTAGCGGCTCTGATGCTCGCCGGCATCCGCGATTTCTTGATCATCACGACGCCGCGCGACCAAGCATCCTTCAAGGATCTGTTGGGCTCAGGCGAGCAGTGGGGACTGTCGTTCGAATACGTGGTGCAAGCGGCCCCGAACGGCATTGCCCAGGCGCTGGTATTGGGTGAGAAATTCCTCGACGGCGCGCCCTCGGCACTGATATTAGGCGACAACATTTTCTACGGCGCGAATTTACCGGCGCTGCTGCAGTCGGCTGCGAAACGCGCATCCGGCGCCACCGTTTTTGGATACTACGTGCAGGATCCCGAGCGCTATGGCGTGGTGCAATTCGATGCCGCAGGCAAGGTCATCGATCTGTTGGAAAAGCCGAAGTCGCCCCCCTCGAACTACGCCGTCACGGGCATCTATTTTTATGACTCGCGGGCATCGGCGCTCGCCAAGGCACTCACCCCTTCCCCGCGCGGCGAGTTGGAGATCACCGATCTTAATCGGGCGTATTTAAACTTAGGCGACCTGCACGTCGAGCGCTTAGGAAGGGGCACCGCATGGCTCGATACCGGCACGCACAATTCGCTGCTCGACGCCGGTGTGTTCGTCCGCATCATCGAAGAGCGCCAGGGATTGAAAGTCGCGTGCGTCGAAGAGATCGCGTGGCGCCTGGGGTTCATCGACACTGAGCACTTGGTCAAGCTTGCCGAACCCTTGGCGAAAAGCGGCTATGGCGAGTACCTGCTGCGGCTGGTCAGGGAGCAGGGTCAACCGTGATTCGGCGATTCCGATGAAATTTCAAAAGACGCGCGTTCAAGACGTGATGCTCATCGAGCCACAAGTATTCGGCGATGCTCGCGGCTTCTTCATGGAGACGTGGCAAGCGGAGAAATTTGCCGCGGCCGGCATCACCGCTTCTTTCGTGCAGGACAACCAAAGCCGCTCCGCGCAGTGGACGCTGCGGGGTCTGCACTTTCAGACCGAACATACCCAAGGCAAGCTGGTGCGGGTCAGCGCCGGCAGCGTCTATGATGTGGTGGTGGACCTGCGGCGCAGTTCCAGCACGTTCGGCGCGTGGTTCGGCGTGGAGTTGTCCGCCGAGAATCACCGCATGCTGTGGGTGCCGCAAGGCCTGGCGCACGGCATTTTGGTGACCTCCGAGAGCGCGGATTTTTTGTATAAGTGCACGGATCTTTACAGTCCGGCGCACGAAAGAACCTTGGCATGGGATGAGCCTGCATTGGGGATCAAGTGGCCGCTGCCCGCAGGTGTTTCCCCTAAACTCTCGGCGAAAGATGCCAAAGGCACCTCCTTGGAAAAAATCGAGAAATTCGCATGAAGGTTTTGGTGCTCGGCGGCGGTCAAGTAGCGACCGCCGTCATGAAAGCCGCGCCTGCCGGAATCGAGGTCATGGCGCGCGCGCGTGCGCAACTGGATATTGCAGAGCCGGCGGCGGTAATGAAGACTTTCGCGCAGCTTAAACCCGACTGGGTGGTGAATGCGGCCGCGTACACCGCGGTGGATCTGGCGGAGGATAATCGCAATCAGGCCAAAGCGGTCAATGATGCCGCCGTTGGCTCGCTCGCCAAAGCCGCGGCAGGGACGGAGTCGCGGTTGCTGCATTTGTCCACGGACTTCGTTTTCGACGGAACCTCCAGCCGGGCCTATCTTCCAAACGATGCTACCAATCCGCTAAGTGTCTACGGGGCAACCAAGCTTGCCGGGGAACGCCATGTCTTGGCGGACAAGAACGGCATCGTGCTGCGCACCTCGTGGGTATATGCGTCCAGCGGCAAGAATTTCGTGTTGACCATGCTCAAGCTCATGAAGGAGCGTGAACAGCTCAAAGTCGTCTGTGATCAGATCGGATCGCCCACCTGGGCCGCAAGCGCCGCTGACGCCATTTGGGGGCTCATTCAGGCGGCACGGCAGGGCGGTCTTTATCATTGGACCGACCTCGGGGTGGCCAGCTGGTACGATTTCGCGGTGGCGATTCAAGAAGAGGCTCGCATCAGAAATTTACTGCCGCGCTCCATATCAATCCTGCCGATTTCCAGCACCCAATATCCGACCCGTGCCCGGCGGCCGGCGTTCAGCGTGTTGAATAGCGAATCGACACGAGCCACCACGGGCTTGACCGGGTATCACTGGCGCGAAAACTTACGGAGAATGTTGGATGAGCTTCGAGCCGCGTAACCTCTTTGTCACCGGCGGGGCGGGCTTTATCGGCACCAACTTCGTGCGCCATTGGCTCTCTAAAACCAAAGAGGGCCGGGTCATCGTGTTCGATGCGCTCACGTATGCCGGCAACATGGACAATCTTTCCGGGCTCGAGCGCAATCCGCGCTACGAATTTCTGCGCGGCGATATTTGCGATGAGGCGAAAGTACGCAAGCTGCTGGAGCAGTCCAGAATCGATACGCTGGTGCATTTTGCGGCAGAGTCCCATGTGGACCGTTCGATATTAGGTCCCGACGACTTCATCCGCACCAACGTCGTTGGCACACACGCGCTCCTGAAGGCCGCGAAAGCTCTGTGGATCGACAAGAAAATGGTTCCCGCGCATCGCTTCCACCACGTCTCGACCGATGAAGTGTACGGCTCCTTGGGACCCGCCGATCCCGCTTTCACCGAGGCGACCGCTTACGCCCCCAACTCCCCTTACTCCGCGAGCAAGGCCGCATCCGATCATTTGGTACGCGCCTACCACGAGACCTATGGGCTCAGCACCACCGTCACCAATTGCTCGAACAATTACGGCCCGTATCATTTTCCGGAGAAGCTGATTCCGCTCACCATCGTCAACATCCTGCTCGGCAAACCCTTGCCGGTGTACGGCGATGGCCTGCAGATTCGCGACTGGCTGCACGTTGCTGATCACTGCGAGGCGATTTCACTTGCCTTGAAGCGCGGTAAGGCCGGCGAGGTCTACAACGTCGGCGGAAACAGCGAAACGGCGAATATTGAGATCGTGCGCGCCTTATGCGAATTGGTGGATTTGCGCTTGGCGGCTCGGCCTGAACTTGAAAAGCAGTTTCCCCTCTCGCCTCGGTTCAACGGCAAATCGGCCGCGGAATTGATCACCCACGTGCGCGATCGGCCCGGCCACGACCGCCGCTATGCCGTGAATTACGATAAGGCCGCCCATGATCTGAAGTACACGCCGGCCAAGAACCTCAAGAGCGGCTTGGCCGCCACCGTGGACTGGTATTTGCACAACATACCGTGGTGGCAGGCGTTACTGGGCCGGGACTACGCCGATTGGCTGACCAAGAACTACAGCCGTTAGGGAACTTTACGCGCCAAAGCAACGCCGGTGCTCAACTGAGGCTTAATTGCCAGCACCCTCCGACCTCTTTACAATCCGGGCTCTGCTTAAGAGCATAAATCCTTGTTTTAACCGACAAAATTCAACCCATGAACAATACTGATATTCGATGCCGATCTGGGCGCAGTTGATTTAAACAATGCGATTTCATCCATTCGCCTTTTTTTTGGCAATGATCGTAGGTGCCTTGTCTGCCGCTGTGGCGCAGTCACCCACCGCCGATCAACTGTCGATACTCAAGAATATTCCGGCCGATCAGCAGCAGCAACTGATTCAAGGCGTTCTGGGCGGCAAAAGCAACGGCACCACGAAGTCGGATCCGAGTTTGCAAACGCCGGAAACCGTGCGCCAAAGAGACCAGCGCCTTGATCAGTACGATAGATACACCAAGGATAAGACCGTCGATGGCAGACAGCTGCGATTGCAGGACGAAGATCCGGAACTGCGGCCGGGCGACAGCGTTCTCATTGACCTGATCATGATCGAACATCGCCGCCGGCCCGTCATTCAAGACCCGACGACGTCCGCCAGCGGTGCCGGAACGAGCGCACTGACGGGGCAGAACTCGAACCTGCGGTTTAACAACAACAATAATACCAACAACAACAACAACAACGCTGATCCGTCCCAAAAAGACTACAAAGATA
>JANYAD010000068.1 GCA_025355165.1 Gammaproteobacteria bacterium | reverse complement strand
CCTGCGCCTGTTCGGGGCTGATGTAGTAAGGAGAACCCAAGACTTGGCCGACACCGGTATTTCCGATCTCATCGAGTGACCGGCGCGCCAGGCCGAAATCGATGAGAACAGGTGAATTGTCCTCGCGCAGCATCACATTGGCGGGCTTCAAGTCCCGATGCAGGATGCCGAAGACGTGAATGACCCGCAGCGCTTCGGCGATGGCGCGCAAATAGTACAAGCTCTCATCGACGCTCAATGGGTTTCTCAATCGGTCGCGCAAGTCGCCACAGGGAAAGTACTCCATGGCCAGGTACAAATATCCCGGCTGTGAACCGAAGTCGTGGATCTCAGCGATGGCACGATGCGTGATGCTGGAGATGATCTCGTATTCGCGCTGAAAACGCTCCGCATCGCCCAATTCCCGCTCCGATTCCCCGCGCATCATCACTTTGAGCACCACGTTTCTGCGCAGCCGGTCGCTGCGCGCCAGAAACACGGAGGAGAAGTTGCTGGTGGCAATCTCTTTGACGATGGAATAGCCGGGCACTTCAATGATGGTGGAGTTTTCGCTGTTTGCCATCATGGCGGCCGCTTGCGCAACGACGCGCCTATTGGCACAGGCCTCGCCGACGGCCGTCAGCAACTGGTCGCGCGTGATCTGCGACAGTGATAGGTAGTCCTTGGCGCCGCTCTTGAGTGCGCGCACCGCAGACATTTCATTGCCGTTGTCGGCGAGCAATATGCAATACAGGGCAGGCTGCATGCGCAGCAATTGACCCATGTTATTGAGCACGACGGCGGCCAGCGACTCTTTGGCGAAGTCCGCCTGCAAGATAACGGCGTCGGGCGTGCGCTCGCTGATAAGCCGGCTCAAAGGCGCTGATTCTCCCGCTCTCAGAGTCGTTACCTGGGCATTGGGCCAATGGCTCGTAACATGGTGCGTCAGCCATTGCAGACGCTTTGTCTCGCCCCCCACCACTACAAGAATTGGACCCGCTTCTGCCATAATTGCAAGAGTAGTCGGTGACCCCCCGGGATTACCCGTGGGGAATTCACATTTCGGGCCCCCTGGGGTTTAAATCCTTGAAGATTGCCCCAGATGACCTGGAAAATTGAAACCTTCACCCCAAGGATGGGGTCACTCATGTAACAGATAGGTCAGAGGAATATTTCAATGGGAAGCATCAGAACATGGTCGCTCGCCGCCGTTGCGGGCATCTTTGTGATGGTTATCGTCCATCAGAGCTCGAATGCCGATGTTAGTGCCGGTCAATCCGGCACGCACGCCGTTGCCGCCCTAGCAAGTCCCGGTGCGGCCCCCGTTGCTCCCTCGACCGGACGCGTCACCGGCTTACCGGATTTTTCCGGCTTGGTCGCCGAGGCCGGCGGGGCGGTGGTCAATGTCAGTGTGACCGAAAAGGCGCAACGAGTTTCCGGCCTCGCCGGTCAGGGTGAGGGCGATGATCCGTTATCGCAGTTTTTCCGGCGATTCCAAGCGCCCAACCCCGGCCCGGAGCGCGCGCCACCCAGCAAGGGGGTTGGTTCCGGCTTTATTGTCAGTGCGGATGGCTATGTGTTGACCAACGCCCATGTGGTTGCCGATGCCTCCGAGGTGACGGTGACCTTGACGGATCGGCGCGAATTTCCCGCCAAAGTCATCGGCATCGACAAGGCAAGCGATGTTGCGCTCATCAAAATAGCGGCGAATGGATTGCCCACGGTGCGCTTCGGCGACCCGTCCAAATTGCGCCCGGGCCAGTGGGCCATTGCAATTGGTTCGCCGTTTGGGTTTGAGAACAGCGTGACGGCGGGCGTCATCAGTGCTGTCGGACGTCCGCTGAATGATGGCAGCAACTCCAGCTATGTGACTTTCATCCAGACCGATGCCGCGGTTAACCCCGGTAATTCGGGCGGACCGTTATTTAACATAGATGGCGAGGTGATCGGCATCAATTCCCAGATTTACAGCCGAACGGGTGGTTACATGGGCGTTTCATTCGCCATCCCCATCGATCTGGCGTTGAACGTTAAGGAGCAGTTGCAGAAGAACGGCAAAGTCGTGCGCAGTCGCATTGGCGTCTCCGTTCAGGACATTCGCCAACAGCTGGCGCTCTCGTTCGGATTGACCAGCCCGCACGGTGCCTTGATCAGCTCGGTCGATCCTACCGGCCCCGGCGAAAAGGCTGGCCTTAAAGCTGGTGATGTCATCACCAGCGTCAATGGGCACAACATCGACCATTCATGGGATCTGCCTGCCATCGTGTCGCAACTACCGCCCGGCAGCCAAGCCCGATTGGGCATCTGGCATGATCGCAAGCCCACTGAAGTGACGGTCAAGACGGTGTTGCTCGAAGACTCCCCCGCCCAGCAAGCAAAAAACACCGGCGAGGACAGCGGCGGCAAACTGGGACTGGTACTGCGCGCGCTTCAGCCTGCTGAGCAGCAGGAATTGCACACCAAGGGCCGCTTGCTCGTCGAGGATGTCACGGGACCCGCCTTGGCTGCCGGGTTGCAGCCCGGGGACGTCGTCTTGGGCGTCAACGGCGTAGGGGTTGCCACCGTGGCTGACCTGAAGCGCGAAGTCGCACGGGCTGGACATAATGTGGCATTGCTGGTGCAACGAGAAGACGCGCAGACCTATTTCCCCATCGACATAGGGTAATCGGTTTCGTTGTACTTAAGCTTGTGTTTCAGGCTTAATCGCCCGCGTGCAAAGCGCCGCCCCCCTCTTTTCGGGCCCTCAATCTGGCGTGGCCGGCTCATCGCCGGCGCCGTTCCTGCCGACTTCGCTCGCCGAGATGACGGCGCTCGGCTGGAAGCAGTGCGACATCATCATCGTCACCGGCGACGCGTACGTCGATCACCCCAGCTTCGGCATGGCCATCATCGGACGGGTGTTGGAGGCGCAGGGCTTTAAGGTCGGCATCATCGCGCAGCCGGATTGGCATGGTACGCAGGATTTCCAGGCGTTGGGCGCACCGCGCCTGTTCTTCGGCGTCACCGGCGGCAACATGGACTCGATGGTCAATCGGTATACCTCGGATCGCAGGGTGCGTTCGGATGATGCGTATACGCCTGGGGGAAGCGGCGGCAAGCGGCCTGATCGCTGTGTCATCGTCTATTCGCAGCGCATCCGAGAAGCCTTCAAAACTATCCCCATTGTGATTGGCGGGATCGAGGCGAGCCTGCGGCGCATTGCGCATTTCGATTATTGGTCCGAGCAAGTGCGGCGCTCCGTGCTGGTGGATGCCAAGGCGGATCTGCTGGTCTATGGCAACGCCGAGCGGCAGATCGGGGAGATCGCTCGTCGGCTGGATGAAGGCGCGGCCATCGAGGAGATTACCGATTTGCGCGGCACGGCTTACCTGCGCCGCGGCATGCCCGCCGGTTGGGTGGAGATCGACTCGAGCGATTTGGATACCCCGGGCCCGTTGGCGCCGCCGGTGGATCCTTACGCCAGCGAGAAGCAACGCAAGACCGCGCTGGCACCCGGTACTCCGCTCGTGGCGGGGCAACTCGACGCGGCGGGCGCCGAAAGGGTGGTGAAGTTCTACCGCAAAGTACCTAATGCACAGCGCGCGCGCAGCGTCATTCGCATGCCCTCATTCGAACAGGTCAGCCAGGATGCGGTGCTGTACGCGCATGCGTCGCGCATTTTGCATTTGGAATCGAATCCGGGAAATGCGCGGGCGCTGGTACAGCGGCACGGAACACAAGAACTCTGGCTCAATCCGCCGCCGATTCCGTTGGCGACGGCGGACATGGATGCAATCTACGAGCTACCATACGCGCGCCGTCCTCATCCCGCCTATGGCGAGGCAAAGATCCCCGCGTATCACATGATTCGCTTCTCTGTTTCGATTCAACGCGGCTGCTTCGGTGGCTGCACGTTTTGTTCGATTACCGAACATGAGGGCCGAATCATCCAAAACCGATCGGAAGGCTCCGTGCTACGGGAGATCGAAACCATACGCGATACGGTAAAAGGGTTCACGGGCGTCATTTCCGATTTGGGCGGACCGACCGCGAACATGTATCGCTTGCACTGCAAGAGCGCAGCGATCGAGTCCGCGTGCCGCCGACCATCCTGCGTCTTTCCTGGGGTATGCCCGAATCTCAATACCGACCACTCGCCATTGATCAACTTGTATCGGCGTGCCCGATCGTTGAAAGGCGTCAAGAAAGTGTTGATCGCATCCGGCGTGCGCTACGATCTGGCGATCGAATCTCCCGAGTACGTCAGGGAGCTGGCCGCGCATCACACGGGCGGCTACTTGAAGATTGCGCCGGAAGCCATTGGCGAGGGGCCGTTGTCCAAGATGATGAAGCCCGGCGTGGGCAGCTACTACAAATTCAAGGAGCTGTTCGATAAGTATTCGAAGGAAGCCGGCAAAGAGCAGTACTTAATCCCTTATTTCATCGCCGCTCACCCCGGTACTCGCGATGCGGATATGCTGGAATTGGCGTTGTGGTTGAAGAAAAATGGTTTTCGCGCCGATCAGGTGCAGGCATTTTTGCCCTCGCCAATGGCCACCGCTACGGCGATGTACCACTCATCAAAGAATCCGCTGAAGCGCGTCAGTCGCTCGAGCGAGGAGGTCCTGATTCCCAAGGGCATCAAGGTGCGTCGCTTGCACAAGGCTTTTCTACGCTATCACGATCCGGAAAATTGGCCCGTGTTGCGCGACGCGTTGAAGCGCATGGGACGCGCCGATTTGATCGGCAACGGCAAGCAGCACCTCATTCCTGCATACCAACCTGTGGGATCAAGCCGTTCATCGCCGATCCGCGCATTCCGTACTCAGCACACGGGATTGCCCAAATCAGGACGAGCCGGCTTGAACTCGCGGCGGGGCAGAGGGTAGAAAGGCGAACGGAATCGCTTGCCTGCGCGCCTTTGGTGCGATTAGAGTTCGGGGCTCTCTACGGCTCGCCGCCGCACTGTATCAACGTTAATTGATTTGGGAGCGCGAAAACGCCTGGGTGTCCCAAGGCGCGTGTGCATAATGGATAAGTGGGTAGTTCATAAGTTCGGGGGTTCGAGCGTCGCCGACGCCGCATGCTTCCGCCGCGTTGCCGAAATTGTCGAGGCCTCGCCCAATCCGCGCGAAGCCATCGTCTTGTCCGCTTGCCGCGGCGTCACCGATGCCTTGCTGCAACTGATCAACTTGGCGGAGCGGACCGAGGAGGATTTCGGGCCCGCCATTCGAGCACTGGAGCTGCAACATCTGAAACTCGCTTCGGAGCTGGTTTCGCAAAGTGTTTATGCGGCTTATGAAGAGAAACTGGCGGGCGATTGCCAGGACATAGCCAGTATGCTCAAGACGGTGAGGCTGATTCGATCGGCCGGCCATTCGATGCGCGATGTAATCAGCGGCTTCGGCGAGATATGGTCGACGCGGTTGTTTGCGCCATTTCTGCAAGAGCGCGCCCGAATCGAGGGCCAGGTTCGCTGGCTGGACGCGCGCGAAATCATCATCGTCGAATGGGCCTCGTTGGGACCCGCAGTTCAGTGGAATGCGAGCGAAGCGAATCTGCGAAAATCAGTTGCGGCCGATTTTGTCGGGCGCCTCATCGTCACAGGCTTCATCGCAACCACTACTAAAGGCAAGCAAACGACGCTCGGCAGGAATGGCAGTGATTTTTCCGGTTCCATTTTTGGCGCTTTGCTCGATGCGGTCGAAATCATCATATGGACCGATGTCGATGGAGTGTTGTCGGCCGACCCGCGGCTGGTGCCGAACGCTCAAGTGATCGATCAGCTTTCTTACAACGAAGCCATGGAGCTTGCCTACTTCGGCGCCAAGGTGATTCATCCGCAGACCATGGCCCCGGCGGTGGCGCGCGACATCCCCATCTTCATCCGCAATACCTTCGCGCCGGAAAAGCGCGGCACGCTGATTTGCGCGAACCCGGTTTCGGAGTTGAAGGTGAAAGGCATCACCACCATCGATCCGGTGGCGCTGGTGAACTTGGAGGGCGCCGGCATGATCGGCGTGCCGGGGACGGCGCACCGGTTGTTCGGGGCATTGCGCGATTCCGGTATCTCGGTGATATTGATTTCGCAGGGCAGCTCGGAGCATTCAATTTGCTTTGCCATTCCGCAGGCACAGGCGGTGCGGGCCGAGGAGGCGGTGCGAAAGGCATTCGATGTGGAACTGCGCGACGGGCAAATTCAGCATGTTGAGGTCTCTCTCGGCATGAGCATCCTCGCGGTCGTTGGCGATGGGATGGCCGGTTCGCACGGCATCTCGGCGAAAGTGTTCAATTCCCTCGGCGATGCGGCTATCAGCGTTCGCGCAATTGCGCAGGGAGCATCGGAACGCAATATCTCGGTGGTTGTGGATAGCAAGGGTGCCGCCCGGGCTCTGCGCGCAGTGCATGCGGCCTTCTACCTCTCGCCGAACACGCTATCGATCGGCCTGATCGGCCCGGGTACGGTCGGCCGCGTGCTGCTGGCGCAGATCGCGACGCAGATCGATCGGTTGCGAGAGTTGAATTTGGACCTGCGCGTCCGCGGCATCGCCGCCTCGAAGCGTATGTTGCTCGAGCAGAATTCGGTGAACCTGAAGAGCTGGGAAGAACGGCTGGTTGAGGCCGGCGAACCGCTCGACATGCAGAAATTCATCAACCACGTGCAGGCGGATTACATACCGCACACGGTGGTCATCGATTGCACCGCGAGCTCTGTGGTGGCGGATGAATATCACGACTGGCTCGCGCGCGGCATACACATCGTCACGCCTAACAAGAAAGCCAACAGCGGGGCGCTGCCGTATTACCGGTCGCTGCAGGCGGCGCGCCGCGCGGCCGGCACGCATTATCTGTATGAGGCCACCGTGGGGGCGGGGTTGCCCATCATCCAAACCCTGCGCGACTTGCGCGGAACCGGCGATGACATAACTCGGATCGAAGGAATTTTTTCCGGCACTCTGGCCTACCTGTTCAACGTCTTCAACGGCAGCGAGTCTTTTTCCGCGATCGTGCGCACCGCCAAGGCGAAAGGCTACACCGAGCCGGACCCGCGCGATGACTTGTCTGGCATGGACGTTGCGCGCAAGCTGATCATTCTCGGTCGCGAGATGGGTCTGAAGTTGGAAATAGCGGATGTTGAGGTGGAAGGCCTGGTACCACGGGCCTTGACCCAGTGCAGCGTGGAGGAATTCATGGCGCGTCTGCCGGAGTCCGATGGCGCGATGGCCGCGGCCTTCGAAGATGCGCGTAACAAGAACCAAGTGCTGCGCTACGTGGGACGAATCGACGCCGATGGCAAGGCCACGGTCGGACTGATGCGCCTGGACGCTAAGCACGCATTTGCCAATATCGCGCTCACGGATAACGTGGTGCGCTTTGCGACACGCCGTTATTGCGAAAATCCGCTCATCGTGCAAGGACCTGGCGCGGGTCCCGAGGTCACCGCCGCCGGCGTATTTTCCGACCTGTTGCGCCTGTCCGCCTACCTTGGCGCTCATCTCTAATAAAAAACGAGGATCGCGTGCTCACCGACGTCACCGCCTTTGCACCCGCCACAGTCGCCAACGTAGGCATCGGTTTCGATATCTTGGGACATGCGGTCGATGAGGTCGGCGACCGGGTGCGAATTCGCCGCATCGAGGAAAACGAAGTTCGCATTCGTTCGATCACGGGCATCGCCGGAAATTTGCCGGTGGAACCGAAGAGCAATACTGCGGGACGAGCGGTCCAGGCCATGCATGAGGCACTGGCGCCGGGTTTTGGCTTCGAACTGGACATCGACAAAGGGATACCGTTGGGATCCGGCATGGGTGGGTCTGCCGCTTCAGCCGTGGCTGCGGTAGTGGCAGCCAATGCCTTGCTGCATGTTCCAGCGCCCCAACTGCAGTTGCTGAAGTTCGCGATGGAAGGGGAGATTGTTGCCAGCGGAGCCGCACACATCGACAACATTGCTCCGTGCCTGTATGGCGGACTGACTCTCACCGTCGGTATCGACAACCCGCGCGTCAAGCAAATCCCGGTTCCGCGAGGCCTGCGCTGCGTGCTGGTGCATCCGCACATGTATCTGGGAACGCGTGAGGCACGCGCCATACTCAATATCAACGTCAGCCGCTCTGATTTTGTCTGGCAAAGCGCCAACCTCGCCGGCTTTATCAGCGGTTGCTATTCGAACGACCTGGACCTGATCCGCGAGTCCTTCAATGATGTGATCATCGAACCGCAGCGTCATTCGCTGATCCCTGGCTTCAAGGACGTGCAACGCGCCGCGATGTCGGCGGGGGCCCTGGGTTGCTCGATTTCCGGAGCCGGGCCCGCCGTTTTTGCCTGGGCCGCGGTTCAGCATGCGGAGGCAGTGCGCGGTGCAATGGCCGCCGCATTCAACGCGCACAACTTGCAATCGGATTCTTGGGTATCGCTAATGCACAACTATGGTGCTCGGGTGGTAAAGGCCTGATGTCCGGCTTGTACTTTGCAAGCTCGCGCGGCGGCGCGCCGCTGGTGAGCTTAAGTCATGCGATTACCCAAGGGCTCGCGCCCGACGGGGGTCTGTACGTGCCGATGCAGTTGCCCCATATCGGGGCCCCGCCGTCCGACATTTCGGACCTGCGGCAGGTAGCGCGAGCCGCACTGGCGGGATTTTTCGACGGCGATGTTTTGCAGGACTCGCTCCCGGCTATCGCCGATGCAGCGCTCGATATCTGCGCACCGACAACCGCTGTGCCCGCCTGCCCGGATCCGTTGTTTGTCCTTGAGCTTTATCATGGGCCGACGGCCGCATTCAAAGACTTCGGCGCGCGATTCCTCGCCGAAAGCCAACAACGCCTGCGGCCCGCATCGCCGGCGCAGCCCTTGAACATACTCGTCGCGACTTCGGGAGATACCGGCGGCGCGGTGGCAGCGGCCTTCAATGCTCGACCCTGGGCACGGGTGGTGATTCTCTACCCAAAGGGTCTCGTAAGTGAGCGTCAGGAGCGGCAGCTAACCTGTTGGGGGGACAATGTGCTATCGCTGCGCGTTGCCGGCACTTTCGATGATTGTCAAAGAATGGTCAAGGAAGCGTTCCGCGATCCGACTTTGAGCCGCAAGCATCGCTTCAGCTCGGCCAACAGCATCAACATCGGACGCCTGCTGCCCCAGATGGTGTACTACGTCGCATCCAGCCTGCAAATTGCCGCGCGAACCTCCCTCAAGCCTTCCTACATCATTCCGGCCGGGAATCTAGGCAATGCTTGCGCGGCATTGTGGGCGCGCGCCATGGGCTTTCCATTAGGGCGAATCATCTTAGCGCACAACAGTAATCGCACGGTTCCGGACTTTTTCAGCACCGGACGCTGGCAGCCGCGTCCGAGCGTCGCGACATTGGCATCGGCCATGGACGTGGGAAACCCCAGCAACATGGAGCGCCTCCAATGGCAGTTCCCTACGTGGGAGGCCATGCGCGAACATTTGAGCGCGGAGAGCGTCGATGACGCTACAATTCGGGCTCGTATCAAAGGGGACTTCATGCAATACGGACGCGAATGGTGCCCGCACACCGCGACCGCGGCGGAAGTCTACAGGCGCTTGCTCCCCGCGCAACGTCGTATGCAGCCGTGGGTGCTGGTTGCCACCGCGCACCCGGCGAAATTCAACGAGATTGTTGAGCCCCTCATCGGCAAGCCGATCGAGGTTCCTGAGAGTCTAGCTGCGCTGTTGCGTTCCGCGCAGCGTCGCCTGGACTTGCCGCCGACGCTTGAGGCCTTGGCGGCAGCACTAGAATGACCAGCCTTGGGATCGAGCCGCAATGGATTGGCCTCGGAACGGTGGTGTTACTACTCGCCGCGCTCGGGTTCTGGGGGTTTCGGGCCTATCAGCGCCGTGCGCGGCGCAAGTCTTTGCTGCGCAGATTGGATCGAATTGCCTCGGCGGCCGCCCACCAGGTGCTGGTACCGGACGGCATGGGCGGCTTCATCCATATCGATCACATCCTGCTCACGCCCAGGGGCATCGTCATTCTCGATACGCGTCGCGTGCCGGGGCTGATTTTCGGCGGGGACCAGATGAGCGATTGGACGGTAATGGGACGCGGCCACCGCTACACCTTTGATAACCCCCAACCGGCGCTGTATGACCGCATCGCGGCGGTCAAAGCGCTGGTCGGCGATATACCGGTTGAGGGACGCCTGTTGTTCTCGAACGTTGGTAAATTTACCAAGGGAATCCCGAAGTGGGTGGTGATGCTGGACGGAATGGAAGTGGAGTTTCCGGCGGTCGATCGCGCCACTGCAGCACCGCCCGATCCCGAGCAATCCCAGTACGCCGAGCTATGGAGCCGGCTCGTCGCACAATTGCGGCCGAGTCCGCATCTGTTTACGAATCTTTGAGCTCAAAGAGTAGGACCGCATTGCGTGCGGTGCACGCCGCCACCGCTTCGACGGTTTCGCCTCGAAGCCGTGCGACCGTGGCGGCGATGTGCGCTAAATAGGCAGGCTCATTACGCCGCGACTTCGGTTGTGGGTTCATATCCCGCGGCAGCAGATAGGGGGCGTCGGTTTCAATGAGCAACCTGTCGGCTGGGATTTTCGGCAGCACGGCACGCAGTGCTAGCCCGCGCCGTTCATCGCAAGCCCAACCGGTGATTCCAACGTAGAGGCCAAGCTCGAGGTAGGCGTCCAACTCGAGTTCACCGCCGGTGAAGCAGTGCGCCACGCCGCCTTGCAGCTTGCCGTGGAATTCTCGCAGGATTGCGGAAAAATCGGCGTGCGCGTCGCGTTGATGAAGGAATACAGGCTTGCGGACCTGCGCGGCGATTTCCAGTTGCGCGACGAATGCTTGGCGCTGGCAAGCGGGGGGCGAGAGATTGCGGAAATAGTCCAGGCCGCATTCACCCACCGCAACGACGCGCTGCAGCCTGAGAAGCTCGATGAGTCCATTTCGGTGCGCAGGTGAGAATGATTGCGCGTGATGCGGATGAACGCCGGCGGTGCTCCACAGGTGGGAAGGATGAGCGGCCGCAAGGGCCGCCGCCTCCACTGAAGCGGCCAAGTCCGCGCCGGTTATGATCTGCCGGCGTACGCCGGCCTGCAACGCGCGCGCCATGACCGCGTCACGGTCCTTCGCGAAACTGTCGTGCGTCAAGTTCGAACCGATGTCGATCAAATCCAGGCTCAAGATTTCAAACCTCGTGTGCTATCTTCGATTCCTATTGTAAAGCCCGGGAATCAAATGCCTAGCGCCAAATGTATTCGGCTCACCGCCATGCTCATGACCGCAATTTCGGCCAATGCTCAGGAGGGAGGCGATACGCAGGCGCGGATCGAATACGCCTACCAGACGGAAGACAGCAACAGCCTCGCAAGCCTCATTCAGAATTTGACCTCCCAAGTTAAAAGCGATGCGGCCGACAGCGCCTTGCGTTATCACTTTGCGCACGCGCAATACCGCATGGGGCAGCTTTTGCATGAACACCGGGCCCATGGAGCGGAGGCGGCATTTTCGGACTGTATCGACGAGTTGAAGCCGGTGCTGGAGAAGAACAGATCAGCCGAGGGATTGGTGTTGCAGTCCGCCTGCTATTCGGGACTGGCTGAATTGAAGTCGCTCGAAGCGGTCTTGTTGCGCACGCGGGCGGCCGATCGTCTGCATGCCGCCCTGAAGCTCGACCCCCGCAATCCCCGGGCTCTGCTGCTATCGGCCACCCTCACTCTGCGCGCCGCCAAGCCCGGCTCTGCGGAGAGGCAGCGGGGTTTTGCTGAACTTGAGGCGGCGGCGCAATCGTTCGAACAATCTTCCGGCACCAGCAACGAGACACCGGGGTGGGGGCACGCCGAGGCGTACTTGGCGCTGGGACGGGAGATGCAGGCCCGAGGCGATCAATTGGGTGCGCGTAATTGGATTGAGAAAGCCGTGCTCGCCGCTCCGGACTTCAAGATTGCGCAGCGTCAACTTGCGCTCATAGCGAAGCCCTAGAGCTGCGGCGCGCGACCGGCGTAACCTGGTATGATTCTGCGCGATGAAGCCGCATGGCACGCAGTTATCTTTGTTCGAGACCCGCAGCTCGAGCGACCCGTTTGCCGTCCGGGTAAGCCCGCGCGCGCGTCGACTCACCGCGCGCGTGCATGTGGGAGGGCGAGTGGAGATTGTGGTTCCCATCGGCGTGAATGCTTACGCGGTGCGCGACTTCGTGCAGCGATTCACTCCCTGGATCAATCGCAAAGTAGCCGCGATGCGCAGTTTCGTGGCTCCGATGGAACCGGTTCCCCCGGCGATCGACTTCGCCTTTACCGGTGAACACCTGGCGGTTGATTGGCGCACCGGCCCGAGGCGCAAGCTCACGCAGCATGGCGAGGGGATCGCGGTGCAAGCGCCGGATGACTCGGCCGCGAGGGCTTTGCTGCAAGGCTGGCTGAAGGCGGCTGCCGAAGAACGATTGGCGCCAAAATTGTTGCAGCTGGCCAATGAGCTGAAATTTTCCGTGGCGCGTGTCAGCATTCGCTGTCAGCGCACGCGGTGGGGTAGCTGCTCGACGCGCGGTACAGTGAGTTTGAATTGTTCATTGGTGTTTTTGCGCCCTGAAGTGGTGCGCTACCTGTTCATTCATGAGCTGGCGCACACCCAGCATATGAACCATTCGCCGAGCTTCTGGCGTTTGGTGGAGAAGCTCGAGCCGGAGTATCGGCGCCTCGACCGCGAGTTGTTGGCCGGCTGGCGTACCGTACCCGCCTGGGTATTTAAGACCTAAGGCATGAGCGAGACACCGCCGCGGGTCAAGCCGTTCGTGGACTTAAGCGACGAGCAGGTCCATTGGGATTTGAGCGAGGCCTTGAGTTATTCGCAGTATCTTAACTTGGACAAGCTGCTCTCGGCGCAGCACCCGCTCTCCTATCAGCATGACGAGATGCTGTTCATCATCATTCACCAGGTCTCCGAACTGTGGATGAAGCTGTGCCTGCATGAGCTCAACGCCACGATCGATTGCGTACGGCGCGATGATCTTGGGCCCACTTTTAAAATGTTGGCACGCGTATCAACCATACAACAACAACTGCTGCAGTCATGGGATGTCTTGGCCACCATCACTCCGCACGACTATTCCGCGTTTCGCAATACGCTGGGGAAGTCTTCCGGCTTTCAGTCACCGCAATATCGGATGCTCGAATTTACCATCGGCAATAAGAACGGCGATACCATCAAGGTGTTCCGCAATGATCCGGCGGTATATGAAACGCTCGAGCGCGCCTTGCGTGCGCCCAGCCTGTACGATGAGGTCCTGCGGCTCTTGAGCCGGCGCGGAATGGATCTGCCCGCGCAGGCCATCGATCGAGATTTTACCCAGCCCTATGAGCCCAGCAAGCAGGTCGCAGCGGCATGGCTTAGCGTTTATCACAACTCCGTAAAGGAGTGGGATTTGTACGAGCTGGCGGAGCGATTGGTCGATCTTGACTATAAGTTTCAGCTATGGCGGTTTGCCCACGTAAAGACGGTCGAGCGAATCATCGGCTTCAAACGCGGTACCGGTGGCACCGGCGGCGTGTCATATCTCACAAAAGCGTTGGAACTGAAGTTCTTCCCGGAGCTTTGGACCATTCGCACCTCGATGTAGGAAACTCGGTGGCCAATATTCAAGAGCAATTGCAAAACGTCAATGTTGCCTCGAGCGACTTGCTGGCGACGCCGGAAGAGGTCAAGCGTCGACTTCCCTTAACAAGCAAAGCCGCGGACACGGTGTTGCAGTCGCGCGAGGCGGTGAGGGCAATTCTGGAGCGCCGTGATCCTCGTCTGCTGGTGGTCGTGGGGCCGTGTTCGATTCACGATGTCGCGGCCGCTCGCGAGTACGCCGGACGGTTGAAGCAATTGGCGGCGCAGGTTGGCTCCACACTGCTGCTTATCATGCGCGTGTATTTCGAGAAGCCGCGTACCACCGTTGGATGGAAGGGATTGATCAACGATCCTGACATGGATGATTCCTTTCAGATCGAAAAGGGCATTCTGACAGCTCGCGAGCTCCTGTTGTACATTGCCGAGCTGGGACTTCCCGCTGGCACCGAAGCGCTCGACCCCATCATGCCGCAGTACTTGTCGGAGCTGATCACCTGGACGGCGATCGGTGCGAGAACGACCGAGTCGCAAACCCATCGAGAAATGGCCAGCGGCCTATCGACACCGGTGGGATTCAAGAACGGTACGGACGGCTCGCTTGCGGCATCGATCAATGCTCTGCAATCGGTGCGCCGGCCGCATCATTTTCTGGGCATAACCCAACAGGGCCAGTCCGCTGTATTTCGTACGCGCGGCAATCAGCACGCGCACATCGTATTGCGAGGCGGCGGCGGGCGCGTCAACTACGACGCCGTAAGTATTGCGGTGGCAGAACGGGAATTGACAGCCGCGGGTTTGCCGCCGACCATTGTGGTCGACTGCAGCCACGGCAACTCAAACAAGGAGGCCGAGCTGCAGCCCTTGGTGGCGGAGAATTGCGTCACGCAGATCGTGGATGGCAACCGATCCATTGTTGGTCTCATGCTCGAGAGCCACTTGCAGGCCGGCAGCCAGTCCATACCCAAGGATTTGAGCAAGCTCGTTTATGGCATGTCCATCACCGACCCGTGCATCGATTGGGCGAGCACCGAAAAGTTGCTGCTCAAGCTGCATCGCTCTTTACAGGGCGTGCGTACCAGGCAGAGTCAGGCAGCCTCCTAGCTCCAGTTGGAGACCGGGATGTTCCATCGCGCAGCCAGTTGCCGTGCCGCGTTGTCGCCGTTGACCAGAAGCGCGCGATCCGCCTCGCGCAGGTGCTCAACGTCCGACGCTGAGTTGCCATAGGCAATGACCGGCAGAGCCGGATATCGCTCGCGCAGCCACCTCAAGCAAGCGAGTTTTTCCTCGCCTCGCCGGTTGGCCGTTTTCAAACTGCCGTCCAGCCGATCTGCGTGCCACTGAAGTTCTGTGCACAAAGTGAGTTCGAAGCCGAGCAACCGGCCAATGAGCGGCACATACAAATCGGGGCTGGCGGACAAAAGAATCAGATGATCGCCGGCGATGCGATGCGCTTCCAAGACGGCGAGGGCGAGGGGACGAAAGCGCCGCTTGAGCTTAAGCTCGGCGACGTAAGTGTCGGCCCAGGCATCGAGCAGTGCGCGCCGCTCGCCTCCCATGAGCATGCGAATGACGCTCGATTTAAGAGTGCCCCGATCACGATCTTGCCAGTAGCGGGCGAGTGCGAAGGGCAAGCGCCAAAGCTTAAGTGCTTTGTGCGGGCGGCGCCGCAGGAAGCCCATAAGAAAAGGCAGTAATGTATCGTGCCAAGTCAGAGTGCCGTCCAAATCAAATAACGCAACCCAAGGTTTCGGGGAAGGCGTGGCTTCAATGGTCTTCAAGCAATTACCTTTATTATCGGCATATTACATATGATATTTAATGTTAAGTATAGGCAGCGTCCCGCCCCGCTAAGGCGCATCGTCCTAGAGCTGCGAGCATAGCTCGTCTCTCATTGCCGCCAGTGCTGATAATGTCGCCCTATGAATCCTTCCGTAGCGATCGTGGGTGCCGGTGCCGTCGGTGGATGGATAGGCAATGCTTTGGACCGGGCCGGTTGGGAGGTTTCGCTGGTTGCGCGCGGCGCAACCCTCGATACCGTTCGCGCGAGCGGCTTGCGTGTCACGCACCGCGATGAGATCCGAGTTAGCCGCCCGCGAGCAGGGTCGGCGCCGGAGCTCGGCGTGCATGATTATGTATTTCTTGCGGTTAAAGCACACCTGCTACCGGCACTCGCGCCGCAGCTGAGCGCGCTGTTTGGTCCGGCAACGGTGGTGATCAGCGCTACCAATGGAATCCCGTGGTGGTTCTTCCAGGATTTCAGCGGGCCACTCATGAATCACACTCTTCAGTCGGTGGATCCTAATCAAGCGCAAGAGCGCGCTTTTCCATGCGAGCGGACCTGGGGAGCCGTAGTACACGCCTCCATGCGCGTCATCTCTCCCGCAAACGTACAAGTTGTGGCCGCTGATCGGCTCATCCTGGGCGAGCCCTCAGGATCTAACTCGACGCGCCTCGAGGCGGTAGTGCGCGCCCTGCGCGAAGGGGGCATCAATACCGTAGCGTCAAACTGCATTCGGCGTGAGGTCTGGACCAAGCTGTGGGGCAACATGACCATGAATCCTCTCAGCGCGCTGACGCGGCGCGGTACCACCTGCATGCTGAGTAATGGCAACGTGCGCACATTGTGTGTGCGCATGATGGAGGAAATGCAGCAATGTGCGGCTGCTCTTGACTTGGCAGTGGCGATGAAGCCTGAAGAACGCATTGCAGTCACTGAGCGGTTGGGGGATTTCAAGACCTCGATGCTTGCGGACTTGGAGGCCGGGCGGCCGCTTGAGTTGGGCCCGCAATTGGGCGCCGTGGTCGAGATCGCCCGCTGCCTTGACATCCCGGTGCCATTTTTAAACGCGGTGCTGGGTCTCGCTACCCTGATCTGTCCGTAGGAGAGCTTTTACACTTGTTGCAGATTTGTTGCTTACACCTCGATGAAGCGCCATGGCATAGTGATTGATTAACCCTACAAGCGAGCCGCCAATGCTGATCCGACTGGGCTACGAATTGGCGTACCAGCTCGTGCAAGACACGCCGATAATTCTAAATTTGCACGTTCACCACACCCGCACCTCTGATTTGGTACGTCCGGATACCATGATAACGACCCCGGATGTGCCTCTTTCAATGTACCGCGACGGCTTCGGAAACTGGTGCACGCGCCTGCTTGCGCCTCGCGGAAGATTTACCGTGACCGCCGATGCGCTGATTAAAGACAGCGGTACAGCAGAGGCGATCTTCCCTGATGCGACAGAACAGGCGGTGGAGCTGCTGCCGGAAGAAACCCTGGTGTTTTTACTTCCGAGCCGCTATTGCGAGACGGAACTGTTGTCGGGGAACGCTTGGAACATGTTTGGCGGCGTTACCCCGGGTTGGTCCAGAGTGCAGGCCATTTGCGATTTCGTGCATGCGCATATCCGGTTTGATTACGAGTGCGCGCGTCCTTCCAAGACTGCCTGGGAAACATTCAATGAGCGCGCCGGAGTATGCCGGGACTACGCCCATTTGGCGCTCACCCTTTGCCGCTGCGTGAATATTCCCGCTCGCTACTGCACGGGTTATCTCGGTGACATCGGCGTACCGGTGGCAGGGGAGATGGATTTCTCGGGATGGTTCGAAGCCTACATTGGAGGTGCGTGGCACACCTTTGACCCGCGCAATAACCGGCGCCGCATCGGTCGAGTTCTGATCGCACGCGGCCGAGACGCCGCCGATGTGGCCATCAGCATGACCTTCGGCCCCAACACGTTGGCGTCGTTCAAGGTGTGGACCGACGAGGTTCAGGCAACGGCAGCTTAATTCAACTAGAATTGGGCCCCACCCGGTTGACCGTTGGAGACAGCATGTTTGAAGAGCGCAAGTTGTGCGCGTGCGCCGCCCTGTTGGCGAGTGCGGTCTTTGCTCTGACTGCCAACGCCAGTCAAGGTGCGCCGCCCAAGGGCGAGCCTGCCGCAGCGACGGCGCAGAGCGGAAGTGGTTTTTCACATATCAAGTCGCTCGGGGGCATCGAGGAATATCGTCTCGACAGCAATGGCCTGACGATATTGCTGGTGGCCGACCATTCTGCCCCCGTAGTCACCTTCCAA
>JANYAD010000012.1 GCA_025355165.1 Gammaproteobacteria bacterium | reverse complement strand
GCCCGGACGGTGCCGCGGGAGGAGTTCCTGGCCCGAATCGCGGCTTTGACGGGTGCTTGAGTGCAATAGGCCCCGTCGCGCGCCCGCCACACCCGCATTGCGTGGGTCCCGCCCTTTCGACATGCGCTTACCGGGTGACTCCGAGGCGGCGCATTGTGCCGACAGGGCGGGACCCACGCAATGCGGGTGTGGCGGGCGCGCGACGCAGACTATCGCACTCAAGCCCCCGTCAAAGCCGCGATTCGGGCCAGGAACTCCTCCCGCGGCACCGTCCGGGCCCCTGTGGCGGCTGCCTGGGCCGTCGCCAAATTCGAGTTTCGAGGCAAGAGCGCGTTGATCACGCTCATCGACTTGCCGTTTGCGGTCTCGCCGGTCATCGCCGGCATGATTTTCATTTTGGTGTTCGGCACCCACGGCTGGTTTGGCGGGAGTTTGAAAGCCCATCACATCCACGTGGTCTTCGCCATCCCGGGCATCGTGCTGGCGACGATTTTCGTCACCTTTCCGTTCATCGCCCGCGAGCTCATTCCGGTGATGCAGGCGCAGGGCAAAGAGGACGAAGAGACCGCGTTGTCCTTGGGAGCCACCGGCTGGCAGACCTTCTGGCGCGTGACCTTGCCCAACATTCGGTGGGGCCTGCTGTATGGAGTCTTGTTGTGCAATGCGCGCGCGATGGGTGAATTCGGCGCGGTGTCGGTGGTCTCGGGGCACATCCGCGGATTGACCAATACGATGCCCCTGCACGTTGAAATCCTCTACAACGAATACAATTACACCGCGGCCTTCGCCGTCGCTTCGCTGCTGGCGCTGCTGGCACTGCTGACTCTCGCCGGGAAAAGCTTTTTGGAATGGCGACAACCGGAACTGCGGCGCGCCACGCACCTGCCGCGTGATCGAACCCGGAGAGTCAATACATGAGCATTGCGCTGCGAGGCGTTACCAAGCAATTCGGTGACTATGCCGCGGTAGAGGGTATCGACCTGGACGTTGCTACGGGCGCCTTGATGGCGCTGCTAGGTCCATCGGGGTCAGGCAAGACGACACTGCTGCGGATCATTGGGGGGCTGGAAACGCCGGATGCGGGGCAAGTGTTATTCGATGGACAGGATGCGACCTTGTGGCCCATCGGCGATCGCAAGGTGGGCTTCGTTTTTCAGCAGTACGCGCTGTTTCGCCACATGACCGTGTTTGAAAACGTGGCCTTTGGTCTCAAAGTGAAGCGCCGCCGGGAGCGACCCTCCGCTAAGGTTATTCGCACCAAGGTGCAAGATCTGCTGGCCCTGGTGCAGCTCGAATGGGCGCATGACCGATATGCAGCCCAGCTCTCCGGAGGGCAGCGGCAGCGGGTGGCGCTGGCGCGCGCCATGGCCGTCGATCCCCAAGTGCTGCTGCTGGACGAGCCTTTCGGCGCTCTAGACAGCCAGGTGCGCCATGAGCTTCGGCGCTGGCTGCGCAGGCTCCACGATGAGCTGCATTTCACCAGCATCATCGTGACGCACGACCAGCAGGAAGCCATCGAAGTGGCGGATACCGTGGTGGTGTTGAATCAAGGCAAGATCGAACAGGCCGGTATTCCGGGGGAAATCTATGACTTGCCGAAGTCGGCATTCGTGCACCGCTTTTTGGGCCAGGTCAATGAACTGCCCGTGAAGCTTCGAGATGGGCGAGCCTATATCGGGCCCATTGATATTGCCGCGGCGGCCGACATGCAGACGGGCAGCACAAAGAACATCGCGCTGATCCGGCCGCACGAGGTTGAGATCGGCGATGTGGCCTCGGGATGGCCGGCAACGGTGGTGGCCGTGCGCGTGATCGGGCCCATCGTGCGCTTGGATCTATGCGCCGACGGGCAGCCCATCCACGAGCCGCTGGAAGCGGAAATCGGCCGTGAACGCTTCGAGGCGGAGCGCTTCAGCTTGGGTCAGAGGGTGGGGATGAGATTCAGGCGTTGGCAGGTATATCCCGCGGCAGCTTGAGAGGCAGCCCTGCATCGTTGCAGGTCTGATAGGCGGCGGTGAAGGTGGCGAAGGCCCTCGCCGCGTCCGGCAATTCGCTTTGCGGCAGCTCGAAGCTGTTGAAGCCGCAGCGGGCCATGAAAAACAATTGATCGCGCCGGACGTAACCGCTGGCGCGCAGTTCGCCGGTGAAATTCCACCGCTCGCGCAGCAACCGTGCTTGCGTGTAGCCGCGCCCTTCGCCCGGCCCTGGAAACTGCGCTGCGACCAGCGCGAAGCGGGCGAGATGCGGCGCCAGCGCCTCGATCTGGTCAGACGGTGATAGCAGCACGCCTAGGCGGCCGCCGCGCACGCGCAAGCTGTCAGGCTCGCTCTGCCACTGAGAGAACGGCACGATCAGCGGCGCATTCGCCGTCACGGCGAGGTCTTGCGCTGCGGCTTCGGCGAGATACAGCCACTCATCGGCGACGAGTTGACCGTTACGCAGCAAGCAGCGCGGCATATACCCGTTCCTTGAAAGGTTTAACGCCCAGGCGGCGCACCGTGTCGAGAAAGCGTTCTTCGGGCCGGCGGCGCTGCACGTACACATCGAGTATCCGCGCGATGGTTTCAGGAACCTGCATCTTCGCGACCGATGGGCCGATGACCGATCCTAAGGAAGCATCAGCGCCGGCCGCGCCGCCGATGGTGATTTGGTACCACTCCTCGCCGCCCTTATCCACGCCAAGAATTCCGATATTGCCGACGTGATGATGGCCGCAGGCATTCATGCAGCCCGACATCTTGACGTCGATTTCGCCCAAATCATAAATGTAATCGTAGTCATCGAAGCGCTCGTTGATGAGTTTTGCCACATCGATTGAGCCTGCATTGGCCAGGCTACAAAAGTCCAGTCCAGGGCAGCAGATCATATCGGTCAACGTGCCGATGTTCGGGGTCGCCAGATCGGCGGCCTGAAGCGCTTGCCACAGTTCATAGGTTTTGTGCTGTTCGACATCGGCAAGCAGCAGATTCTGGGTATGCGTCACCCGTGCTTCGCCGAAGCTATAGCGATCGGCCAGATCAGCCACTAGATCCATCTGTGCATCGGTGGCATCGCCTGGCGGGCTGCCGGGCTTTTTCAACGAGACATAGACCGCGCGGTAGCCGGGCACCTTGTGCGGCGCCGTGTTGTAACGGTACCAAGCGCGAAAGGCGGTCTCCCGGTGCGCATCGGGTTGCGTATCGGGGCGGGCAAGATAGGCCGGCGGCGTGAAAAAGCCTCGCATGCGGGCGACCTCGGTATCCTCGACACGGGGGCCTGCACCGCGCAGCAGCTCCCATTCGGCCTCCACGCGCCGAGTGAATTCCTCTATTCCCATCGAGCGCACCAGTATCTTGATGCGCGCCTTGGTCAGATTATCGCGGCGCCCCTCGAGGTTGTAGATGCGCAATATCGCCGTAAGATAGGTGAGCAGATGTTCGCGCGGCAGGAACGCGCGGACCACTTGACCGATGATTGGGGTTCGCCCCAAACCGCCGCCTGCCAGAATCTCAAAGCCGATATCGCCCGTCGGGCCGCGCACGATGTGCACGCCGACATCGTGCACCAGCGAGGCGGCTCGATCTTGCGGTGCGCCGGTGACCGCGATCTTGAATTTGCGGGGCAAATACGTGAATTCAGGATGGAATGTCGACCACTGGCGAATGATTTCGCACCAAGGTCTAGGGTCTTCGAGCTCGTTGGCGGTTACGCCGGCCAAGTGATCCGAGGTGATATTGCGGATGCAGTTGCCGCTGGTCTGAATGGCATGCATTTCCACTTCGGCAAGCTCGGCGAGAATATCCGGGACCTCGTTAAGCTTGGGCCAGTTGTATTGGATATTCTGGCGCGTGGTGAAATGCCCGTAGCCCCGATCATAGCGGCGGGCGATTTTAGCCAGCGTGCGAAGCTGAATGGAGGAAAGCAGGCCGTATGGAATTGCGACGCGCAGCATGGGAGCGTGCCGCTGGATATACAAACCGTTGCGCAATCTGAGGCCACGAAACTCATCTTCGCTTAAGCTTCCGTCGAGATAACGCCGCGTTTGATCGCGAAACTGCGCCACGCGTTCCTTGACCAGGGTTTTGTCGGTGAGATCGTACCGATACATCTGGTTACGATACGATGCTGAGAGCCAATCGAGCCAATTACCGCGCGATATGAGCTTATGACTGCCGATCCTTGTCAGTGAGTGCCGATCCTTGTCAATCCGCGCACAGGTTCATTTTGTAATAGGTAAAAACCGTGATTCGCTTGGCAGAGGTATCTTGAGGTTCGGCGCAGCATCGTGGGGTAACTTAAGGGTCCCTACTTGGCTAAAGATCTAACCGAGGTATCGGTCGCGCCCGACACTTATCATGTCTCGCCCGAGCCCATGCTGCTGATCGCCGACCTGCACGGAGCGCTGGCGCTTTGCCTGCACGATGAAGGGCGTGGGGTGGGCGGCATGCTGCACCTCAAGTTCATCGGCGGAACAGGACGCCCCAGCGATGTGACGGACAACACATTGAGTTCCGTCCTCGTGGTGCTCGACAAATTCAAGCGAGCCGTGCTCGGCAACACCAACCGCCGCGACGAGGTTCACGCACGCATTTTGGCCCATGCTTTGCCCCCCACCGACGCCGGTGAACCCAGCGCCTCTCTGGTGGATCTAATCCAAGCCGATCTCGCCGATGGCAAGATTACCTGCGGATCGCAAACCATGCGTCGCACCGAAATCATGCGCGTTTGTTTCCAACCCTTCGAGGGCCGTGTCTGGGTATGCGGTCCGAATGATCTGCGCGCACGGCGAGCGCCGCACTTCGTCGGTTAAATTCCATATAAGATTCCCTCTTTAGGATCTGGGGGGTTTATATGCGTTTGGCCGTCCTCGCGGCGATTACCGTTTTGAGTGCCTGTGCGAGCGACAGATTGAGCATGGCGCCCCCGCCCGGTGTGGATTTCAGCGGCCACTGGAAACTCAACGAGGCCGACAGTGATGATCCGATGCACTTGCTGCAGGCCGCCAACCAATCCTCCGGTGGTGCGGGAAGTGCGCCGGACTCGGGCGGTCGAGGCGGACGGGGTGGGCGCGGTAGTTACGGGGCTCCGGTTTTTGTGCCGGCAACGCCGCCCATGGGCTACTTAAGCGAAGCGGTGCGTTACCCGGGCAAACTGCTCGAGATCAAGCAAGTGGGCGGCATCGTCGCTTTCACCTCGGAGGGCAAGAACCGCGTTTGCCAGCCGGAGGAGAGGAAAAAAATCTCCCAACATCATCGCAGCGCCTCGGACCGCGATGCACCGCTACGGGCCAGCCGCGACATTCCGCCTCCGAAGTGCGGCTGGTCGGAAAAGACATTGATTGTGAGCAGCGCTGAGATTGGCGAGGACCGCCCGCCATTCGAGGAGCACTACAGCATTGCCGAGGGTGGCCAGCGCCTCCTCGAGGAGGTTAGTTTCCGAGGCGGCCGTTCGAATGGATTTATCCTGTCGCGCGTGTGGGACCGGCTGGCGCAATAAAAAAGCCGGGCCCGCGCCCGGCTTTTAAGTCCCCATGCCTATCGCGGCGCCATCTTAAGGAGCGCCCGACCATGATCGGTCTTTTTTGTTTCCCAAAGTCCAATTGCGTCCGAGCAACACTCTATCCGCGTGCCGTCGTATATGCCAGTGTTAATGCAAAGAAGCGTGAAAAGTTAAAGTAGCGTCAATACAACAACAAATGTTAGGCGTTGCAGAGATGCACTCTGGTCTTATCATCCCTCCCAGCTAACGATCGATGCGGAGATTTAAGCTTGGCAAAGTCCTCAAAAACCACCCAGTCAGTCGAAGCGGTGCGCACCCGCCGTGCTTATTTTGATTGCAGATTCGGGCAGCTGCATGTGCGTACCGCTTTTCCCGCCACGGGGGGGTTCGATGAGCAGGTGACGCTGTTTTGCCTGCATGCCACGCCGGGCTCGAGCCGTATGTTCGCGCGCTTTTTGCCCGAGATCGCCGATGTGCGCTCGGTCTACGCGCCTGACTTGCCCGGTCTTGGCGAATCGGATCCTGCGCCCGGCGCCGGGGCAGCCGATGCTGCCGGCGCGATCCTGGACTTGGCGAATGACCTGCGGTTGCGGCAAATCGATCTGCTCGGCGTTCGAAGCGGTGCCGAGGTCGCGCTGGAACTCGCTACCGCTCGGACGGAGCTCGTGCGCCGCGTGGTACTGGTGCACATTTCGCCGGATGTACGAGTGGCGGTGAAACAGCCGGCGCTGATCATCCGCGGCGAGGATGACCAGTTCGAGAGAGCTGCAAAAACGCTGGCTGCGCAGATCGGCGGATTTCTTAAAGAACGTGCGTGAGGACTGCCGGTGCGCCTCAATAAGTACATCAGCGAAACGGGCGTGTGCTCACGGCGCGAGGCCGACAAGTGGATCGAAGCCGGTCGAGTCACCTGCAATGGTGAGCCTGCTGCGCTGGGCACTAAAGTGGCGCAGGGCGACGAGGTCCGCATCGATGGGGATTTGATCGGCCACAAAAAGAAGTCGGTCTATATCGCCCTGAACAAGCCGGTGGGCATCATTTGCACCACCGAGAGCCACATCGAGGACAACATCATCGATCACATCGGGTTTCCCGAACGGATTTTCCCGGTCGGCCGCTTGGATCGGGATTCTGAAGGTCTGATATTGCTGACCAACAACGGCGACATCGTCAACGAAATTCTGCGCTCGGAGAATAATCACGAGAAGGAATATTGGGTGACGGTGGATCGGCCGATCACGGATCTTGCGCTGCGCATGCTTTCGCAGGGCGTCAAGATTATGGGCGAGATCACCAAACCCAGCAAAGTCATGCGCGTCGATGATCAGAGCTTTCGCATCATCCTCACCCAAGGCTTGAACCGGCAGATCCGCCGCATGTGTTCCGCGCTGGGATACAAGGCGCAACGACTGCGACGGGTGCGAATCATGACCATACACTTGGGCGACTTGGCGTCCGGGCAATGGCGCCATTTGACGCCCGCGGAACTCTCGGGCTTTTTGCCAAGTCAGGCGCGCAAGGACGCCGCCGGGACGCCCTCGGACCATTGACGTCCACAGCTGATGCGCCAATCCGGATCTTCGGCCTTGGCAGCCAGCCATCGGTAAAAATCGCGGCCCTGACTGGTCCAGTAGGAATGATTGAACAAGACGCCGCCACTGCTTGATTTGACCGTGAAGCGGCGCCGAAATCCGAAGCTCGCGATTCCACGTATGCAGCTGATCCTGGGTGAGTTCTCCGACAGCGCATATTGATTGGGACCGAGCTGCAGCCGCAGCCGACCGCCTTGTCCGAAAATACAGATGTTCGGTCCTGTAGGACGGATCAAGGCGATGCCGTGAACCAATGGCGGCGGCGTATCGCACGCCGTCCAGGTGCCGCCAAGAGCGTGCCAGTACAGCACCATACTTTGTCGGCGAAAATCGATTACAGAGACGGTGGTGGCGCGATCCACGGGGTATTCAAGCACACCTCAAGATCAATTTCGCCTGATCAATTTGCGGGCGTGTCGGCAAATGCGTTCTGAACTACGCTGGCCGTGAGGATTTGCGGTAAAACCAACGGCTCCGCGGATCCTGGTTTTGCATTATAAACCACATACAGCGGTACGCCGGCGCGGCCGAAAGCCGCCAGCGCGTGCGTGATGGCGGGATCTCGGTTGGTCCAGTCCCCCTTCATCAACGTCACTTTCTTAATACGAAAAATTTCCTGCACCGCCGAATCGGAGAACGCATTGCGCTCATTGACAAGACAGGTCAAACACCAGCTCGCGGTGAAGTTGACCAGCAGTGGACGGCCCGCCGCGTTCAGTTCGGCAACGCGCGCGGCGCTGTAAGGCTGCCACTCATCCACGCCCGGCCTCGTCTGCGCGGTATCGCCGGGGGCGCCGGGCGCCGCTGCGGCGACGTCCGCGAAACGCACCGGCAGAATGATCGCCAGCAGCACCGATACGATGGCGGTGACAAGCACCGTGACCCTGCCGCCGCCCGAGCTCGAGGAGGACTTTTGGTACGCCCAGGCGGCCAAACCGATCAACACCGTGCCGGCCAAGGCGGCGCCCAGTCCGAAAGATGAGGTCTCATGCGACAGCACCCACAGGAGCCAGGCCGCGGATGCGTAAATCGGGAACGCAAAAACTTGTTTCAGCGTGTCCATCCAAGCGCCCGGCTTGGGCAGCACGCGGCGCATCCAAGGCGCAAATGACAACAGCACGTAGGGCAACGCGAGTCCGAGTCCCAGCGCCGCAAAAATGCACAACGCGTTGATTGCGGACTGGGTCAGGGCGGCGCCCACGGCCGCAGCCATGAACGGAGCCGTGCATGGCGTGGCCACCAGCGTGGTCAACACCCCGGTGAAAAAAGATGCGCTGTAGCCCTCCCCCTGGGTGAGCTCGTCACCGACGCCTGCCAAGCCGCCGCCTACTTCGAACACGCCGGACAGGTTCAGGCCCACCGCCAGCAGCAAGTAAATCATCAGCGTGACGAACAGCGGAGACTGCAATTGGAAGCCCCAGCCGATTTCTTCGCCGCCGGCCCGCAGCGCCAGTAGCACCGCCGCCAGGCAGAGCATGGAGCTAATCACCCCGGCGGCAAACACCAAACCCTTGGTGCGCACGGCGCCAGGATCTTTCTTGGCTTGCTCGACAACGTTGATGGCCTTGATCGACAGCACCGGAAACACGCAGGGCATCAGGTTCAAGATCAAACCGCCCGCGATGGCCAGGAGCATCAGCACCACGAGCGAATGCTCCGGCGCCTTGTTCGTTTGCGTCAGCGGCGCTGCGGCGCCCGGCGCAACGGCGCCCGGCGCAAAGCGAGGGCCGACTTTGCGCGGGTCCGCACCGGCGCCGGAAAAATCGGCGGAAATCTCGATAGGCACGGTATCGGACTGGGTCGCGTTCTTCTCGCTTGCAACGAGTACGCCGCGTATGGCGCCGGCCTTGGGCGGCTGATAGCCGATTTTCATCGCCAGCTCGACCGAATCCTGATTGCGCGTCAGTTTCTGAGGAGCCGCGTATTCGATGCTGCCCTCATCATAGGGGAAAAATGCCAGCGATTTGATCTGCGAGAGCATCGGGCCCCATTCATGGCTCAAGGCGATGATTAGCTCATCGCCTTGAATTCGGGCAGAGGTCGCCGCCGGCTGCGCGGTGGGCAGCTCGCTGCGTGCCGCGGTAAACAGCGGCGCTGCCGCCGGATCAAAGCTGCCCGCTTGAGCGCTTTGCGGCAATTTCAATTGCAGATCCGCGCCTTCTGGGATGCACACATCGGAGCAAACCAGCCAGCTGGCCCGTGCGGCCAATGTCAGCGGCGTGCCGGTTTTCAGGTCCTGGGGTGCAACGATCTGCACCAAATGCATTGCGTGCTTGGCATAGCCGTAGTTCACCAGTGGCGCGATCTCGAAGCGATGCGGCGTCGTCCAGACTATTTCGCCGGCCGTGAACCCGGGCGGCAGCACCCACTTAAGAGTGGTGGCTTGGCCGGAGTCTCCGGGGTTGCGCCAATAGGTGTGCCAGCCGTCGCGAATATCGAGTTCCAAGGCAACCCAGAAGACTTGTCCGGGCCCCACGGCGATGACTTCGCTCACCAGCCGCGCTTTGACGTTTTCGGTGGCGACGGTGTTTCCGGACAGCGCCAAGACTGCCGGCGAGGTCGACAACAACAGCGAGAAAAGCCAAGCCTTGAGCGTGCGCATGCCTTATGGTACCGAATTAAACCCCCGGACGAGCGTACCGCCCCGCGGGGTGTGCAATATCTCACAGTATGGCCCGAATACCGCTAGGCGGCCGCTTCAGCTAATGTAGCGAACGATGCCTCTCATCCAAGAAAACTATGTCGATCGGATCCTCAAGTCGAAAGTCTACGATGTGGCCATTGAAACGTCGTTGGAAGCCGCACCGCGGCTCTCGAAGCGCCTGAACAATCACATATTGTTCAAACGAGAAGACCTACAGCCGGTGTTTTCGTTCAAAATCCGCGGCGCCTACAACAAAATCGCGCAATTATCCGCCATCAGCGCGCAGCGCGGCGTCATATGCGCATCCGCAGGCAATCATGCGCAAGGGGTTGCGCTGGCGGCTCGTACCCGTGGAATTCCTGCGCTCATCGTCATGCCCCTGACGAGTCCGGATATCAAGGTTCAAGCGGTCGCGGATCTGGGCGGCGAGATCATTTTGCACGGCGATGACTACGACCACGCGTATGACCATGCGACTGAACTTGGCCGGCAACGAAATTTAGTGTTCGTGCATCCCTTCGATGACCCCGACGTGATAGCCGGCCAGGGCACGATCGCCATGGAGATATTGCGCCAACGCCATGGCGAGGTCATCGACGCCATTTTTGTCCCGGTCGGCGGCGGGGGCTTGATCGCGGGCATTGCGGCCTATGCAAAATCTTTGTATCCGCGCATCGAGATCATAGGCGTTCAACCGGAAGACTCCTGCGGCATGTACGAATCGCTGCGAGCCGGCAAGCGCCTCACCTTAGAGAAGGTCGGCATGTTCGCCGACGGCGTCGCGGTACGGCGCGTGGGTGAAGAGACATTTCGCCTCGCCCGACAATACGTGGATGAGATCGTCCTGGTCACGACGGATCAGATCTGCGCCGCCATCCAAGATATTTTCCAGGACACGCGCTCCATTGCAGAACCGGCAGGCGCCTTGGCGGTGGCCGGCATCAAGAAGTACGTGGCGCGCGAGAATTGTACCGACCGCACGCTGATAGCGTTGAATTGCGGCGCCAACATGAATTTTGACCGGCTGCGCTACGTTGCCGAACGTGCGGACATCGGCGCGCAACGCGAAGTGCTGTTTGCCGTGCAGATGCCGGAAGCGCCCGGCTCGTTCTTGCGCTTTTGCGAGTTGTTGGGCAAACGCAGCGTCACTGAGTTCAATTACCGTTATTCCGATGTCAAGGCGGCGCAGGTGTTTGTCAGCCTCTCGCTCAGCCAGGGGAAGTCCGAGCGTGAAGCGTTGTTGGCGCTCATCAGCGCCGCCGGTTTCACCGCCCACGACATGACGGACAACGAAATGGCCAAGCTGCATGTGCGCTACATGGTGGGCGGGCATGCGCGCGGCCTAGCGGATGAGCGGCTGTATCGTTTCGAATTCCCGGAGCGTCCGGGCGCACTGCTTAAGTTTCTGCAAGCGGTGGGCACGCAATGGAACGTGAGCTTATTTCACTACCGCAATCACGGATCGGACCATGGCCGTGTGCTCGCCGGCATTCAAGTTCCCGCCGAAACCGCGACCGATTTTCTCCTGCATCTCAACGAGCTGCAGTACGCGTTTACGGAAGAAACCGGGAACGAGGCATACAAGCTGTTTTTGGCCGGCTGACATGAGTGGGGCTCGAATTGGATAGCATCGCCTACCGCGCGCTGCGTCAGCCGCGGCACATGACCCTAAAGGCTAGGGGCCTTGCCATGCATATGACCTGCTGGGGGCCGCATCCTGGACCGCAGCCGCCGCTGATGCTGCTGCATGGTTGGCTCGACGCCGGCGAAACTTTTCAGTTCATCATCGATGCCTTCAAGAAAGATTGGCCCGTCATTGCGCCTGACTGGCGTGGATTCGGCCGCAGCGAGTGGCCGCAGGAGGGTTATAGCTTTCCTGATTATCTCGGGGACCTGGATGCGTTGATGGATCAACTTTCCCCCGATGCGCCTGCGTGCCTCGTGGGCCACAGCATGGGCGGAAATATCGCGAACCTCTACGCGGGCCTCAGACCTGAGCGCGTGCGCTGCCTCATCAACTTGGAAGGATTCGGGCTTGCGCGTACCGCCCCGCACGAGGCGCCGACGCGCATGCGCAAATGGCTGGATCAAATTAAACGGCCGGCGATTGAAAAGAGCTACGAATCTTTCGAGCAACTCACCGCCATTATTCAACTTCGCTACCCGCGCTTTCCTCCCGGCGCAGCCGCCTTCATCGCGCGCATTTGGGGAAAAGTGGACGGCGAGCAGCGCGTGCGCCTGGCGGCCGACCCGCGCCATCACTGGGTAAATCCGATTCTTTACAAGCGCGAGGACGCCGAGGCGACCTGGGCCGGAATTACTGCTCCTGCGCTCATGATGATCGGTGAGGAATCCGACTATCTGAAGCGCCTCGGAAATGACGGCACGATGCAGGCTTTGCGAACGGCCTATCCGGGATTTGAGGTGGCCCGCATCGCCGCGGCCGGGCACATGCTGCACATCGAACGCCCGGAATCGGTAGCGCCGGTCATCGAAGCATTTTTGGACGCGCATTGAATGATACGCCGTATTTACCCCACTCGTTTCGGGCAGCTGCATTTGCGCAGCCATGATGGGAAAGGCGTGCCGCTAGTGTTGCTGCACATGTCACCGCGCTCCGGCGCGATGTGGGAAGCGCTGCAAAGGAAATTGGAACGGCCATCGCATGCACCGGACCGGTTGGGCTATGGATTCTCCGACGCCCCGCCCTGGGCGCTGTCCTTGGAGCAATATGCAGAGGCGACCGTGGAGTGCCTGAAAGCAGCAGGCATGCAAGGCCCGATCGATTTGTTGGGGATTCATACCGGATCCATCGAGGCGATCGAGATTGCACATCAGCTTGGCAGCCAGGTGCGCCGGCTGGTGGCGGTCGGCATGCCCCTGTTCACCGCAGAGGAGCAGGAACGGCAACTGGAGAAGTATTGTGAACAACCTTTGCGCCCGGCAACCGAGGGAGGTCATGTGCTCGCGGCTTGGCGCGGCGGTCTGTCTTCTCGCGCCCCGCCCTATGATCTGGCCGATGTCCATAGTCGCTTCATAGAGCACGTGCTGGCGGCAAATCCAGGGGCGGCTTTTCGCGCCGCCTGCGGCTACGCCATCGATCAAAAATTGCAGACCCTGAAGTCGCCGCTCACCGTGTTCATCCCCCACGATGACATTTTTGAACAAACGCTGCGCGTCAAGCCGCTGCTCAAGGGCACCGCCCTATGTGTAGACTTGCCGGATCTGGGCGTGGACTTGTTTCAGGCAGCCCCGGACCGGATGGCCGCTCTCATTAATCGGCACCTGCCGGCACATTCATAGCACAGGCTCGAAGCCGCCCATGGAGATAACAAAATTACCCGCGCCGGACTCCGGCGCTTCCGGCGTCACGCCGGACGTCGGCCCTGCCGAACAGGGCGCCAAAGCGCCGCCGAATCTCATTGCCACGGCCGATCGCCTCGACATCCGCCCGTTGGATGTCAGCGCTGCGCTGCAGATCCTAATCGCGGAGGTGCGAGCGTCTCTTGAGTCGCAGACGTTGCCGGCCGCCGATACCGGCATTTTCGCGCCCGCAGCGGCCGTCGACAACCCGCTGCAGGCGGCGCTCGCGCTGGTCGAAATCATTCTGCAGGCGCAACCTGAGGAAGCGGGCATCGAGCAGTGGGACACCGCGCTCACGCGCATGGAAATGCAGTTGCACACAGGACTCGAACGCGCCGTCGATACGGTGGCTTCGTGGCGCGATATCTCGGCGCCCGTGGTACAGACGGTGAACCAGACGCGCGCCCTGGTGCTCGCGTTGCTCGATGAGGGGCCGCAAAATCCGCTTTGGCTACGGCCGGAGTGGGCAGGACTGGCGCCGAGGTTCGATCGATTTTGGCGCCGCCGGCGGCGCGCGCGTCGCGGCCTTACCGATCCTGATACATCGAGGGGCTTTGACAACCATGAACACCAGCCCTAGCGACGATTCTTTAAATATGATTTCAATATTGAAACGCGTGGCGCTAGTTTTGGTGTTTCTGTGGTTTACGATCGGCGGCGTGGCGCACTTTGCGCTGACCGACGCGGAAATGCGCATCGTGCCGCCTTTCATCCCGTGGCCGCGAGCCGCGGTGCTGGTGAGCGGGGTATTCGAACTGCTCGGCGCTATCGGCATTCTCATTCCCTTTTCGCGCCGCGCGGCCGGGGTTGGGCTCATCCTGCTCACCATCGCGGTGACGCCTGCCAATGTCTATATGCTCGAGCATGCGCAAGCTTTCAGCGTTCCGCGCTGGGCGCTGATCCTACGGCTGCCCTTTCAAGCCGCGCTCCTGGCGATGATTTTTTGGAGCACGTGGGAGACGAAAGCTCGCCGCAGCTCCGCGTCGACAGGCAGCCTCCCATAACTTAGGATCGCGACATGCTCAATACCCCGAAGTTGACCGGTCTGTCTGGGAATGAAATTTACTGCATGCGGCTCAAGGGCTTCATTCCGAGCGGCGTGGTCATCGGCAACAGCATCCAGTCCATGGGATTTCTGGGGGGCGTGCGTTCCGCGTTCCGCGGAATCGTGGGAGGGGAAATTCCCGATGTGACACGGATGATTCATGAGGGGCGGGAGGCCGCCTACGCCCGCATGCGGGCGGAAGCCGAACGCGAGCAGGTGCACGGGGTCGTCGGCGTGACTTCCGAACTGCGCAGTCTCAGCGGCAATTCCGAATTCTTATTCGTCGGTTCAGGCGTCAGCGGAGGACCGGGCACAGCCTCCTTTACCAGCGCAGGCGATGCTCAAGAATTGTACTGCCACATGGACGCAGGCTATGAGCCGAAGGAATTCGTGTTCGGCAACATCGCCTATTCGGTGGGCGCCGTCGGCGGCATCGCAGGCACGCTGAAAACGCTGGTGCGCGGCGAGATTACGGAATTTAGCGACGTATTCAATGCGACGCGCCATCACGCGCTTGACCGGCTCGTTACCCATGCGCGGGCGGTGGGAGCGAACTGCGTCGTCGGCGTGCGAACCAGCGTGCTGCATTTCGCCGGCTTTCATGAAATGTACATGGCGGGTACCGCGGCATTCCACCCGCAACTCGCCGCTGAGGCGCGAGGCGCTCCGGTGAGCAGCGACATGACCGGAGAGGAACTGTGGGGCATGACGCAGCTGGGATATGCGCCGATCAAGCTGCTGATATCCACTTCCGTGTATTCACTCGGTGCCATCGGCGGGATCAGAGCGGCATTTCAGAGCTTGGTGAGGGGAGAATTGGGTGACCTGACCAAACTCATCTACGAAGCGCGTGAACAGGTTTTCGAGCGAATAAAAAGCGAAGCCGCGACCTTGGGCGCCGAAGAAGTAGTCGGCATCAAGACCTATATTGTCGAACTCGGATCCAGCTTAATTGAGATCTTTGCAGTAGGCACGGCGGTACGTAAGCTTCAGGGGATGACGGTAAGCACGCCGGCTTTGCCTGCGCAGGCCATCATCCGCGACAAGGACACATGGATAAATGGCCCCGGCGGATTCGACATTCAGTCGCTGCGAGCCGGCGGCTGAGGGAGACGTCATGATGAAGAGTGCGGCGCTGCTGCTTTCGTTATTTGCGCTCATCGGCACGGCCAGCGCTCGGCATCACCGCTCGTCCGTTACTGCCGAACCGGGCACTTTTGACTACTACCTGTTGTCGTTGTCTTGGTCGCCGGCGTTTTGCGTGGGCAGTCCGGGGGCCGCCGAATGCGGGGGTCCGCGGCGTTTTGGATTCATCGTTCACGGGCTGTGGCCGCAAAATGAAAGGGGATGGCCGCAGTACTGCGATGTGCACCAAGAGGTACCGGATAGCGTGGTGGACGGCATATCCGAATTGATGCCGGCGCGTGCCCTCGTGTACCACGAGTGGTCGGCTCACGGCACCTGCAGCGGCTTAGGATCGGCGGATTATTTTGCCTTGGTGCGACGCGCCTACAATAGCATCGCGATACCCCGGGAGTTTCTAGCCGTGAGCCAAGCCGTGCAAGAGGCGCCGGACGCCATCGTCAAGGCCTTTCTGGGCGCCAATGCTCGATTGACCCCGGATTCAATCCTCGTAACGTGCAGCGGGCAGGGTTTGCCGCGGCTGCGCGAAGTGCATATTTGTTTGGACCGGACTTTGAATCCGCGAGCTTGTTCCGCCGACGCGGCTCGCGGCGCCTGCCGCGCACCGACATTGATCGTGCCGCCGCTTCGCTGAGAAACATCGAATATTGAGATCATCCATGAGACTTTTGAGAGACGCAATCGCGATTGCCGGCCTATGCGTAGCGGCAGCAAGCGGAAGTTTTGCCGGCGCGGTGAGTGCTTATTTGCCGATGAATCTGGAACCGGAAATCGAGCGGCAGATCGAGCGGGTGCTCATTCTCGCCGATGAACCGATTTTGAAACGGCCGTTTTCGGTTGAGCTGGTGAGATTGGCGCTGCCGCAAGCGTGTGAAATCGACAAGCTCCTCTGCGCCAAGGTGGAACGCTACCTCGAGCGGTATTCGCGCGATTACGCCGTGACGCACGCCAGCGTGACGGGAGCCATCACCCACGATAAGGACGGCCTGGTGGTGCCAAATGAGCACGGAATGCCCGTGAACGGCCGCTACGAGTTGTCGTTGGTGGCTTTTGCGCAGCCGACCGACTATTTTCTGGTGAGTGCGGGAGGGGTTTCCTATAAGGGGCGGACCACGCCCACCGGCTCGATGTTGAGTCTCGGCGGCAGCTGGGCGCAGCTCGATATCGGCTACCGGGATCACTGGCTATCGCCGATGACTGACAGCAGCACGCTGATCAGCACCGAGTCCCCGACGTTGCCCTCAGTGACGCTCTCGAATTATGAGCCACTGACGCGGTTGGGATTTCAGTACGAATTCTTTCTCGAACGCATGGCACCCCAGCCGATTCTCTACAACGGTGTCGAAGTCACCGCCAAGCCGAGACTGTTCGGTGCGCAGTTCTCGATAGAGCCGATCCCAGGATGGTCATTGGGAGTCAATCGGCTTTTGGAATACGGCGGCGGCGCAGGCCAGCCAACCTCGGGACGCTTTCTACTGCGCGACTTCTTCAGGCCGAGCGGCCTATCGCAAACCCAAGGCAATCAGCAAGCCTCGTACGTCACACGCTTCATCTTGCCGAGCAAGACCCCTGCTGCAGTCTATTTTCAATATGGAGGGGAAGACAATTCCAACGGCGGCAGCTACCTGTTGGGCAGTCCCGCCATTTCGGCCGGCATCGATTTGCCGCGCGTATTGCGATATTTCGATTTCACCTACGAAATATCGGAATGGTCGAATATCTGGTATGTGCACAATATTTTCCTGAATGGGACCAGCAACTACCGCATCGTGGAGGGGAACTGGGGCGCGCAGGAACGCAACTTCAACGACGGGGTAGGGGCCAGGAGCCAGATGTTGCGGGTCGGCTGGATGCCGCCATTTGGCGGTTACCTGGAAGAGCGCGTGCGTACGCTGGCAAACCAGGCCTATTATGGAGGTGACTTGCGCACCTTCGTCCCGACGCCCGGCGCATTTCCGTACCATCACTACTACGATTTTTCCATCCGCTATTCACGTCCGTGGAAGGACCTCACCATCGGCGGGGAAGCATTCGGCGGCCGGGACGTGGATGGAAAATCTTTTAGCCGCCTGTCGGCGTTTGTGCGATACGGGGGAGATTCAAAGACCCGCGATGAGATCTCGTCCAGCGATGATAGCGATGAGGATGAGCCGCACCCAGTGGATCATCATGGCGCCGAGGTGTTCGTGGACGCCGGCGTCAACGCGAACAAAGTGCGCACCGATTTGAACCCCGGGATACCCATTGAGATCTCCCAGGTTAAGTTCGGGCCGCACTTCGGTCTGGGCGCGCGCCGCGCGGTTTCAGAAAGGAATGATCTTGGCGTGCGAGGGGAATTCGACCAAGTCGACGGCCGCTCGCTGGTCGGCCTGCGCATCGTCGATTATCGCCATCGCTTTGATGGTCCCTTGGCGATGGGACTTTTTGCCGGCATCGCGCGTTACAACGTGCAGACGCCGGCGACCTCGCTATTCGCCGGCGCGGGCGCCGCGTGGCGTGATGTGCTGCCCTATTGGGATGTAAATTTGGACTTCCGCTACGGACAAAATCTGGCGCGCGATCACGTGCTCGCAAGCGATGTGCAGGGCCCTCGGCCCGAAACTTTCTATAAGATTGAAATCGGCACGCTGTACGTTTCTCGGCGCTTTTGATGAATCCGCTGAGGCTGAAGTTGTAATGGACCGAGCGCCCTTGCCTCCTTTTACCCTGGAAACTGCCTGCGAAAAAGTGCGCTTGGCTGAGGACGCCTGGAACACGCGCGACCCGGCTCGGGTGGCACTCGCCTACACAACGGACAGCCGATGGCGCAACCGCGCGGAATTTATTCTCGGGCGTGAGGCCATCCAGGCGTTCCTCAGCCGCAAATGGGAGCGGGAGCTTGATTATCGGCTAATCAAAGAACTTTGGGCATTTCGCGAGAACCGCATCGCGGTACGGTTCGCCTATGAGTGGCACGACGATAGGGGCCATTGGTTCCGCAGTTACGGCAATGAGAATTGGGAATTCGATGAGCACGGGCTGATGCGCCTACGCTTGGCGAGCATCAACGATTTGCCGATCGCAGAGACCGAGCGGCACTTTCGCTGGTCCCTGGGGCGCCGCCCGGATGATGAGCGCTCCTTGAGTGAGCTTGGACTGTGAGCACGGGCTTAGCCTCGTGTGGCATCGCAAAACGGCCGCTAGCCCTATAGTTAGTCGTTTTTGCGGTATTGTTGGGTGGCGCAACCGCGCTTTAACTGGCCCAACAGGGGGACGTACTGCATGCCGGCCTGAGGGTTCGGCGGCGTACCAACTTGGGCCGGCGATGTTCGTTTTGAGGTATACGAAGCCGATGCAACATAATGACGAGCACGCTCATGGTGCCGCGCACCATGACCATGACCATGGCCACGAGCAGCACGACCATGCACACGCGGCACAACATTCGCATGGGCATGCCCACGTGATACCCGAGAGCGGCATCAACCTTCGAATGGGTATTGCCGTGGCGCTTAACTTGATTTTCGTGCTCATCGAGGGCGGCTTCGGCTTCATTTCCAATTCCGTGGCGCTCATCGCGGATGCCGGGCATAACTTGAGCGATGTATTGGGGCTGGTGTGTGCTTGGGGGGCGTTGCTGCTGGGTCGCCGACCTCCGGGGGCAAAATTCACCTATGGTCTGGGACGATCTTCGGTGTTGGCCGCGCTCGCCAATGCCGTATTGCTGCTGTTGGCCTGCGGCGCTATCGCCTGGGAGGCGGCCAGCAGATTGGGATCGCCCCCGCCGGTGGCGGGACGAACGGTCATGGGCGTGGCCGCAATTGGCATCGTGTTGAATGGGATCAGCGCTTGGATGCTCCACGCCGGCAGCCACGGCGACTTGAACCGGCGCAGCGCCTACATTCACATGCTTGGCGACGCGGCCGTGTCGGCGGGCGTGTTGCTGTCGGGTTTACTGATCGTGTTCACCGGGTGGGCCGTTCTGGACCCCATCGTCAGCCTCGGGATCGTGGCAGTGATCCTGCTCAGCACCTGGCGGCTGCTGCGGGATTCGCTGACGCTGTCCCTGGATGGCGTTCCGGCCAGCGTTAATTCATCCGCCGTGATGTCCTACCTCGCTCGCCAAAGCGGGGTGACCGATGTGCATGATCTGCACATATGGGCATTGAGCACCACTAGCGTTGCTCTAACCGCTCACTTGGTGGTACCTGATCGAGCGGCGGAAGATGCCTTGCTGACATTCCTGACACCGGATCTGAAACGCCGCTTTCAGATCCAACACGCCACGCTGCAAATCGAAAGAGATCGGTGCGAGCACGGCTGCGAGGATGAAGCCGCCGCGTAGCTTAAGGCCGCCCGTAGTGCGCGGTGAGCACGGCCTTGCCGAGCAAATGCTCTTGCACGATGGAGGTAACCATGCCGCCGCTGGAATCAGGGGGCACGGGAAGCTTGGCCACGTTCAGCGCATAGACCGTGAACACATAACGGTGCGGCGGATCGCCCTTGGCGGGGCAGGGTCCGTGATAGGCGTCCTCGCCCAAATCAGTGCGGCCTTGCAGCGCGCCTGGGGGCAGCGCGCTGCTGTGCTCCGCGCCGGCGCCCTGCGGGAGGCTCTGGACATTGTTAGGCAGATCGTAGAGTACCCAGTGCCACCAGCCCGACGGTGTGCTGCGCTCGTCGGGGTCAAACAAGGTCACGACGAAACTCTCCGTCCCTGCAGGTGCTCCCGACCAATGCAGTTCCGGCGATAAGTTTCCGCCGGAACAGCCAAACGCCTTGGCGGTGTATATCAGCGGAACGCTGGCGAGAAGCTTCGAATCGGAACTCGACAGCACGAACTTTGTCTTCGCACCGGCCGCAGCGCAGACGCTCATCCAAGCCGTGGCGCCTATCGCAACAACGCAGGCACACCGTACCAATAGTTTCTCGGATCTGACCATAGAGTTCCCAATGCTGCGCGAGGCGACGCTCATTCAATATAGCGAAACTGCCCGGGAATACAATTAGCGAGCGTCAGGCTCCGACTTGGCGTTGCTTGGAAAACAAGTAATGCGAGACCAGCCATTCGCGCCCTTTCGCGTAACCCCACAGCTCCGCACAGGACATGAAAAACACCCGCCAGTACACCCACCAGCGGCGCACCTGGTCCTCGCCGTAGGTTTGCGCCAGGATGGGTTCGATCGCCGAGCGCTGGCGATCCATGTTTTGCAGCCAGTGCTCGCTGGTTCGGCTGTAGTGAGTGCCGTCCACTTGCCAGTGGTTCTTTAAAGTTAAGTCACTTTGAAAATAGAGCAGCAAATCATCGCTCGGCATCATGCCGCCGGTAAAAAAATATTTCGCCATCCAATCGCTGGCGTCGCGCACTTCGAAGGGATAGGCATAGCTCTTGTGGGTGAAAATGTGGACGAAGAGCGTGCCCTGCGGCGCCAGCCAGCCGCTGATTCGTTGCATCAGGATTTCATAATTGCGCATGTGCTCGAACATTTCGACCGAAACCACCCGGTCGAATTGCGTGCCAGCCGGAAAACTCAACGCATTCACATCGCAGGTAATCACCTCGAGATTGGTCAGGTTTAAAGCCGCCGCGCGCGCCTCGATGTAGCGCTTCTGGGTACGCGAATTCGATACCGCCGTGATGCGCGAACTCGGAAAGCGGCCGGCCATCCACAGCGACAACGAACCCCAGCCGCAGCCCAACTCCAATATCCTGTCGCCATCCGCGAGCTGAGCTCGCTCGGCCGTCAGTTGCAGCATATTCGCTTCCGCCTCGCCTAAAGTCTCCTCGGGACTGCGATAGTAAGCGCATGAGTACTTAAGATGCGGTCCCAGTACGTGCTCGAAAAACTCGTGCGGAAGCTCGTAGTGCTGCAAATTGGCATCCGCGGTATTGATGGCCACCGGGCTGTGCCTGAGGCGCGAGATGAGCTTCATCAAATGCCGCTGCTGCTGCTCGGGATCGCCCTTGTCTTCCTCCCGCAGTCGCTCTTTCAGCAGGCGTCGTATGCCGAAACGCGTCAGGAAATCGGGCAGCAAGCCCTGTTCCAGCAAGCGCATGGACCAGGATACGGGCAGGGGTAAGGTGGTTGTGTTCACGAGGGTGACCCTACAAGGTTGTTGCAATAGGCGCTGATGCGTTCGCGGCTGGGAGAGCCAAGGCCATGCGTTCGAAGGCCGGCCTCAGGAGCCGATATAAAAAAAACACGGTTAAAGGCGCGATGAGGGCCCAAGCCAGGCCGGCGTGGAAAATGGCGTCGCGAAGCACGACAACGGCTTGCCAAATCCCATGAGATAAAAGTGCAAGGCCCGCCTTGACCGTCATCGCCTGCGGGGGCGCATGCATTATCCATTCTCCCATGCGCATGAAAGGGATGATCAGCAGGACTTGTGTGGGTGCCATCGCCGCTTGGACCAATTGCATGGCCGGCAGATTCAGTCGAAAAGCCAGCGCCAGTAATGCACACGCAATGGTGGACACCCCGAGGATGGGGATGTTGCCGACCACGATTGCGATCGACACGCACAGCGCAAGCCGAGGCGGCGCTACGCCTTGCCGCAAAAGCGCCAGCAGCGGTTCGAGAAACCTGCGGTGCAGCCAGTTCTTCATGAATAGGTTCAGCGCTCGCGCGCGATAAGAATGGCATTTGCTTCTTGGGCAGGGCCGAGGCGCCTGAGCTGCAGTAATACATAAGCGGACATGGCCATATTGCCTAAAGCCATAATAGCGATGAACCACAGAACCCGTTTAAGCCAGCTCCTCTCCTTGTAAAACACCCAGACGTAGAACGTGAGAAACCCACCATAGGCATCTACCAAGGTTGCCCTGGTCCAGTAGCGGTCGGGGCCTAAAGACAGTGCGCTCCAATCCAGCACCGACTGATGGACGCTCGCCCATGCCGTCATCCCCAGCAATGCCAGAAAAATGCAGCCAAAAAGAATTTGCAGGGTAATTTTGCTCGGCATCGTGCGTTCCTCCCTAGCCATTCGGCGCTCGCCGCCGGCCGGATTCATGGCGAGAAAACATATTGCCTAAATGCATTGGCATAGCGCGGAGCAGTAGAAAGCCGTTACAGTCCGGCAAGGAGATCAAAATGTCCAATGAAAGTGCGATCCGTCGCGAGGTCGGCGCGATTGCGCTGATGTTTACCGGTTTGGGTTCGATTATCGGATCAGGATGGCTGTTTGGCGCCTGGCGTGCTGCACAACTAGCCGGCCCGGGCGCGATCTACGCCTGGATCATCGGTGCCGTGGTTATTTTGTTCGTGGCCTTCACCTACGCTGAGCTCGGCGCCATGTTTCCGGAGTCCGGCGGCGCCGTGCGCTATGGACACTATTCCCATGGCACGCTGGTCGGATTCGTCGCCGGGTGGGCGGCTTGGATCGCAATTGTCTCGGTCATCCCGGTCGAGGCGGAGGCTTCAGTGCAGTACATGAGCTCTTGGCGGTGGGCCTGGGCTCAGGGCCTGTACGTGCACGCCCGCAACGGGCAGGGAGAACTGACCGTGGGCGGCTTGTCCATCTCCGCCGTATTGGTGGTGTTTTATTTTTTGGTCAATTTCTGGAGCGTCAGGATTTTCGCCAACACCAACAGCGCCATCACTTTCTTTAAGCTCATCGTGCCCGCGGCGACGGCCATCGCCCTGGTGTGTACGGAGTTTCACTGGGAGAATTTTCAGGTTGGGATTCACGGCGGCCAACACGTGGGCAATCTGGCGGCCATCCTCACTGCGGTCGCCACCAGCGGCATTGTTTTCAGCTACAACGGCTTCCAGAGCCCGGTGAATCTGGCCGGGGAGGCGCGCCACCCCGGGCGCAGCGTGCCGTTGGCGATATTCGGCTCGATCGCCTTGAGCACCGTGGTGTACTTGATGCTGCAAGTAGCCTTCTTGGGCTCGGTCTCGCCACAACATTTGTCCGAGGGTTGGGCTGCACTGGAGTACAGCTCGCCGTTTGCGCAGTTGGCATTGGCCCTCAACCTTAACTGGCTGGCGCTATTGCTCTATGCCGATGCTTTCGTCAGCCCCAGCGGCACCGGCATCACTTACACGGCCACAACCGCTCGCATGATATATGCGATGGAACGCAGCGGCACAGTGCCGGAGGTCTTCGGCCGTGTGCATCCTAAATACGGCATCCCGCGCCCGGCGATGTGGTTCAACCTCGCCGTGTCCTTCGTGTTTCTGTTTTTCTTTCGTGGCTGGGGCAAGCTTGCCGCCGTGATTTCGGTGGCCACCATCATCACGTATCTGGTGGTGCCGATTAGTGTCATCGTGCTGCGCCGTACGGCACCCGAGCTGCATCGGCCGTTGCGCGTACCGGGCCTGCCGGTGCTCGCGCCGATAGCCTTTGTGCTCGCCACCTTGATGCTGTTTTGGGCGCGCTGGCCTCACACCGGCCAGATCATGCTGCTGTTGATCTTGCCGCTGCCCGTCTATTTGTACTATCAAGCCCAAGGCAATTGGCGAGACTTCGGGCGCCAGCTGCGCGGAGCATGGTGGTTGTTAGCCTATCTCATCGCCATCACGGTGTTGTCCTGGGCGGGCAGTCGAGAATTCGAAGGCCATGGCTACATTGGATACGGCTGGGATCAGCTCTGTGTGGCCGTGACATCGCTGGCATTCTATTTCTGGGGCGTGCGCAGTGGCTGGCGTACCCCGGCGGTCATCGCCGTGGAGCAGCATGCGGCAAAGATGGCAGCGGTTAAATCATAGCGACTTAGCCTCGACAAGTTCCTCAGGGGGCGCTCGCTCCTCGCGCAAATAGATCGAACGCTTGGGCCGCGCCATCACTCTGTGCACCATGGGCACGAATGCTTCCAGGGCATGGTGTCGTAGTTGGGATCGAAGGCATTTTGGTCATGGCGCTCGCAAAACAATGCGGTGCGCTCAAAATTAGGATGGCCGCGAAACTGCTCGCGCATGTTTCGATCCAACCCCAGGTAATGGAAAAAATAATAGCCCTGGAATATTCCGTGATGTTGCATCAGCCACCTGTTCTGTTCCGAGACGAAGGGCTGCAACACGGTCGCCGCAAGCTCGGCATGATTGCTCGAGGCGAGGACGTCGCCCATGTCGTGCAGCAACGCGCACACCACGTATTCCTCGTCCATCCGATCGCGGTAAGCCAGGGTGGCGGATTGCAATGAGTGCTCCAAACGGTCCACCAAAAATCCGCCGCAATCGCCTTTCAGCATCTGCAAATGCGCGAGGATTCGGTTCGGCAACTCGCCATTAAAGGCCATCGCCGCGGTCGCGATATTCTTCCAATCCGACTCAGAGCTCTCTGTCATCTTGGTAAAAGTGGCGCGATCAATCTGGCTATGATCCGGCATGCTTGCTCTCCGTCGATGCGGCCCGATGGGATTGTATCAGCGTATTCCGGCGGCGCTGGTCAGGTATACCGCAAAGCTGCCCAACCAATGGCCCCCCTCGTAATGCTCCCCCGTAACCTGCGGCAGAGCCGCTTCCCTATGCCGCGCCGCTGCGCCGAGAAGCGCCGGTACCCGCACATTCCCGCGCGGCAGTCCATGGGCAATGCCTTCGAGCATCCAGCTGCGGCTTAAGTTAAGACCGTCGATGTGCGCGAGCTTAGGGTCGGATCGATCGGTCACGATCCCGGGCTGCAGCCACGCAGCGGCGGGACGTGCTGGAATGCCGGGCAGAAAGCCGGACAGCCAGGAGGCGAACGCTTTGGGCGCCAGCACACGGCGCATGAAATCGGCCTCCGCCAAACACGGCGAGAGAAAATCCTCGCCCGAAGGTTCGTAGCTCAACGGGCAGGCATGATCTTTGAGGTAGAAGCGCTGCGCCGCATCCTTGAGCAAGGCGCGCATGGGCAGGTCACCGGACACCCCCGCCCAATCGTAGATAAGGCCGAACGAAAAAGCAGTTTGATCATGTTCGCCGATGCGAATGGGGTAGTGCAGCTTGGGAAGCCAAGCCTTGATGCGCGCCGCGGCCTCCGACTCGAGCGGCGCGAGCGTGGCCGACCACTGCTTCGCTTGGCTGTCGTCCCACGCGCGCAGCTCCGCGGATAACTGCAGCAGCCACGCCAGGCCGTACGGCCGCTCGAAGGAAGCTCGGCCCGGATGCTTCAGATAGGCGAGTTCGCCGGCGATGTTCGCCGCCGTGAAACTGCGGTCGAGTTCCGCGCGTGCCTGAGCAGCGAAGGGCGCACCCGGCATGAGACGCAGCAAACGCACCAGAAGCCAGTGGCCATGCACGTCCGAATGCCAGTCGTAACAGCCGTAAAATGCCGGTGTCAGCTCTCGGGGTGGGCGCGCATCGGAATCGCGGTCCATGCTCAAGCTGATGTGGTTGGGATATTCATCGTGCAGGCATTTCAGCGCCAAGCCGGCGAAGCGCGCCGCGGCTCCGGGATCGATCGAAACCGCGTGGGGTGGCGGTGCCGCGAGCGCGGCGCCGGATGAGCTCAGCAAAATGAGCGAAACGAATGCTGCTTGACGCATGAACAGTCCTTCAGGCTCGTTTTGTCACCGGTGACCCCTATGCATCTTAGCGCTGCGGCGCGCCGCGCGGTCGCGCTCGTCGCGTGGCCTGCGCCGTGTATGGATCATCGGGCCAATGATGCTTCGGATAGCGGCCTTTGAGATCTTTTTTGACGTCGTGATAGCCGCGATTCCAAAAGCTAACCAAATCCTGGGTGATTTGTACGGGCCGTCCGGCGGGAGACAACAATTTGAGCAGCAGCGGCAACTTGCCGCCGGCGACAGCCGGCGTTTCGCTTAATCCGAACAGCTCCTGCAATCGCACCGACAGGGTGGGGCTTTCGCCGTCCAAATAGTCGATGGGGATTGCCGAGCCGCTGGGTACGGTGAAATGCGTCGGGGCGTGCCGCTCGAGAATGGTGGCTTGCGCGCGCGATAGGAAGGAGTGCAAGGCGTTGCTCAAGTCCAGGCGCGCAAAATGTTCGCGGCGCGTGAAATCGGCAATCCAGGGCGGCGCCCAATCCCCGAGCGTTCTCTCCAGTTCTTCATCGCTCAAATCCGGCCAAGGCACAGCGCTCGCCACTTGGTGCCGGCGCATCAACATGACTCGCGCACGCCATTGCCGCAGCTCCTGGGTCCAGGGCAGAGCGGCGATTCCCACCTGCTTGAGGCCCGCCAACACCGCGTCTTGCACGGCCTGCGGATCGGGACTGCGTATCTCGGATGACTCCAAGACCAGCGCACCGAGCATCCGTTCGCGTTTAACGCTAACGGCTCCCGCCCGGTCATCCCAGTGGATATCTGCTTTTTCGCTGATGAGAGCGGCGAAATGGGTTTCCAGGTCTTGCAGACTGACGGGTGCCGCCAGGTATATTCGCGCTTCGCGGTCGGCCCCGTCCAATTCAGCGGCGACGATGAATTCTGACTTCGAAAGCGCTTGCGGTTCTGCAAAATGAGCGCCGCGGCCATTTGCCAGCAGGTAGCGGCCGCTGGTGCCGCGGGCGCGTGCGATGCGATCCGGATACGCCCACGCCAGCAAGATTCCCGTTGCTTCGTGCACATCGGCCGTATCGCGCGCGCCGTGCGAGTTGCGCTGCCAAAGGCTCGAGTTGCGTTGCGCCTGCGCTTTGGCGCGGGCATCCACGCTGATGCCTGCGGGTAGCTCTCGGGTGTCGCCGCGCAGGACCGCGACTCTAAGCCGCAGGTCGGCATCGCGCGCCCCCGCACCCGCCCGCAAGATGTCGCGCTCGCTCAAAATGGCGGCCAGATCGCACGCGAGTCGAGTTGCGCTGAAGTCGTGCGCTTCGAGCAGCATGTGCGCGAGCCGCGGATGCATGCCCAGCTTCACCAGTTTGCGCCCATGCGCAGTCACTCTTGACGCAGAATCGACGGCGTCGAGTTGCCGCAGCAGGTCGCGCGCCTGCGCCAGGGGAGCCGCGGGCGGCGGGTCGAGCCATGCCAGGGAGGCGGCGTCCGCGCCCCAGCAAGCCAGTTCCAAGGCAAGCGGTGCGAGGTCGGCATGCAGAATTTCCGGCGGCGTCTGCGCATTCAAGGAGGCGTGCGTGCCTTGCGACCAAATGCGGTAGCAGTCACCTTCCGCCACGCGGCCTGCGCGCCCGCGGCGCTGGTCGGCGGCCGCTTGCGACACCTTGCCCGTCATCAAGCGGCTCATGCCGGTGGCCGGATCGAATTCCGCATAACGACGCAGCCCTGAATCCACCACGACTCGAATGCCCTCGATGGTCAAGCTGGTCTCGGCGATGCTGGTCGCGAGCACGACTTTGCGTAGGCTGGGTCCGGCCGGCGCGAGCGCGGCATCCTGAGCAGCCCCATCGAGTTCCCCGTACAGCGGCATGACTCGAATGCCGCCATCGAGATCCGACTCCTGGAGGTTGCGCTGAACGCGGCGGATTTCCGCTGCGCCTGGCAGAAAAACCAAGATATCGCCGTGGTGCTCACGCAATGCGGATCGCACCACTTGCACGACTTGTAGTTCAATATTAAGTTCGTTGCGCCGTGATATGTAGTGGGTGCGCACTGCGTAGCTTCGGCCCGCGGCCGACACCACCGGCGCTTCTCCGAGTAAGTGCACCAGGGGTTTAAGATCAAGCGTCGCTGACATCACCAGCAGACGCAAATCGTCGCGCAGGTTCTGCTGTGTTTCGATACAGAGCGCGAGTCCCAGATCGGCATTCAAACTGCGCTCGTGAAATTCATCGAAAATGACGCAGCCAATACCCGCGAGTGCGGCGTCCTCCTGCAGCATGCGGGTGAGGATGCCCTCCGTGACAACTTCGATGCATGTGTCGCTGCTGACTCGCGTCTCCAGGCGAGTTCGAAAGCCTACGGTGGCGCCGACCGGCTCGCCTAAGAGCGCGGCCATGCGATTCGCCACTGCGCGCGCCGCAAGGCGGCGCGGCTCCAGCATCAAGATCTTTTGTCCCTTAAGCCATGGACTCAATGCCAAGGCAAGAGGTACCACGGTGCTCTTGCCGGCGCCTGGCGGAGCCTCAAGCAACACGCTGCGACGGCTGATCAAGGCCTCACGAAGCGCCGGTAGGGCTTCAGTGACGGGTAAATTCGGTAGCGCTGGAATTCTCACGGGCGCCGTACGATAACCCAAGGCTGCGCTGGCTTGGGAAGCTCACGTGTTAAGATGCGCGCTGTCGGGCCTGTAGCTCAGTTGGTTAGAGCAGGGGACTCATCAAAAATGGTGCCTTCGCATCGCAAGGTGCGAAGTGGACGGGATGAATTCAGGGAAACCTGACCAGCTTCAAGCTGATGGCAACCCTGAGCCAAGCCGGCGGTGCACCGCCGGAAGGTGCAGAGACTACCTGAGCGCGTTCAAGTCGCGCTTAATGACAGGCTAGAGCGTCCCGCACCCCACTGGGGTGAAGAGATAGTCCACTCCCTCCGGAAACGGCGGGGCAGAAGTGAATCCCTTGGTCCTCGGTTCGAGTCCGAGCGGGCCCACTAATTTTCGAAGTTCGGTAAAGATCGGGGACGATCGGAGAAGGACGGGATTGGGCCGAAATCCGTGAAATACAGGTGTGTCGGACTCGAATTGGCCTACAAATCACCGTCGCTAACGATCGCAGAGGATCGGGGGCACCCGGACTTTTTGGGGGTAACGTTGGGGGTAACTCCAAGTCCCCGTTTACAGTTACCCCCAAGGTGCGAGTTTCTTGCGCGAGGCTATTCCCGCGTCTAAAAGGTGACTCGCCCAGCGAGCTATTCTTTATCTCGGACTCTAATTCGATTTCGCACCCCGAACTCGAATTGGCACATCACGAGTCTTGTATCTTCAGATGAACTCGCGATCACGAAGGCTCTTGCGGTCGGTATCGGCCAAATCCGGTCAATGGCTTCCGGGATCAGGGCAGCCATAAGCAGACTTTCGGAATTTCCATTAGGCTGCCCCGTATCAATAACGATGCGCACCGAAGCGCTAGAGACCGACCCGCAGTTGCGTGTCAGCGGCGGGAACCCACTTAATGAAATCCAACTCCTCCAATTTCTTGTTTCGAAATCCCTGGGACCGCTATGCATTCCCAAGCTTTGTGGTGCTCATTTGGTTCGTGATCCTGATGGGCTTTATTCCCGACATCATTCATAAGTTTCAAAAGCAAGGATTCAACTACCCGCTCGCCGTACATATGCATGCGGCCGTTTACGTGTCATGGCTGGTCCTCTTGACGGTTCAGACGGTCCTTATAGGCAGAGGTCGTGTTAGTACACACAGACGACTGGGCATTTTCGGTGCCGGTCTTGCGGCGCTGGTAATCGTGACGGGCCTTATCGCGACGTACGTGGTCGAAAATAAGATGCTCGGAACCCCGAGAGCCGATCCCGCTTTCATTAGCACGCTACTGGAAGATGTTTTGATTTTCGGCAGTCTCGCTGGGGCGGCGCTAGCATTGCGCCACGACGCTGCCGCCCATAAGCGCCTCATGTTGCTTGCGACGATGTCGTTATTGCAGGCAGGCTTCATACGATGGTGGGGTGTCGCGATGTACCGCACCTTCGGGCACGGCTTCCTCGGTGGTTGGATGGCTGATTACCTCGGAGTCACACTGCTTGTGCTCGGCATCGGAGTCTACGACCTTGTAACGCGCCGGCGCCTTCATCCGGCCTACGTCCTTGGCACTGTCTGGCTACTGAGCTGGCAATTCATCGCCAAGTGGCTTTACGTGTCACCTTGGTGGAAGATCATTTCTCTCCACCTACTGGGGCATTAGGTCGCTCCGGCGATCGCGCTGGTCGAGCGCGCGTGCGGCCTCAATCCCGGCGCCGCCACCGCCTGGTTCTCCAGCGGCGCCGTTCGGATCTTGGCCGGCCAGCTCGACCTCGCCGTGGAGCATTTGCAGACGGCGATGCGCCTAAACCCCGTCGGTCCGGAGCATTATGGATCCGTGTTGTTCCTCACGATGGCCCGTTTCCAGCAGCGGCGTTTCCAGGATGCCGTCGCCCTGGCCGCTGAACTTTATCGGCATACCGAAAACCCCACTGGCTGCGCGATTTTGGCCGCGAGCCTTGGTCATCTCGGCAGGCGATCCGCGGCGCGCAAGGCCCTCGGCAATTACCGCCGCATGTCGGGGCGTTCGATCGAGTCCTACGCAGTCGAAGTCTGGCCGCGGGACGACCATCGGGGCTTGTTTCTCGAAGGAATAGCCGCGGCAAATTCGTGATGAAGCCGTGTCGCATGCGGCCAATCCGCTTCAAAGATGTTCTCTCGGTGCGCCAAATGGGCGCGCCTGAAGGCCTTTCTTGCGGCTGCGTGTGCAGGGGCAATTTTCGGATTACATCACAATGCGCTGGAACCTAATGGTCTGCATCGAGCTGCAGCCAATGCAATCCTGGTCCGTTCGGACTGATCTCTATTTTTTTCAGTTTTGGACGTAGTGCATCCGCCCCGTCCTTCGGCAATGCAGTCGGAAAAGAAAAACTCGCAATCGCCTTCCAGCGAAATTACGGTCAGCGCGCGGCGAGCATCTGGGCCGCGCGCGATGGCCGCCGAGCCACGTTTATTTGCCGCTTTAATTTGCTTTCTAGTGATGGCCATGAATTGCCTCCCCGTCCCCAAAGGCTCCATAGCCGCAGCTCGACACAATACTGGCCGATGGATAGATGGAACGGGTTTGTAATAGACCTAAGTGGATGGAATCGGATGGGCAATCGGAGGTGGTGCCTAACTTCGCCGAAATGGGTTCCGTCTCATCCGGGTAATCCTAGTTAAAATAAGAATATGAATTTAATTATGATACGTCGCTATTTAAATCTTTTGAGTCATTCAAGACGCTAGTTAAATATAGTGTGATATATTTAACTAACAGTGAACGGCGATAAAGCCATTTAACATGGGCCAGGGGCGCCATGCTGCGGAATCCGTTCGGAACATATATAGAGACTACGACTCTGGGCGAGGCAGTGCGCGCCTTTGTGCCGCCTTCGCTGCCTCCGGATCAGCCTCTTTCCTTGACGGAAGGCGCTCAAACCGCCTTGGATCGCGCCATGCATTCGCTCGGAAGG
>JANYAD010000245.1 GCA_025355165.1 Gammaproteobacteria bacterium | reverse complement strand
GGGAATGGGGACAGATCGGAGCGGGACGGAAAACCAAGCGGGGCAGGGCAAAGACCTCGGGCACGGCAAGGATGACGATCAGAGTCTGTGACAGTGATCGTTTCCTTGTGGGGAATGCCGCCGGAGCATCGATCCAATAATGCCATGAAAAACTTCGAAGGTGAATTTGAAAAGAGGCTCGCTGGCGTCGTCATCAAGGGTGCACGCACTTCAGCCCTCTTTGTGTATACGGAGCTGACAATTCAGCAGCAAGCGAGCCTTGATCGGTGGCTATTTGATACGATAAATAATCATGCTGGATTTTGGAATGTGATTTTTGCTTCACCGCAGTCATCAGGAATTATAGCTCTCGGTCGAATGTATGACGACGATGCCCAAACGCTTAGTTTGCCAAGGCTATTAGAGTACGGACGCTATTGTTAATCCATAGAATAGATGCGAAATCTCGGCGGTTCGAAAGCGCGGCGCACGGTGCGATGCGGCCACGTGTTCCAATGGCGTGCGGTAAACTCCGCGCATGAAGGGGGATGTTAAAGCGGGTGGCGAGGCCGCGCCGATGCGCGTGTTCTTGAGCTATGCGCGACTCGACCGACCGCGTATTCAACCTCTCATCGGCGCGCTAGAAAACAGCGGACTTGAGGTGTGGTGGGACGCACGCATCGACGGCGGCGCCCTGTTCGCCAAGACCATCGCCGCGGCGCTTGAGGCGTCCGACGCCGTAATCGTAATATGGTCCAAGCTCTCCATCGAGTCCAACTGGGTGCTCGACGAAGCCACGCACGGACGTGACCGCCGCCGCCTGATCCCGGTGTCCTTCGACGGCAGCGAGTCGCCGCTCGGCTTCCGGCAATTCCACACCATCGATCTGTCGGCGTGGACCGGCGACACACAGTCGGCCGAGTGGGCGAGCATGCTGCACGCGATCGGTGTGGTGATGGGAACGCCGATACCCCTGCCGCAGCGGCGCACCACGGTGGCCCGCTTCACCCGCCGCCGCGTCATCGCAGGCGGCACGGGCTTAGCGATCGCTGCGGCCACCGGCACGGTATACCTGATCTGGCGCCATGCCAAAATCGCGCCCTCGTCGAACAGCGTAGCCGTTCTACCATTCCAAAACCTGAGCGCCGATGCGTCGCAGGCCTTCTTCACGGACGGGTTGGCGGAGGAGATGCGCATCGCGCTGTCGCGCAACACCCAGTTGCAGGTCGCGGCGCAGACCTCGTCGAATGTGTTCCGTGAACGCAAGGACTCCGCGAAGTCCATCGCAGCGCAACTGGGCGTCTCGTTCCTGCTCGACGGCAGCGTGCGCCGCGCCCAAGACGTGGTGCGCATCAGCGTGTCGCTGATCGACGCAGCGACCGGCTTCAACCGCTGGTCGCAGGTGTTTAACCGCACTCTGCAGGATATCTTCGTCGTGCAATCGGAGATCGCGGACACCGTGGCTGCCACGCTCGCCGCGCAGATTGCGACGCTCAAACCGAACCGGGGCGGCACAACTAACGTCGTCGCCTTCGACGCGTATCTCAAGGGACGCGCGCTGTACCACCAGGATTCCGGCGAGCAATCCGATCGCGCCGCACTGACCTTGCTGGAGACCGCCATCGCGACCGACCCGGATTATGCCGTGGCCCACGCCGCCCGCGCTCGCGCGCTAGTGACCATCGCCGGGCAATACGCAACCGCCGAGAGTTTGCCGGCGCTGTACGACGCGGCCGAGGCCGCCGCCCGTCGCGCGGTCGCCCTCGCGCCGGATGTCGCCGATGCGCAGTCGGCCCTGGCCGACGTGCTGTTCGCCGCTCGTTTGAAGGTGCACGCCGCACGCGAACCTTACAATCGCGCGCATCAGTTCGGGCCCGGCGACGCCGACGTACTGTCGGGATTCGCGTTCTACTGCGCCCAGACCGGCCGGGCCGCCGACGCCGCGACGGCGATTGCGCGCGTGCTCGTCCTCGACCCCTTGAACGCGCGCGCGTACCGGATGTCGGGCTGGGTGCACTATGCCGCACGGCGCTATGCCGACGCCTTACCCCCGCTGCAGCACGCACTGCTACTGAACGCCAAACTCTCGAACGCGCATGCGTCGATCGGCGACGCCCTGTTGCAGCTCGGCCGGCTGCCGGAAGCGCGTGAAGCTTATGCGCTGGAACCGTCCGCCCCGTTTCGCCTGGCCGGCCTGGCCATTACTGAGCGGATGGTCGGCAATGAGTCTGCGGCGCAGGCCGTCAATGCCGACCTAATCGCCACACTCGGGGACAGCGCGTTGTACCAGCAAGCACAGGTACTGGCGCAGTGGGGTGAACGCGACGCGGCACTCGCCCGCCTGTCGCGCGCCCGCCAAGTCGGCGACGAAGGGCTGCTCTATTCGCACCGCGATCCTCTGCTCGATCCGCTGCGCGCGGACGCCCGATTCCAACAACTGCAACGGGACCTGGGTTTCGAATGAGCGTATTCTTGGATAGGATTTGCTGGATGACGGACGACGATTTAACAACAGGGGCGCTACATGACTGCCATGCTCGAAACACCGGACGACAACAAGGACCCGCACAGCGCTGGGGATATCGACAACGACGCCGGCGACTCGCTGGATGGTGCGGATACGAAAGCCCCCGAGGACGCACCGTCGCAACCCGCCACGACCGCCCCCGGCGCGAATCGCAGCGCGAACATCGGGCATTCTTGACCAAACACCCGGTAGGGAAGAGAGATCACGGCTCCTGAGCCAGGTGCAACCGGCGGCTTACTGTCACAAACATTCGCTCAGCGTAAACATTGGGACGGCGTGGCAGGTTGGGGGCGCCCAGCAAGATATTGGGTTTCCGGTCATGCCGCTGTGACAGATTGCGTCCATTCGACAATGTGGCGCTGCAGGCGATCGAGGCGCGGGCTGCATTTCGAGGCGTTCTAGGCCGGACGGGTTTGGTCGAACTCACTCAGGTGCGCCGTCAAAAGAGGCTTGGGCCGCGAGGCTACGCAACAGCTTAGCGTAGGCAGGACGCTCGAGGCGCTCAAAACCTGCGACTCGCAGGAGGCGCTTAATGGCCACGCGACACGCGAGGAGGCGCAACGACAACTACTTGATACCTGATCCAAAGACCGAAGGCAGAATCCAAATGAGTCCAGATTGATCCTCGCCTACACGCGCGATGAGGTGCGGAACTAAATATCGCGGCGCGAGAAATCCTCAAAAGCGGAGGGCCTTAAGCGCCGGTCAAACGGTTCAAACTACTCGTGGCGCACGCGAATTCGCGGCCGGTGATCGGATCATGTTCCTGCGCAATGAAAAGTTTAGGGGTCAAAAACGGCACGCTTGGTACCGTGGAACGCGTCGGCAGCGGCGCGTTGCAAGTGCGCCTGGATGGGAAGGACGAAATCCGGGTGGCGGTCGAGACCAAAGACTATCAAGACTTGGACTACGGCTATGCCTCGACAATGCACAAGTCGCAGGGCGCGACCGTGGATCGCTCCTATGTCTTGACCAGCAAGTACTTCGATCGGCACACGAGCTATGTTGCCCTGTCGCGGCACCGAGAGTCGGCGATGCTTTTCTACGCTCATGACGAGTTTGCGAACCCAAGAGGACAGGGCGCCGCGCCCGACCCGGCCGAAGCCCGGCAACACCTTGGGTACACGCTGGCGCGAGCGCGGCCTAAAGAACTCGCGCACGATTACTTGGATGTCACTTCAGGGATCAATCGCTAGCAAAACATGAGAAGCACCTGGACATATCCCCCGAAGCCATCCAAGCGCGGGCCCGCGAGGGCCTGGGCTACTGCGCGCCCCAAGGATCTGCAGAGCGGTATCGCCCGACGACATCCAGCGACTCGTGCGGGAACGCTGGCAGGAGTATCGCCGAGGCCAGGATGCGGAGCGCCCCGAGCCGGCCACGGGTAAATCAAGCGCCCAAGAACAAGATCGCAGCCAAGGGAAGGACGAGGGCCAGAGCCTATGACGCACTTGGACGATCACGCGGTTCTGGTTTTGTCTCAGGCATCGAAGCGGTCAGCCTGCGGGATACCTGCCGACGATCTGCCTCCTCGCTCGAGTTGCCGCGCAGACCTAAAATCTAAGACCCAGTCACTGGGCAGAGAGGGCTATGCGCCGATCAGGCTATGCTCAAATGTCTTCGATGCATGCCTGGGTGTTCAGTTTACTTCGCAAGCGGGAACATTTGGTTTTTCACGCTCACCCCCCACGGTGATCTCACAGATGCATGCCAGTGGCGTCATCACTGAGATTCATCTTAACCAACCACGCTTTGTACCGGGGGTCTGCCCTGACGTTCTTCAGCTCTGGTTCGATCTTTATATAAAGCATGCCGCGGTCGTGCTGTCGATAGGCACGGTCTAACCAGCTGAAGGCTTTGTTCAAATCTCCCCGAATCGAGTAGACACACGCAATATCGTAAGCTTCATCGGTTGCATGAGCTTTCTCAAACCTGACCAAGGCCGCGTCAGCCTCAGGCTTAAGTCCGAGCGCGTCGTATACTTGCACAACATCACCGGTACACTCCATCCGCACTTTAGGGTCGTTCTCGCGATCCATTTCTTCGAGCGCCCCCGTGGCGTCACCCATACGGAGCAAGAGACCACCATTATTACAATGGACACCGCGAGCTTTAGGGTTCAGATCGAGTTCATGACGGTACGCGATGAGCGCTTCCTGATATCGTCCGATCCAGTATAAAGTCTGACCTAAATCGTGGTATCGCCACGGGTTCGCCGGATCGCTTCGAATAGCTCTGTTGATTAGCTCCAAAGCCTTATCGAGTTGACCGCGTATCGCAGCCAGGTGCGATGCTAAGTTCAAAGCGAACGAGTCGTTGGGATCAAGTTCTACCGCGTGCCGTACCTCTAGCGCCGCGCCGCCTAGGTCCCATTCGTAAAACAAGATCCTGGCCATTGAGTCATGCGCACTAGCTAGCCCCGTATCCAACCGCAGAGATTGCTCGGCTGCACGCCGCACTTCGTCTTTCGTAGTATTAGCCGGCGCAAATCCGCCTTCGACTTGTCTTGCGAGAGTTCTGGACAGCAGAGCCCATGCGGCGGCGTACCCAGGGTCGACCTTGATCGCTTGTCGCAAGTAATCGACTGCGGTTTCGAAATCCGAATGCTCGTTAAGGTGCTGATTGACTGAGAGGCCCTGCAGATACAGATTATAGGCCTCAAGGCTCTTCGTCCCCGAGGATATTTGCGAGTCGCGTCCCCTTAAGGTCGTCTTGAGTGCCTGCGCAACCGTATTCGCTATCTCGTCCTGGATTTTGAATATGTCGTCCAAAGTCCGATCATAGGTTTTAGACCATACGTGCGCGCCGTCGGCCGCCCGAATCAGCTGGACTGTGATCCTAAGCTTGCCAGCGGAGTTGCGGACGCTGCCCTCGAGCACATTAGCCACACCAAGGCTTGCCGCAATGGATCTGATGTCCTCGCTCTTCGCCTTGAACTGGAACGAGGAGGTTCTGGCGATGACTAGCAAGTCGGCGTTTTGCGCCAGTTGATTGATGAGCTCCTCGGAGAGGCCATCGGAGAAATATTCTTGATCGTGTTTCTCGCTCATATCGATAAACGGCAGCACAGCGATCGACTTTTCCGGAACCTTGCTCTGCGCGAGAGTGTCGGACTTAACGGATGCCGCCGGCGCCCGGTCGTTCTGCGAGAGTCGCTTCGGCAGAACGAATCGATCGAGCGCGAAGTAGCTCGCCGCGACGACCGCAGCCGCAACCATTACCAGCATGAGCCGTCTGAGCCGCGTCGATGATCCCGCGTTTGCAGTCGGCTGGTGATGCGGTGGGGACGTAGGCGGTGCTACTCTTATCGGGGCTGAGCAGATACACCTTCGCGTGCCGCGTGGTGCAGAAGATACCGGCTACCGCATCGTAATCCCAATGCTCGACGCGGTCGGGGTAAAAGGCCGGCCATGTCCATGCGAACGAGCCCCAATGCAAGGCGTGGCCGGAATCATGAGGGCCTTCTTCGAGGCTGACGAGATAGCGCGGCGTCATTTCCGCACTGCGAGCACGCGCGGCGCCGGGTACAGCCGTGCAGAGACCGGTAGCATACGACATCATCACAACCCGATACCCCACATGAGACCCTGTCGCCGTGCGGTCACGAATATTGAGCAGCACTCCGTCCGGGCACGGTTGCAGGAACGCGACCACTTCGCGGGGAGCGAGGGTATTGCCAAGAGGGTAACTGGTCGGCGTGCCGGAGATCGGAGTGACGACGATATCTTGACCCTCAACCGTCAGCAGTTGCCCGTGCCAAACTGTGAAGCCGGGG
>JANYAD010000243.1 GCA_025355165.1 Gammaproteobacteria bacterium | reverse complement strand
ATGTACGAGAATGCGCAACGCGCGGTCGAGCTCGCGCGCCCACATGATATCGAGAAACTTCACTCGGGGTATTTCCCCGGGACCGACACCGCGAACGGTACCGCTGCAATGGACCGAAGTGAAGCTCATGTCGTCACGGGCGTCGGAACGCCGCACCGGAAGGTTTGCGGACCGGGGCCGGCGGCTTTGAGGCCGCGGGTGCCGGCGGATCTGGAACGGCGTGCGGCCCAAAGTCGGAGACCTGCGTAATTCGCTCGTTGATCCGTCCGCGCAACGAACGCCGGCGAGTCACTCGAGCGGTTTGACTGTCTTTTAGCGGAATGGTCCGGTCGCTGTGCTCCTGGTCGATTGCGCGGCACAGAAAGCCGTTGCGGTGAACAACCGGACTTCCGCCAGATCGCGCGGATCGTAGGCGAATAGTCACCCACTCACCGACAGTAAGGTTCTCCGGCTCCGAGTAATTATCCCGCTGCGGTTACTTTGGCATTGAACCACCCAGGGAAGGAGTGGGTGCGCGAATCCTTCGGCGACACTGTGTTTGGGTGAATTGAGGTATCGTTGGGTGGTAATGAAACAACCGCACCCGCGCGTCCTCGTAATTGACTTCTGCGAAAGCGACGAAGACCGTCTCGCTCTCGTGCGACCACGCCTTTGACAATCCCGCCGCCCGGTGGCCCGGCGCCAGGCGCGCCCGGGATACCGCCAACCTGGTGCAGTAGCGCCAAGGAAATAGTCGGCTGCTCGCTCGGCATGTCCCGCCTCTGGTTCACGATCGGCGGCGGCATCGTCAACGAGGTGTACTATCCCCGCGTCGATATTCCGCAGATCCGCGATCTGGGCTTTCTGGTGGCAGACGGGTGTGGTTTTTGGGTGGAGGTGAAGCGGCTCTGGCAGCACACGGTTGAACCGCTCGCGCCGGGTGTGCCCGCAGTGCGGGTCGTTCACCGTCACGAGCGCTTTGAACTCACGTTGCGAGTCGTGCCTTGCGTGGAGCGCGACGCGCTGCTGATCGACGTCGTTCTCACCGGCGACGAGAACCTGCGGCCTTATGCTCTACTCGCTCCCCACCTTGGAGGTACCGGCATGAGCAATCTTGCCGAGGTGGCTCAGTACGGCGGCCGTGTCTACTGTGGGCGCAGCAAGGACCGTTCGCGCTGGCGCTCGCTGCAGTGGACGGCGCGCAGCGCGATGCCTGGGGACGAGCCAGCGCCGGGTACGTGGGTGCCACCGACGGTTGGCAGGACTTTGCGCGCAACGGCGCCATGACTTGGGAGTATTCCTCCGCGGGTCCGGGCAACGTCGCGCTGCTCGGCGAACTGCCCCGCTCCGCGGTGCTGGCGCTCGCCTTCGGCAGCAGCGTCGAATCGGCCGCCACCTTGGCGCTGACGGCACTGTTCGAATTCTTCGATCGCACCCGGGACAGACACGTCGCCGGCTGGACACAGTGGTACGCGAAATCGCGAGTACCAGCCGAGTATCTGCGCGACTTGCCTGCGAATTGCGTCGAACAGTTCCAGGTTTCCGCAATGGTGGTGCGCGCCCATCAGGACAAGACCTACCCGGGTGCCATGGTCGCTAGCTTGAGCGTGCCTTGGGGCAACACCAAGGAGGAGCGCGAGGGCTATCACCTCGTGTGGCCGCGGGATCTTGTGGAATGTGCCGGCGCCCTACTCGCCATCGGTGCAGTGCGCGAGGCGGGCAATACCTTGAGATACCTACTCGCGACTCAACTTGCCGATGGGCACTGGAATCAGAATCAATGGCTCGGCGGTAAGCCTTATTGGAGGGGAATCCAGTTGGATGAGACGGCGCTGCCCGTAGTGCTGGCGGCCTACTTGGCAGAGCGCGGCGCTCTCGAGGGAACCGAGGTTGCCGACATGGTTCGGCGTGCCCTGTCATTCATCGTACGCAACGGTCCTTCGAGCGATCAGGATCGCTGGGAAGAAAGCGCAGGCCTCAATACGTTCACTCTGGCCGCGTGCATTGCCGCTCTGGTCGCGGGCGCGCCGTATTTGGCTACTGACGCGCGCGAACTCGCACTGGATTTTGCGGACTATTGGAACTCACGGCTCGAGGATTGGACGGCCGTGTACGATACTCCGCTTGCGCGGCGGTACGGGATTCCGGGGTACTACGTGCGCGTGGCTCCTGCGCAAGCTGTCAACGATCGGGGCGCCTTCGATCGAGTACTACCGATGAAGAATCAGGCACTGGATCCAGGTCTGCCCGCCGCCGCGCAGTTTGGCGTTGATTTTCTGCAACTCGTCCGTTTTGGTCTGCGCCGCGCTGATGATCCGCTAATCCTCGGCAGCGTACGGCTCGCCGATGCCTTGCTCAAGGTCGACACTCCCTACGGTCCCTCCTGGCGGCGCTACCACGACGACGGTTACGGCGAACACGATGACGGCAGTCCGTTTGATGGGACCGGTCGCGGACGGCCGTGGCCACTGCTTACTGGCGAGCGCGGGCACTATGAGATCGCCTGCAGCAATGATCCTCTGCCGTTCATAGAGGCGATGGCCGGCATGGCTTCAGCGGGTGGCATGCTGCCCGAACAGATATGGGACGCGGCTCCCATTCCGCAGCGGGGACTAATGATCGGTCGGCCGACTGGAGCTGCCATGCCGCTTGCCTGGACGCACGCCGAATATCTCAAGCTCGTCGTGTCTCGTGTGCTCGGCCGCGCTTTCGGCCGACCCGAGGCCGTATGGCAGCGCTACGGGGGTAAGCGCTGCAAAGCGACGCGCGCGATCTGGTGCGAGCATGCACCGATCAGCGAGCTAATCGAAGGTGCTTCACTCGTCCTGGCGCTTCGAGCACCGGCCAGCGTGCGCTGGGGATTCTGCGGCTGGCAAGATATAGAAGAACAGTCGACGACGCTGAATAGCCTAGGGCTGCACGTTTTAAACATCGAAACCGCGCACATGACAATCGAGCAGACAATAGATTTTACTTTTCGGTATATGCCAGGTGACCACTGGATCGGTGCTGACTACCACATTCAATTCAAGTCAGCTGGGTAAGCGACCCGGGGCCGCGTCGACACGCATGAGTATCCTTGGCCAATAAGGGTAAAACCAGCGGTATCATCGACAGCATGTTGATACCCAATTGCGCGCCCACCTGTGCTCTCAATTCTTCGACGAAGATGCGCGGGTACGCCGCCAAGCAGCGCGCGGCGCAGCCAGCCGTCTACCGCAACGCCAAGGTTTCATAGCGGGGGCAGTTTTCACGGCGGAGGCGGCGCGCATCATCGATAATTTTGGTTGGGATGGCTTCTGGCTGTGGATTGTCCCAATTCCGGTCCTTTATCCCCGAATCGATGTCCGTGGCCTTGGCTCACTTTTCTTACGTTTCACCAGAACTTAGAAACTCGCCTGCCAATTTCCGCGAAGCGCGGAAATTCCGATTCGACTCTATTTGTCGCGCAATGCTTTCGGAAATTGCTCCGCTCCCGAATGCTAAGCATTGGGTTTCGGCAAGCGGCAGGACAGGAATTCGCAGCAGATCTCGGCTCTGAGCAATGTCAGCGAACAGTGTCAATATCCTTCAAATGTGGCAGTGGCAGCATTAAGGCAAGGGGTTGGCCAGCAACCAAGGTAATCCACAATTTCGATCAAACCAAATATCAAGATGACCGACGTTAAAGAAAAGAT
>JANYAD010000221.1 GCA_025355165.1 Gammaproteobacteria bacterium | reverse complement strand
GACGGAACCATGGTCTGGCAGGAAAGGCGATAGTGACTGGGCCTAACACCCGCCTTGCAGATCAACACAGATGGCTCAATCAGAGTAACTCAATTTCCGAAACTCTGCGATGGACAACTTTCTGCGCTGGCGGGTGAACATCAGCGGCTCGGCAGCAAAGGGCTCCCTGACCGCGCTGATCAGGTGATCGTCGCGGGAATAGAGAATCAGTTCTCCCGTCTGCTCGATGCAGCGTCTTTCGGCATGATGCGGACTTGACATCGCCCCTCATGCCGCAGGCCGACGGAGTCCGCAGTGATGGCGGTGAGGAGGGCGGGTCGCTTCACGCCATAGGGAGTATCTGTCATATGCTGCTCTTAATCGCGACGGTCTTCGCGCTCGCATTTCTTACCGGCTCATTTTTAAGGCCGATGCTGGCACGTGTTTTCGTTTTTTCTGACAGGCGAAAGGTGTGGTTCTCACTTTCTCTGCAGCTACCGCAGAACACTGTTCCATCTGCAGTCGATCCACGACCGGACCTGATCCGCTCCGATGCCGGGTCGAGAGCGAGTCAATGTGACCCTGCCACGATGACCTTCCGAATTCTACGTTTGATGAAATTGTCATAGCCGCCGCCACAGATGAGCAGCTATTTGAAGAGGGGAAATCCTTCAGCGGGGTGCCGCGGGCTGGAGTTTCAGGGTGGGTTTCCTTCTATTTGCGGTCGGTTTAGCCAGGCCGAGCGTGTGTTGGGCGCGGGCAAGGGCCCACGAATCACCATTGGGAGCGTTCCGGCCAGGTCTCGACGTCGAATGATAGTGACGAGAGAACGTCGAGCTGCAGGGTCTGTTCGGAGCGAGAGGGCGTGCGTACAACCGCCGCGTTGATAACGGGGAGGAAGCGTACACATTCGCTGCGGCCTCCACGCTTGGGCAGCCTTGCGCGAGTAACGATAAATCGGCGTTTGACGCCATCGTGGCATCGGGCCTCGAGCTTTCGAAGCAGATCCTGCGCATTTTTGACATTACGCCCACCAAATCGAACGCTCAACAGAGAATCAGTGTGATGGCATGCGACAGGCGCTGGTCACACGGGGCAACTCAGGCATCGGCTTTCGTTCTGTCCAATTGCTGTAGACAGCTGCACACGATAGACGGGGCGTTATCAAGCTAAATTCTGACATGCGCCTCTGGGTCGATACGCGGCCGTGGCGGTACCAACCCGCGTCTCGAAACGGCCGAGGCTGTGTATTGCTGTGCAGGCGCTCCCACCGACAAGGAACATGATCCGCCGGCTGAGTCGGGCGTCACGGCGTGTTTGTTTGAACCGATGCTCATTAGTTGCCTAGAAAATTGGCCAAAAAATAGCACCCTTACATGCCATGTGTGCCGAGATTTCTAAATCCGCCCATTCTTCGATGGATCGCTCGATGCACAAAGTCGACCTCATTAATGATTGGGGCGGCCTCGTCTCAGAGGAGGAGTTTCAAAGAAAGGCGACGACACGATGTACGTGAAGTAGTGCAAGCATGACGATTACGATCCCGGAAAAGCTCTAAGGGACTATCTGATCGAGCATACGTCGTCTGAGTTTCCCGACAACAACGTACGTCGGGATCTTGTATGTCTCCATAATCCGGTGAGTCGCCCACTCGCGGCTTGCCGTGCTAAAAGGCCGATGACGGTGCTCGACCTTTCAAACTCAATTCGGTGCGGCGCCCGCTTGACGGCTCTGTACCCAAGGTTACTCGGCCTTTGATGAGACAATACCAAAGAAGCTTCCGACTGCCCTCGGGTTCGGCCGCCGATGAAATTTTGCACGGAAATTTACGCTGGCCGACAGGAGGCTAGGATGAAAACACTTGTGCAGGCCGCGCTCGCAGCGTTTGTGCTTGTGCCCGCTCTCGCAGCGGAGCCCCGCGCTGCGCAACTCACGCCGAATGCGATGCTCCTGTCGCTGTCGAGCGCCAACAACTATGCGGCTCCCGTCCTTGCCGGCATCAGCAATCAGGGACTCAATAAACAGCAACCTTATGTGACCGCAGGGGACAGGGCGTATCTGATCGGAACGCAGGATGGTAATTTTCCGAAATTGGGTCAGCACGTGTCGGGCGAAATGGGCGGTTTATGGCTGCCGCCGATCAAACTCATAGCCGGCTTCGAGGCCAGGATTGTGGAGCTCGGGACCGATAAGAAGATTCTTCTTGCAGCGAGCCCGGAGATGGTGACTTATCCTTATGGAAATTTGTTCAGGTATGGCCGGGTGCTGCCGGATCTGGATATCGACCGCTTTCAGTTCAGTCCGGATCACCAGCAGGGCCTGATTGTCCAGTATCGTTTCAAGAACGCCTCAGGTCGTGCGCGACGATTGCGCTTCGAATGGTCCGTCGAAACAGATCTGCGCCCCGGGTGGAGCGCCGATCGCCTCGGAATCCGGAATGGTCAGGATGTTGTCGAATGGCGTCCAAGGAATGGGGTCTTTATCGCTAGGGACACCGATAACCCTTGGTTTTGCGTCTGGGGCGCCACCCCTTACGCCGGGTCCCAGCCCACAGAGCCTCCACGCCCGCTGCACACGACCGGCGCTGGTGTCACCGCGGCGTCCAGTCACCTGGTCACCGTCAGCGCACATGCCACCTTCACTCTCACCTTCGCCATCTCAGGCTCCAGCATCAGCCAGAGCGATGCCCTTGCGGCATACGACTATCTGGCGAAACACCAGGTCGCTTTGCTGGCGGAGAAGGTGGCGCACTATGGCTCGATCATCAACCGGGCTCGCATAAGGATTCCAGATGAGCGCCTGCAAGAAGTTTACAACTGGAGCAGGATCGATATGGAGTGGCTGGTCAGGGATGTGGCCGGCATCGGCCGTGGTCTCAGCGGCGGTTTCATGGAATATCCGTGGTGGTTCGGAACCGAGACTTACTCCCTGCAGGCGCTCACCGCGACCGGTGATTTCGACCTTGCCCGTCAGACCCTTAAGTTGCTGCGCGATCAGTCCAACAAAGTGAACAACAACGGTCGGATCGCGCATGAAATCACCACCGACGGACAGGTGACGAACCCCGGCAATACCCAGGAGACCGCGCAGTTCGTCCTCACCATTGGCAAAGTATTCGCATGGACGGGGGACAAAAAGTTTGCCGCAGAAATGTATCCAGCCGTTAAGAAGGCGATCGAATGGCTGCAGGGCGGGCTCGATCAGGACAATAAGCCGTTCCCGGAAGGCTACGGGATCATGGAAGTAGACGGTTTGAATGCAGCGCTGATTGATGTGGCGGTCTATACGCAGAAGGCTCTTGAGGCTGCTGCGCGCATCGCCGAAGCGTTGCACGACACGGACGCCGACGCGCGATACCGAAAACTGGCCTCAGATTTGAAAGAAAGGATCAACCAGCGATTCTGGATCGAACAGGCCGGCAGCTACGCGGATTTCTACGGCAGCCGATCGCAGGCGGTCGCCGCCGCCGACGGGGCCATCAAGCAAATAGCTTTAGGGTCGGACAAACTCACGCAAAAACAGAAAGACTCGATCGCTTATTACGAACGGCTGAAGGCTGAATTCCTCGCGATGCCGGAGGGGAACAGGGGCTGGATCACCAATAAGAACTGGGTCATCGCCACGCCGCTGGAAACCGGCATCGCCCCGCGGGAGCGAGCGATCGGGCTTCTGGACAAGATCCGTCGCGAGGACACCGGAGAATACGGTCCCTACCTCTCTGCGGTCGAAAGAACCTCAATGATGACGATATCGACTGGGGTGCAAGCGGTTGCGGAAGGTAAATATGGACGCACCGACGAAGCGTTGTGGTATGTGAACAAGATCGTTCAAACCTTCAATCGCGTGTCGCCCGGCTCCATGTCGGAGATGATGCCGGACCAGGGTTGCTTCACTATCGCCTGGACCAGCTACGGCATCGTATTGCCGTTGATTGAGCATGTCTTTGGCGTCCGACCTGACGCGGTGAAAAAGACTATTGTTTTCGAGCCCCATCTTCCTACCGGCTGGGAGGACATCAGTATCGAAAACCTCCCGGTCGGCGCCAACCTTATTTCCTTTGCGCGTACCAGAACCGGCAAAGGGGTCATCTACGATATTGATGCCAAAGAGAGTGGATGGAACTTCATTTTGAAGGACAAGGCTTCACCCCACACCCAGTATGTTCTCAACGGTAGACCGATCGATCTACCGCCTTCCGGCATCCGCATGCAGGGAAGGAAGAACCATGTGCTGATCACTTCCACCAATTAGTTGCCCGCGGCGAAATGCAGCTACACGAATAACCTAGACGATATGGGGGAGCCAAGACTTTTCCGGCCCGCGGCCATTCGCTACGCTTGCCGCCTCGGGCGGAAGTGCCGTCAACGTCTGCCAGCCGGGCCGCATCGGCGCGTTGGCTTCCCGAATCAACCCGGTACTGCCAAGAGGATTCCGATAACCATGATTTGCAATGTCATTTTCGATTTGGGCGGTGTGGTGCTTGACTGGAATCCCGATAGGATCATCTCCCAGTTTCAGCCACAGCCCGAACTGCAGGGCGCTCTCAAGGCCTCGTGGTTCGGTCATTCTGATTGGCATCTTTTTGATAGAGGCACGCTGTCCGAGCTCGAGCTCATCGATCGAATCCGTTCGCGCACCGGGCAATCCGCTGGCGAGGTACGGCGGATCTTGGACGCCGTGCGCGATTCCCTGGTGGAGAAGCTCGAGACCGTGAAACTGATGCGCACGCTCAGCGCACGCGGCGTGAGGCTTTTCTGCCTCTCGAACATGCCCGCATCAATTTACGCGCACCTTCGCGAGCGGCACAGTTTCTGGGACGTGTTTTCGGGGATAGTGATTTCCGGTCAGGTCAAGCTGATAAAACCCGACGCCGAGGTTTTCAAGCATTTGCTCGAAAAATTTGACTTAAAGGCGGACGAAACCGCTTTCGTCGATGACCTCGCCGTAAATATTCAGGGCGGCGAACGGGTTGGCTTGCGAGGTGTTCTTTTTCGCGATGCCCGGCAGTGCGAGCGCGAGCTCGATAGCCTTCTCGCTCAGGCGTGAGGCAGAAATGCGTCCAGCCATTCGATCCATCGCCGGTAGACATCGCGCATCCGGACCGGATCGGCTGGACTGTGCCCGCCGATGGGATACGCGTAGAACTCCGTGCGCACGCCCCTGTCCTTCAATGCGTGATAAAGCTCATAGCCTTGCGAGATGGTGACGCGGTAGTCGCCGGTGTCGTGCAGGATGAGCGTGGGCGTGACCATGTTGGCGTAGTAGGTGATGGGAGACTGGTCGATCCAGTGCTTCATCCAGTCTCCCGTATACGGAGAACCTCCAATTGACGACGCCCGAGCGACATTGGCGTCCGAGAGATTGTATTGGTCGATGAGATTCGTGACGGGAGCGCCCGCTATCGCAGCCTTCCAGAAATTGGCGTGGCCAATGAGCCAGCTGGTCATGTAGCCGCCGTAGCTCCAGCCGGTGACGGCAATGTTGGACTCATCGACGATGCCGAGCTTCTTCAGGGTTTCGAGACCTGCAAGGACGTCGCGACCCGGGCCCTCGCCGGCGTCGTCCGTGACCGCGCGCTGAAAGTCATTGCCTTCATTGTCGCTGCCCCGATAGTTGGGTTCAAACACGAGCCAGCCTTGGGCGGCGATCAGCTGCGCAAAGATGCTAAAGGTGTCCTTCGAAGAGGACTTCGGGCCGCCGTGGATGTAAAGAACGAGGGGCAGTTTCTTGCCCGGCAAGTAATGAGGCGGATAGGTCAGGATGCCGTTTTCCTGCCAATCTTTCGGCGCAGGATCAGGGCTGCGCCAGCGGATGACTTCACTTTTCCCCAGGGCCGGGGCGAATGTACCTTCGAAGACGCTGTTGAAGTGGGTGAGCTGACGTGGCTGCCGGGCGGCCGGGTCTATGAGGTAAATTTCAGCAGGGTGATGCGCAGCACTCGCCACGATGGCGACTTGATTGCGCGGACCGACGCTGGCGTCGAGCCAGTAGGCTCCCGCGAGTGAAAGATCGCCCAGCGCCAGTCGCTGTGCGCTGCCGCCCAGCGGATACATCCACAATGCCGTGCCGGCGTCGTCATTGGCGCCGGTCACAATGGCACGACCGTCCGGGGTCCAGAGCGCACGGAACACATTGCGGTCCAGAGCTCGAGTCAGATCGTTGCCGTCTCCTTTGAGTCCATCGGTGACATAGATTTCGTTGTAGTTCCGATCGTCGCCGTCCCGCGGATAGATATAAGCGACATGCTTGCCATTGGGCGATACCACCGGGAAGTTGGCAAATTTTGTGTGAGTGGTGATCGGCTCGGACTTGAGGGTAGCGAGATTCAGCAGCTGCGGACTGCTCCTGCTCCTATCGCCCGAGTAAGTATTCTCCAGGCGTACGTAAACGAGCCCCTGCCCGTCGGGCGTGAAACCGATCGGCGAGGCGGGTGGACCCGGTGGAAAGGCGACGGGCAGGCTCCAGGAGCCCGAGGTGAGTCGCTTCGCAGCCTCTCTCGGATCCGGACTGCCGGCGGACACAAGCCATAGGTGGGTGGGCAGGGCTTTTTCCTTGACCAGAAAGTCGCTGTCGCCAACCTCGAAAGCGTCATCAAATCTGTCGGCGCCGGTTTTCTTCACGGCTTCGTCTATTGCGGCGAACGCAAGCGCCGAACCGTCGGGCTTCCACGCAAATTGCTGGATGGAGGTGGGGTGATGCGTGACCTGCAGAGGATCGCCGCCCGCCATGTCGATAATGTAGATCTGATTATGCTTGTCGCCGTCTTGGGCGAGGAGGGCGAGGCGGTCTCCCGTGGGCGACCAGCGCGGAAACGCAGTGGACTTACGATCATGGGTGAGGTTGCGAACCTTTCGGGTAGCGATGTCGATGGCCACCAGTTCGGCCACGTTGAGATCATTGTCGTAGTCCGGTCGGGTGACCACGGCCACGAGTGTTTTGCCATCGGGTGCGAACTGAGGCTCGGAGACACGGACAATCTTTCCAATCCAAGCCAGGTCGAATGTCGGACCGGGTGCGGTTCCGATGGGCAAACGCGGGCGCGCGGATGCCGCGTCATTCGACTCGTTCAGGCCCCCGTTACTTAAGGATGCGTGGCTCCATCCGGGCACGGCGGCGAGAAACAGAGCGAGAAGGGTGAATGCGAAGGCAAATTCTCGAAAGGACGGTGCTTGCACGGGACGGCCTGTGGGTGAGTTAGTGCGATATGCGTCGATGCTCGAATGATACCGGAGTCGGCCGATACTGTGACGGCAGTGCAGCTCGCCGGCCTTGAAGGTAATGCGCGCAGCAACGGCCGCAAGCGTAGGATTGAGTAATGAAAGAAATACCGATTGGCGCGCGTGGCGCGTACACCCTTCGCGTCGAGGCACGGCACCTGGCCAATAGCTTCAAGGACAGCGTCCTTCCGCCGGTGTTCTCGACACCGTATTTGGTGCTGATCATGGAGAATGCCGCATTGAATGCCATCAAGCAGTATCTGGAACCAGGCGAAAGCGCTGTGGGCACGCATGTGGACATTCGGCATCTCGTGGCGACTCCGATCGGCCGCGAGGTCACCGGTCATGCGGAGGTCATTCGCAGGGAAGGGCGCAGAATAGACTTCCGGATATGGGCCACGGATGGTGCCGAGGACATTGGCAGCGGAACTCACGAACGCGCCGTGGTGAGCGTCACCCGCCTTATCGAGAAAATGGCCGTCAAGTACGCCTGATATCGGCAGCCTGACTTGCCCAGACTTCTGCGGTGGCGCGAATTGCTCTCCTAAGCCTTTGACTGGCCTTTATGGCGGCAACGAAGCCGCGTACGCTGCAACGTCGATCATGTTGGTAATCCGTAATTTTGCGACTACCGGCACCATTGGTTGTGCTGCCGGACCGCCACGGGTGCCCGTTTGGAAGGCAAGAAGCTGCCGCAGCAGGTAGCTGGGCGATCTTCCGGCGAGCCTCGGAACTAAGCCAACGCCTTGCAGGTTTGCCCCGTGACACGTCACGCATCCGACCGTCAATCCGTTTGCGCCGCTGGAGGAGATAGACCTTCCACGTCGCAGGCTGCCGATGGGCGCATAGGCAACGTACTGCATGGCCTCATCGCGATTCTCGTGGCGCTCGGGATCCGGCGCGAATTCAAGCAAGCGCGCTCCAAGGGGCTCCTCAGGTGCTCCACGAATCGCGGCATAGACAAATCCCACTACGGCGGCGCCCGGCACGCGCTTGCGTTCCAAGATGGACACGTGAGATTTTGGTTTTTGCTGCGAGAAATAGCGCGCAGCTGAGGCCACTTCGTCGTCAGTGGCGTACTTCGCAACGTGAATCATCAGATCAGTCGGGCGGTATGGCCCGGGCCAGGCGCTGCGGCGAACGCCGCTCTTGAAGTCGTGCAATTGCTGAATGATGTAAGGGGCGGGCAAGCCTGCCAGCGAGGCATTTTCCGGACGTCCTTGGCCTCCTGGCGTATGGCAGTAGCCACAGGCATACACATCCGGCGTACGTCCGCGTGCCACGACCGCAGGCATGGCCGAGTGAGCCTCGGGATGCCAGTCGGGCGCAGCAAATAAGTCTCGCAGCTGTGCTGCCGTGAATGTGACATTGCTGTGCGGTATGCGCAGCGGCTTTATACGATCGTACTCGGTGGCAGCACCGGCCACCGGGGGACCCACGGGAAAAACCCATGAAGGTATTCCCGCCGGTTGATGGCTGTTGGCTGCCGATTCCGCTACTTCCGCACGTGTAACGCCAGGACGAAATACGCCAGTCGTTAGCATTACGATGAATAGAAAAGCGTACCGTCCAAAAACTCTCGCCAGCGCAGCGGGGACGCTGGTAGCTTCGACGGCCTTTTCGCGGACGAGTAGCCGCGTTGAACCTGCATGCCTCATACCGTAGCCATCGACAGTACACTCCTATCAATCCGTTACAGCTTTCGAACGGTTTTTTTTAGCCACACTCAGTGTGGGCGGCTTGCGCTGCGCTTCGTGTGAAGTTTGGCAACGACTCAACCCGCAGAGAAGCGTAACGCGCCGCTTTCATGACCTGGTTCAATTACTGCATCGAGGCGACTACTATAGCGCTTCGATGAACAAAATTTCCCCCCGAGATTTCCGAAACGCCTTTGTCGCGGTCATGAAGTCTGAGCACGATAGCTTTCGTACAGCAACAGGCTTTGAGACCAAATCATATAACTACTTCATGCGATCCACTATTTATCCGAGGATTGCCCGGCATCTTGGCTTATTGTCCTGGAATAAAGAGTACTACACACTCGACGGAATGCTTTATGAAGAGCGTGGCCTCGATGGCACCGGCAAATATGCCACGTATGCGAATTGGGTTTCCGTTGCCATAGAACACGAGAACGACGCTGCCAAGGCGCACGAAACAATGAACAAGCTGCAGTTGTTCAATGCGCCGCTCAAGGTGTTGATCACCTATTCTCCATCGGGCGCCGCGACCGAATCATTGTTGAGAAAGTATGAGAGCATTATCAAGGCCTCGGATGTATTCAATGACGTGGCAACACTGCGGCAACAACTGGTAATCCTGGGAACGCCAAAAACAGTCGAGGAGTGGCGGTTTTACGCCTACGAAAACGACGGCTTCGTCTTGATGTTGCCAAGCTAAATACTGAACGTTACGAAACCTGCCATTGCTGAGGGACGCCGCTGTTGGTGGCCGTCAATTGCAGATGACACTGATAGCGCCGCGGCCAGAGGCGCAGCGCCGGAGCGAAAAATCATGCGGAAAATTCAATGGGGCGTCCTTGGCACCGCCAACATCGCGATAAAGCGAGTCATACCCGCCATCTTGAGCGGCGAGCGCGGCGCGGTTGCAGCCATTGCCTCGCGCGATGCGGCCCGCGCCGCCGAGGTGGCAGCGCGCTTTGGAATCCCTCACAGCTACGGTAGCTACCAATCGCTGCTGGACGATCCGGAAATAGACGCTATCTATAATCCGTTGCCGAATCATCTGCACGTCGAATGGACCGTAAAGGCGCTCAATGCTGGAAAACACGTATTGTGCGAAAAGCCCCTGGGTCTTAACGCGGCGCAGACGCAAGCCATCGTTGCCGCGCGCGACCTCAGTCAGAGGCGGGTTGTTGAGGCGTTTATGGTTCGTTATCACCCTCAATGGCGTCGGGTCCGGGCGCTGGTGCGAAGCGGCCGAATCGGCAAGGTGGGGGCCATCCAATCCGCGTTTCTGTTTACCCAGCTCGATCCTAACAATGTCCGCAATCAAGCCGCTCTCGGCGGTGGTGCCCTGTATGACGTGGGCTGCTACCCCTTGGTCATCGCCCGCTATGTGTTCGCCTCCGAGCCCTCGCGGGTGATCGCCTTAATCAATCGTGATGCCAAAGGGGGCGTCGACACGCTCACCAGCGGGCTTCTCGAGTTTCCCGGCGGCGGACATTTAGCTTTCAGCAGCGCGCTGCAATTGGC
>JANYAD010000104.1 GCA_025355165.1 Gammaproteobacteria bacterium | reverse complement strand
TGGATGTCGCGTATATCGCCACAAACCGCTATCCATTACGCGCCCCTTATTGTCCGGGTCGCTTGAAAATCGCGCCAACTGCCAGTCACCGCCCGCCTCGAAAATGAACCCCACCAGCCAGAGCGCCGCACCGGCCATATCGAGCCAACTCAGTGGTTTGGCGCTCGATAGGGATCCGAGCAAGGGCAACGAAATGAGCCACGCCAGCAGGGCTTGAAAAACAAACACGAGATACAGGCTCTTCAGCGCGAAATTCGGCTGATTGCGAGCTCGAATCGCCCGATAGCGCGGATCCTCGCCGTGCCCCCGGTTGCGCCGCGTGATATGTATCGAGAGGCGCAGCGCCCACACCGTGACCAAGCTTAATACCAGCACGGTTCGCGGCCGGGGGGGCCATGAGACAAAGGCATATACGCCTCCCGCCAGAACAAACATCAGCGACCAGATGCTGTCGACGATCGCGACATTCTTTAGGAACAAGCTGCGCACCCAGGTGAAAAGGGCCGCGGCCGTCACGATGGCCAGTCCCAAGGCGTAGGTGGAGAGCGAAAACATGCTGGCTATTCGGGGGGCCTGGGGAATTGGATGCGCCGGGATCGAACATTAATAAATCGTCATTCAAATGGCATCTTATCTGCGGTCAGGCGCTTTGTTAATCCTGCCTAATCCGGCATGAGCTTAGATAATTGGGTAATAATGGGGTCGTTGGCCGGGTCTATTAGTTTGAGCAGCAATATTGCTGTCGCTTTATAACTAACGAGGGTACACATATGCAGATCAATAAGATGTCGAGCGCTGCCATGGCCGCTGCTGCCGCCATGCTGTTCACTTCCGCAATCAGCACCACTGCATTCGCAGGGGATGCCGCTACCATGAAGTGTCAAGGCGTGAATTCCTGCAAGGGAACTTCCGAATGCAAGTCGGCGAAGAACAGCTGCAAAGGCATGAACAGCTGCAAGGGGCAGGGCTTCGTCTCCATGACCAAGGAAGCTTGCGCCGATGCGAAGGCGAAGGCAGACAAGAAGAGCTAAACGTTGACTGGGAGGCCGGGCTTAAGCCCGGCCTCATCTTCCATGAAACTCTCGGGCTTCGGACTTGGACTGCGCACTCCTCACTATGAGGCCCTGTTGAACGAGCCTCACGCCATCGATTGGCTCGAAGTCATCACCGAAAACTACTTGGTCCCCGGCGGCAAGCCGTTGGACTATCTGGATCGGATCCGCGAACGATTTCCTGTGGTCATGCACGGCGTGTCGCTGTCGATCGGCAGCACCGATCCTATGGACTTGGAATATTTAAAAATGGTGCGCGCCCTGGCCGACCGCATCGAACCGCACTGGATCTCCGATCACTTGTGCTGGACGGGGGTCGAAGGGCGGAACCTGCACGACTTGTTGCCCCTGCCTTATACCGAGGAGGCATTGTCATCGGTGGTCGCGCGAGTCGGCCAGGTACAAGACGCCTTGGGCCGGCAGATATTGCTGGAAAACGTCTCCAGTTACTTGAGCTATCACGCCGATGAAATGAGCGAATGGGAATTTTTGCGCGAGGTGGCCTCGCGCGCAGACTGCAACATCCTTCTGGACATCAACAACATCTATGTCAGCAGCGTCAATCATGGCTTCGACGCCCTCACCTATCTTCAAGCGATGCCCAAATCCCGTGTGCGCCAGTTCCACCTTGCCGGACACAGCGACCTGGGGGGGCACCTGATCGACACGCATGATCATCCGATCGTGGCTGCGGTATGGGAATTGTACGCCCGAGCCGTCGGTTTGTTTGGCAGCGTACCGACCATGATCGAACGCGACGACAACATTCCAGAATTGAGCGAATTGGCCGCTGAACTTAACGTGGCGCGCGGCATCGCAGCCAGTCACACCCGGCAGGCCGCGTGATGCCATTGCGCGAATTACAGTGCGACATGCAACGTCACTTGCTGGGCGATGACAGTGGCGTCACCTCCGCCATCGTAAACGCACCGCCGCTTTCTGCGGCCGAGAGACTCGCCATTTATCGCAATGCCTACCAGGTGCGCCTGATTGATGCTTTGCACGAGACCTACCCGGTGCTTCATGGTTTGCTGGGCGATGAGATGTGGGTCGAACTGGGCCGGGCGTTTGTCGCGGCGCATCCATCGGTTTTTCGTTCGATCCGTTGGTACGGCAGAGAACTCGCGCAGTTCGTGGGCGCTCGCCCGCCGTACAGCGCCGAGCCCATTCTTGCGGAGGTGGCGCTGCTCGAATGGACATTGTCGGAGGTATTCGACGCCCCGGATGCGAAACCCCTGCAGCGCACGGCGCTGGCTGCGGTCGATCCGGCCGCGTGGAGCGATCTTAAATTTAAACTCCATCCCTCGCTGCGGCGTATTGAACTGTCTTGGAACACGGCCGCAGTGTGGAAGGCCATGAGCGCTGAGGAGACACCACCGAGGCCGGCGATGGCCGCCGCCATACCCTGGGTGTTGTGGCGGCGGGATCTGCAGAACTATTTTCGCTCGATGGATGGCCTCGAAGCGGTTGCTCTCGATTTGGCGCTCAGCGGGCGCAGCTTCGGCGAGATTTGCGAAGCGTTGAGCGAGTTCAAGCCTGAAGAAGCAATTCCCTCGGCCGCCGCCGCCCTGCTTGCGAGTTGGGCGGACAGCGGCCTGATCGTTGCCTTCAGTTAGAGCAGGCTGCCGCCCTCTCCCACCAATTCCTTGCGCAACAAGGGAATCGGCGGTCCCCCATACGACAAGAATTTGTCGTGAAATTCGTGCCACCGGCTGTGATCGTCGGGCTGCGGCGGCGCGGCCCCTGCGGCGGCGCCCTTCGACAACCAGTCAGCTCGCAGCTTTCGAATCATGAGTTTGCCCAAGGTGTAGTTTAAATAGGCGGGATCATAGGTGCCGCGCGCGGCCTGCTGACGGGCGTTGCCCGGATCCTGGAAGGCTTGCTCGCGGAACATTTTCTCCGACTGCGCCACGGTCATGTCGTGCGTGTGTAGTCCGATCGACGACATCAGTCGCACATCGCGCAGCAACGCCTCATTCAGCTGGCCTATGTGCTTTTCGGCATCGCCCTTCCCCAAGCCCATCTCAACCATCATTTCCTCGCAGTAGTGCGCCCAACCCTCGGCGTAGGCGTAGCCCACCCATAGTGCTTCCAGTTTGTCGGGGTTGGCATTGGAATGCAGGAACTGCAGGAAATGCCCCGGCCACACCTCGTGCACCGAGGTGAAAAGCAATTGCGATTCACCGGGAATATAAGAGGTCTGCTCGGCCTTGCTCCACTTCGGGTCGGGCGGCGCAATGTTGTATAGGGACACCACTCCTTTATCGTAGGGACCCGCCGTATTGATAAAAGCGGCATTCGATCGATTATAGGGCGGAGCTTCCGCCACCAGCGCCTCATCATTGCTCGGAATCGAAACCACGTTGTTCTGGACGATGAAGTCCTTGAGCATCTTGAGCTGGCTACGCGCCTCCTCGACGGGACCTGCCTTGGGTTTTTTCGCGGCCATTTTGGCCACGCATTGCGCCACAGTGGCTTTCGGTGCATAGCTGTTGCACTCCGTCATGAGCGCTGCGGTGTTGCGCTCTAAATCTGCGCGACCCGCGGCTTCGATCTGCTCGACCGTGAGGTCCACTTGTTCTGTTTGCTTCACCATCTGCGCGAACAAATCCGCTCCAAAAGCATATTTGTCGGTGGCCTTTTTGCGCTCCGCCACCAGGTAATCCTTGAGACCGTTCATCGCCGCCGCCGCGTTCGCATTGGCGTCGGTGAGTTGCTTTTGCAAGTCGGCGTCGGACACGGAGGCGAACACGGAGGCTACATTCTTGCTGTAAAAATCGGCGAGTCCGCCGAATTGTGCAATTCCCAATTCCACGTAGGTTTTAGGCAGCGGTGATTTGAGATTTTCCTTGATCGCGGCAGCCATCCTCGGAATGGCGCGCGCGTATTTAAGGTAGGCCTTCATGCGCACATCGAGGGGCGCATAATTGCGCGTCAGGTACATCTCGGGGTCGATTTTCCCTAGATACCAGCCCGGATTGCTGTAGGGAAACTGGGTCTTTTCTATCCAAAAAAGATCCTTGTCGACGATGGCCAGAAGGTAGGCGCGATCGAATCGATCACGCGCATCCAAGCTCGTAGGATCGACCGCGGAAATTTGTTCACGCTGATCGTGCAGCCGTGCGATTTCCCTTTTGATACCGTGCGCGCTCAAATCCGGCAGTTGTCCGTCGAATTCATGGCGTCCGGACTGGGCCGCAAATGAGGGCTGCGCCCGCATATAGTCTTCGACGAATCCGTTTGCGACTTTGAGCCAGGCAACGCTGGCCGGCGAGGGACCCTTAGGTTTAGCCGGCGCCGACGGCGGCGGCGATTGATTGCAGGCTGCTACGCCGAGCAATAGCACGCTCAACAAGGCGGCACTCGTTCCAAGAGGCTTCCACATAGCAACTCCCCCTTACTTTATATTATGAGTAGTCGTACTTCCCGCCGCGCTCCAGCGCACGCCGGTAAGCGTCGCGCCCGTGGATACGCTCCAGAAAAGCGATCGAATTCGGGCGGCCCGCATCCAGTCCAGCTCTGGAGACGGCAATCTCCAATGGAAAACTCATTTGCACGTCGGCCGCGGTGAATTGCGCCCCCGCAAACCAGGCCTGCGAGCCAAGCTCGGCCTCGACGTAGTCCAACTGGCGCGTAAGATTGGGTGTTACAAAGCTCCGCGTGACGGTGGCGGCGATGCGGCGGGCGATCGCGCTGACGGGCCATGGTGCGGGGTTGGCTGCAATTCTGTCGAACACCAGTTTGAATAACAGAGGCGTCATCGCCGAGCCCTCGGCGTAGTGCAGCCAATACGTGTAGCGCAGGCGTTCGCGCGAGCCTGCGGGAGGAATCAGGCGTCCCGCGCCATATTTATCCACCAGATATTCAATGATCGCGCCGGATTCCGCGACCGTCACATCGCCATCGACAATCACGGGAGATTTTCCTAAGGGATGAATTGCGAGCAGCGCCGGCGGCGCCAACATCGTCTTAGAATCGCGCTCGTAGCGCTTCACCTCATAGGGAAGCTCCAGTTCCTCGAGCAACCACAACACCCTCTGCGACCGGGAGTTGTTGAGATGGTGAACGACGACCATCCGCACATTGTAGTATCAAGTATTGCTTGGCGCGAACCAATCGGCCTTGACCGAGCGAAATTCAGGCATCGACTCGCAGCGCTCGGCAACCGCGCTTAAGGCCGGATACATCACCGAGTCCCGGTTGATGGCCAGCGCCTCGCTGAGGAAGCTGTAGGCGCAGGTCGCGGTGATGTCCGCCTGCGTGATTCGATTGCCGATCAGCCACTCTCCTCCCCGAACCTGACACAACCGGTCCAACTCGGCGAGCGCCGCATGCGTTTGGGTATGACAGCGCTCCACCCAGGGCCGATAGCGCTTTTCGGGCGGTCTGAATGCACTCTCGTACACTTGCAACACACCCTTTTCCGCACCGCCGACCGCGATCGCGATGATGCGCAGCGCCTCTCGGCGCGGCTCGCCAGATCGCGGCAGAAGCGCGTGCTCGGGGCCTGCCATCTCGTCTAGGAAATCCAAAATCGCGGCGGATTCGACCAGGGTATCGCCGTCAGGCTGCACCAAAGCCGGCACCCTGCCTAAGGGGTTGAACTGGCGAATCAGCTCAAAGTCCTTGCCGACGGACCAATTGCGGTGCTCGAAAGGCATCCCAAGCAAATTCATACTTACCGCGACCCGCCGCACGAAGGGCGAATCGAACATACCAATTAAAATCATGTCAGTGGCCACCCTTTACCGCTAATCCGGCTGCACTCAATGCTTGCGCCAATTGCGCTTCGATACGCGTAGCCTCGCTGCGCTTGATGTATTGCAAATGCATGGTCGGTCCGGTCAGCACTTCGATACCTCGTTTTAGGACACTTCCGGCCGAGCGAATACCCGCCTTGTGCTGGTCGAAGCGCTGAGCAGGACTATACTTACTCATGCCGACGTAGACGCCCAACGGACCACCGCGGTCGCTGAAATCCAGCAATACCAAGTAAATGTTCGACCGCCCCGTGGCGGCAGCCTTGAATGTAAGTGATATTTCGTATGCCTCGGGCAACCAATCGATATAGCGCATCGGCAGCCACTCCGGCACGGATGCTGCAGCGCAGGCCCAAAGCACCTCAAGCGCGCGCTCAATATTAAAGGACATTGCTCCGCGCATCCACAGCTCGTGGATACAGTGGGCTCCAAGAGGACCATCGGCGGCAGCGCAAGCCGATTTGAGCGCAGCCTCGATGGCGCTGCGGCTCGCGTTGAGGAGTGGACGAGTGCCGGGCGGTGTGTTGAGGGCGATGCGCAAGCGGAGTGAATTATAGACGACGCCGCTTAAGTTTCTTACACGCTATCCGCAGTGCGGCTGCGCACCGCCATCGATTCTTTGCGCGGCGTGGAGCCGGCCGATTTTCGTTGCAGCGGCCGACGAACGACAGGCGAGAACGCTCGCCGCCGGCGCGCGAGCAGCGTAGCAGGATTCAAAGTCAATCCGCCCGATCATGGCGCCGGATCGTCATTGGCGATAGTGACCTTCAGCCACACTGCAGAGGAAGCTCGCTTGAGGTAACCGCACAAGTCCGGCAGCTGCTCGAGTTCGGAGGGCATGACCGCCGTTTCCGTTACGTGCTGATCGGTGATGCTACGTGAACGGCGCCCACCGCGGCTCGACCAGGAGCTTTCGCGATCGCGGCCGCGAGAGATCTGCGGCCTTATGACCTCCCGTTCGCCGATCAAGCGCGAGGCAAATTGCGAGGTGCCGCCGTTCTCACTGCCCGAGCAGCGCAGAATGAGCGTGTTGCCGCAGTTCTCCACCAAAGTCTGGGCCTCGCCTTGACCATAGGTGCTGGAGACTTGGGCAACTGACTGGAATCCGAGGACGCAGCAGCAGTCGAATTTGCGCAGCCGTGCCAGCGCATCCTTGAGCCCGTGAATGGCTCCCAGGGCGTCAAGTTCGTCGATCACGAACCAGAGCTTTTGGTCGCTGTGCAGCGACTGACCCATGGCCTCGAAGATAGCCAGATGCATCCACGTTGCGATCATGGAGCGCAACGCTGCGATTTGGCCGGCTCGATAGGGAATGAATAGCATGCTGGGATAGGCCCTGGACTGGACCCATTCCCGCACGGAAAAAGGCGAAGCCCGTTGCCGCTGGATGTATTCGAAGGCGGCGATCGCAGAACCGGTCACTGAGCGTATCGATGCGAACATGCGCGAATTGTCGGGATCAAGGAACGGCTGGGCCGGTGTGCCTTCGACAAGGGGACGGAGCTCTTCCACCGATGCGACCATGAGCAGCCGCCAGAGGATACCGGCATCACGGCGACCGGAATTGTGGCAGCGCCGCATGACGGCAGCCAAGAATGTCCGCGCATAACCGCGCCATTCGCTGGCCGAGGAGGCCTCGGTGTTGGGGATCAGGCCGCTTGCCAGCTGCTCGACGTCGAAGCTGTTATTGATCTCTGCAAATAAATCCCATTTTGCGGATTCGGGCTCGAAAGGGTTGAGCACGACATCGCCGCGATGGCGATTGTAGAAATGCTGGCGATATCCCCCGTCCGGATCGGCAAACACCGCGCGGTCGCCGCGCGCGATGGCGCCGCCGAGCAGCTCCCGAATGGCAGTCGACTTGCCGGTACCCGTGGTGCCGATCAGCTTAAAGTGCTTGGTCTCATCGGCGGCCGGGATGGCGACGCCCGCAAGAGTGACCGCCCCTACGCCCGAGCTTCTGCGGCGGGCGCTGCGAGGATGCAGCGTCGCGCCATCGGCCAGTAACACGCCGCGCTTGTGCCGCTCGGATCTCGCGGCGCGGCGAATTCTGGCGCGCAGCCTAACGCAGAGGGCAACAGCGAGGGTCAGTGCGGCTGCCAGGATGACGGCATTCGCGCCTTGAACACCTCGCACGAGCACAAGCCAGTTCATTTGCTCAGTAGCCTTCAATGACGAAGTAGTCGGCTTTCTCGCCGTAAGTCGGCGCCTTGCGATCCACTCGTACGCATAGGCGCTTGGCATCGCCGCAGCGGCGCCAATCAATGCGGCCGCCTTGCTGCTCGAGTTTCGCTACCGTCTGCGTCAACTCCTCGCGCCGGGTCCGCAACGCCGCAATGTCAGCCGCTGAGGGCAGCGCCCAACGTGCGAGGGCGATCGGGATCAAGGCGCACAGGACTGCGGCGGCAAAACTTGCGCAGGTCACGCGCCAAGCAGAGCTGCCCCTGAGCTTTTGCAGTGCCCGGGTCGCACAAGCAGTTTCGGCGGTCAACATCTGCAGCTCCTCGAGCAGCGTGCGTCTGATCTCATCCCGCACCACGGTGTCGAGCTCTTGCGTGTGCGCGCGCAGTCTCTCCAGTTCACCCTCGGCTAGTCTTTGATGAGCTTGGGCGCTCTCCATGAGCAGGCCCAGCTTCATGGCCGTTTCGTCCAAGCCATGCGAGGCGCCGTTCATCATCGCGGTTTGCGCTGCGGGCCGTACCAGATCTCTTTGATGAAGCGCTCGTGGCGCTCAACGCCGAACTGAATCACGACATCGACCAGCAGGTACAGCAGGCCCTTGATGTCGTCGCGCGCCAGTTCCCGGCCGCCCTGATTTTGCTTTACCAGCAAAACCAGTTGTTCAAACGCCAGTTCAGCGCTGGTCGCATGAACGCTGGTGATGGAGCCAGGATGCCCAGAATTCACGTTACGCAAGTAGTCGAATGCCTCCTCGGCGCGCAATTCCGCAAGCAAAATCCGATCCGGCTTCATCCGCAGGCACGATTCCAAAAGCTGCTTAGGACTCACCCGCGCAACGCCCTGATCGTCCTTGGAATAAAACAGCCGCACATGATTGGGGTGAAGGTCCAACACCAGCTCCTTCGCATCTTCGATAGTCACGAGCCGCTCGTCGCTCGGAATCTCCCGGATCAGCGCTTTGGTCCAGGTGGTTTTGCCGGAGCCGGTCGGCCCCGACACCACTATATTCTTACGGCTTCGAACGGCGAGCCGCATGAATGCCTCGAACTCGCCACCCTCCAATAAGCGCAGCAACTCATGTTCCGTTGGATCGACTTCCCGGCCGCACCGTCGAGTGCGTCTGAAGATACCGCGGCCCGCCAACTCTGCGATGCTCCATACCTTGTCTGCCGGCCGTCTAATGGCGATCGCTACGCAACCCGCGGTCGTGGCCGGCGGCATGACGATCTGAACGCGCTCTCCCGTAGGAAGTGAGGCTGACAGTAGCGGCGAAGTGGCGTCGATGCGTTGCTGCGTCGAGTTGGCGATCAGCTTTGCCAACCGCATGCACCATTCAAAATCCGCAAAAACCAGCTGCTCACGGCGCCACCCTGCGTGAGTTTCCAGAAATGCTTCATGCGGCCGGTTGATGCATAGCTCCATGACATCCTCGCGGTCAAGAAACGGCCGCAGCGCGCGCAGCGTCAGTGCCAGTGCCGAGCCTTCGGTGCCGCTGCTAACGGTCAGCGGCAATGGACTTAAGCTCATACACAGACCGGAAGTCCAAATCGCGCGCGACCAGCACCTGAATGCGCTCACCCTGATGTTTGACGATCGTGGGCGGGATGTTGATGGTGCCTTTCAATACTTCGGTCATGACATCCTGTGTCGCTGAAGGGTTGACTACCAACGTTCCGCTGTTGCCGCGGCTCGATTGAACCGCCGCCTGGATCGCGCCGTCGATTACCGAAACCAAGATCGCGGCGCCGAAGCGCCCCCAAAAATGACGATCGGCTGTCCCGGGCAGTCCCGATCGTCCTAACTCATCTGCGCCAGGGGATAACAACGGCACGATGACGCCGGCCGGCGTACGGGCTTCGCTCCACAAGACGAAGACTCGCGCCGCGCCCTGCTGCACCTGTCCGCGAGTCTCGCCGACGAGCTTGGTGCCGCGCTCCAGGAGCACGACCTGGCCATCTACGCCGAAGGTGTCGGTCGCCATGACGCACGTTGTCATGCCCGGAAGAGTCGAGTCGATCGCCGTTTCCAATGTGCAGTCGAGAAATGCACCCTTCGGCAACAACAGACGCTGCGTTGGCAGCACTTGTGCGCGAACCGCAGTCGTGACGCTGGGCCGCAGCAGCACGCCCAATTCTCCGGGCTCAGAGGGTGCGGCCGAGAATGGCCCCGATATTGATGCCGACGCTGCGGCCGGGGCGATCGGAAGCGAGCTCGACGCTGAAAAAGCCGCGCCCGACAGTTGACGCTCCAGGATGAGTTGCGCGGGAGTTTTCGCCGGCGGCGCACCATAGGCCGAGCTCGCAGGGGTGGGCTCGAGAGGTACATCCCGAAGCGGCGTGGCGAGCAAAGGACTGCTTTGCACGGGCGGCTCCTTCAGCTGCACACGTTCTGGCACCGCCGCTGCCGGCGGATTGATCTTCCCCAGACTCGGCAAGGACATCTCGCTCTGCGCACGCTTGATTGACAACGCTTGCGCGCTTTCACGCGCTTGACTTTGGCGAGTCATGGCCTTGGCGTAATACCACGTGAGCATGCCGAGGCCCAGAACACTCATGAGTCCGATGGCCAGAAAATTGCTGACTCGTGACTGCACCGATGCGTCGCGGTTCAAGGCCGTGCCATCGCGTTCGCCGCGAACCGCACCTGAATCGAGTTCCTGCTCGGTCACGGCACGCCTCCTTGCACTCGGCGCTCGACCTCGGGTGCCACCGTTCCGGATTCCAATCTCTTGCCGCCGCCGGCATAGCCGAGATTGACCACGCATCCGCTGAGTTTTCCGCGCCGCAAGATGAAGCGCTGCGCCACACGATGAATAACGACGTCGCCCGCATCCACACTGAAGTTCAAGAGCGACTCGCTGTCGTCTTCATTGCGCACGAAGATGGCGGGCAGATCTGCGCTCGCAGCAAAGGTGAGGCGCGTGTGGACGCCGTCATCGGATGCGGCAACCGGCAGTAGCGCATGCTCGCCGCAATACCAATAGTCGATATGGCGGGGCCGAGCGCTCGAAGCGCCGTCGAGTTGTGAATCAACGCGCCTTGCCTCCGCCTCGGCCGCAGATTTTCCCGGCGGCAGCGAATAGGTAAAGCGCAACGCATAGATGACATCCTCTTCGGGAGCGGGCCGCTGCGACAAAGCGGTGTAATCGAATTGATAGTGCCTGCGGTTGGTCAGTACGGTGAGATTCGTCGCGATCTTGACTGCCTTGGGCTTGAGAAACAGGTGATTCTCTTGGCCGACGAATGACAGTCCCTCGATATCCCCGGCGCCAAGGCCGACGAACGTCTCGCCGGATTCGAACTCCAAGTCAATCTGATAGCCGACGAATCCTCGCAACTTGTAGACCTCATTGCTGTCGTACGCAGCCACGCGGATGCGTGCATCGACTGAGCCTCTGAGCGGGACGGTCTCCGCCCTGGCGCCGGCAACGCACAACACAGCCCAGAGTGCCAACGCGTAAAAGTTCATCGTGCCTCCCGCGACGAGGGCGACTCCTTTGCCGCCGTCTGTTCGCTCAAGATCTCAGGCTCAGAGCGGAAGTCGATGATCTTGAATCCCAGCGGATTCCAGCGACGCGTTCGCGGCTCCTTTGCCGCTTCGCCGTATACGTACTGGATGGTGGCCACCCAATGGGTGAAAGACTCTTCCGCCCCAGCTCCTTGACGCAGGGCCTTCAGATACCGCACTTGGGCTAGATCGGTGAGCCCGCTGGCCCGGCTGAAGAAACTAACCGAGGTGACTTGGACCCGCACCGTGCTGCCGTCCTTGTGCAGGTTCAACGGAGAATTGGCATTGCTTGACATCCAAAGCGCATACCAAGCCTGGTTGCGTTGCGCCGAATGAAAGGCGCCGCACTCTTCATAGTCGCTCTCAGCGGTTGAGAAGTTGAACCGCTCGCACACGCTGACGTAGTGGGTCAGAAAATAACGTGTGACCGCCTCCTCCCGTGTCGCGTGCCCGGCAAACACCGGCACGACATCGACGATGCCGGTGCTGCCATCCACCCGCACCAGATACGGCACGACTTCCTTCAGCGGTATGAGCAGCAGCACCGCAACGACGCTGGCCAGGGCGCACAACCAACCAGCTCCTGCGGCCCACCACGCCGTTCGTGCGCTGCGTCGAAGTTGCGCGGTGCGATCGGCGTCCCAGGACTCCGCCTCATCGTAGTATCCTTGGATTGTGGAGGCTGCCATCACGAGAGTCTCCCCGGCACCGCGTTCGAAGCGATATTTGAGGAGGTCGCGTTAATCGGCCGCAAGTGCTTATCGCAGCGAGGATTGGCTGCAGAACAAGCGCTCAGTACGAGTAGCAAACAGAACATCAGACGCATCGTTCACCTTCCTTGGTGTAGTTCAGTTTCGTTTTCCTATCGCCGTGAATTTCGCCAATTGCGGCCAAGCGCCTCGATGCCGGCGCCGGCGCTGCGCACCGCTTGTCCGCTACCGCGAACCGCGTAGCCGACGCTGCGCGCTATATAGGGGGAAACAAGGCCGACATAAGGTTTGGCCAATTTTCCGGCGCCTCTTGCCGCCCACGAGAGGCTGCGGCCGGGAACGCCGAATGAGTTCAGTGAGGCGCCGCCGGCAAGACCGGAAGCTATCGGCATGATTTGACGCAAGACCAGAAACACCAGCAGCGCGATCAACATCATGTTCAGGGCATCCACCGTCAAGATGGCAACGCCCCTTGCCGCGGTCTGCGCGGCATAGGACTGTACGATTCGCAACAGCAACGCAGCCACCATCACGGTCAGGATGGTGATAAGAGCGTAGTTGGCCAGCTGCGCGATCCACGCCACAAAATAGCGCCGCGTTGCATCGAAAAAAAGTAGCGCGATGAAGAGGGGTCCGAGCGCCAAAAGTACGGCCAGCGCAATGCTCGACAAGGCGATCAGGAACATGGCGTATACACAAAGCGCGCCGATCAACCCCCAGACGACGGCACCGGCGATGTAGAAACCGATGTCGCTCGACAGCCATGCACCCTTGTCGAATAGGTTCCCGGCCACGGCACCGCCGCCATCCCAAATGGCATCGATAGTACCGACCGGATCGCTGGCACCCACCACCGCGGCCGCGAGCTGCGCCGGGGCTGTGTAGAAGGTATCGACTATCACGGTGTTGTATAACCACAGTCGCAGCCCTAAGCCCAGGACCACTGCGATCATGGCAACTCGTTTCAGACCCGCCTCAAACGGTTCAGCTATCTTTCCCGTCAGATGCAAGTAGCCCCAGGCCATCACGTAAATGGTGGCCAAGGTGACGACAGCCGGTTCCAGCGCTGCGGCCAGACGCGAGGTGTTGTCGCCGATGTAGGCGGCGAGCTGCCCATTCAGCCAGGACCAGAATGTCGCGAAGAAACCCATATGCATCAGGGGGCCGGCTGGAATCGAGTCTCGAAGCGACCGTGCCCCTCGATGACCCGCTCCCTCGCTTGCTGTCTTAAGGTCATCACCTGTGCTTGGGTGGATTGGTTCAGAATCTGCACTTTGGTTTGCTCGTTCTGCAGCATGCCGAGCTCCGCGCCGATCCGGGCCTGCAAATCCAGAATTGCCTTCTGATCCGCGGCGGTGGAAATCGCCGAGATCAACCTTTCAATGGATGCAAATCGATTGCTGGCATTTGATAGCGCCTGATGCGCCAACGCCTGCTGCATGGCGCTCCACTGCCGCTGGCTCACAATCAGTTGCTGGGCACCGGGCGATAAGGTAGCCAAACGCTGCGGCGACAACACGGCATCCGCTCTCACCATATTCTGCACGTCGCTCGCCAACGTGCCGTATGCGCCGGATCCTTGAATGACGCTCGTAACCTGCGCCCAATCCGCGGGCTGGTAATTTCTCAAGGTTCCGCCCAACAAATATTCCATGCCCCGATCGCCCGTCATGGTTTGCAAGGCTTGCTGTGCCTGCAGCAACTGTGACTTGGCAGTAGCCAATTGCTGCGCCATCGTTTGTACTTCTTGAATGAGCTGCACGATGGCCGGCGCATCGATGACTGCCCATTGTGCCCGCGCGGTCGGCACAATCGCGATCGCCAACCCTAGACATGCGGCAAGCCGTTGAAATCTGAAACTACGCATCGCTGTCTCCTTGGAGTGTTGCTGCAGATAGAAACTGTGGCAGCCAATCTTTGGGATCCTCTCCGGCGGCAAGGATGATCCGTTGCATGCGTCGAACCTGATGGGTGCGCCCGGAAATTACCGCTAACTCGCCGTCAAAGCCTTTCAAGTCCAGCTGGCACACTACGCTGTGGTTTGACTGCTTTACCAAGAACATGCGCGAGCCCGGCTCGAGTTGCTCCTTGATGAGCCTGAATTCGCGCTCGGTGAGCCCGAAGCCTTGGGTATATTCCGCCAGATTGGCCTCGGCGTTAGGAAAGAATATCTTGGTCGGTGTCTGCTCCACCAACGTGCGGCTGATTGGACTGTCGAGTACATCGCTCGGGCTTTGCGTTGCCAGACACATGACGGCGTTCAGCTTCCGCCAGGTCTTGGGGCCATCCTTGGCAAAACTCTCGAACGCGCTGTCCGCCAGCAGCCGCCAGAACTCATCCATCCAGCACACCAGCTTACGGCCATCCAGGAGCTGGCGAACCAAATGGAACAGATACAGCGTGATGGGCGCCCGGATCAAGTGGTGATCGAGAAATTCTGTCACGTCGAACCCGATTAGCGCGCTGCCCGACAATTGGGTCACGACCGTATCGCGCGGATTGTCGAATACCCATGCGTAGTCGCCGCGATGCGATTGGCACCACCGAGCGAGCCGCGCATGCAGCCCTTCCGGGTCCGTCGGATCGAGAAATTCCACCAACCGTGACAAGCGGCGCGCGGCCGGTTCGAGAGTCATGGTGCCGCGCAATGCTTGATCGAGGTCGGCAGTTTCGCGTACCGCGCTCGCGCCGGAGTGCAAATGCTGCGCCTCACCTCGGCTCAACATGCGCAACCAGACCTTGAGAAACTCGAGGTTCGCCGGCGTGGCGGGAAGCTGAAGAGGGTTGAAGCCTGTCGTCAGCCCATTTTTCAGCGGCATGTAGACGCCGCCAAGCGCCCGCACCAAAATCTCCAAGCCGCAATCTTTATCGAAGATGACCTGCGTCGCTCCCGTGCGGGCCAGCATCGCCAGCAGAAACCCGATGAACACCGTTTTCCCCGACCCTGATGGTCCGCAAATCAACGTATGCCCGGTGTCTTTGCGGCTGCCGCCATCCGGATCGCAAGGATCGCTGGCGTGCAACGAAAAGTGATAAGGCGAGCGAGCGCTCGATACCAACAGGCAGAGCGCGTCTCCCCAATGATTATCCCGCGCGCGGCCCAACGGGTAGTTATGAAACGGCGACATGGCGGCGAAATTTCTCGAAGTGATCGCGGCCTTGCGCGGCCTGTAGGGAAAGTTGCCCGGCAGTTGCGCCCAAAAAGCGGCTTCCAATGCCAGGTCTTCCCGTGCCACCAGCATGCCTGTGTCCGCAAGATAGCTTCGCGCCAGCGCGATGGCATCGTTGAGACCTTTGAGGCGCTGTCCATCGGCGTCGGGGCCGGATTCCGGGAGTTCATGGATGAGCTGCAAAGAGAAATGGTGATCTCCCATCACGAACTCATTGCTGGTTAGCGCATCCAGCGCTTCCTTGAGTTCGTCTGCTTGTGAGACGGCGAAATCCCCGGCGTTCGACATCCGATTGAATTGTCGCTGCAGCAGCGACTGGCCGGTCGATTTACTGAGAAACGCAAAAGACTGCGTCGCAACGAAGGCGAACGGCGCGGACAAGAGCCGGTTGTACATACCGACGGCGCACGGGGTCGGGTACTCCTTGATACCCAACATTCCACCGACGCGGGTACAAGAAGGCGAGCGGTACTCGATCGCTTCGGTCCCGAAAAGCAGGCGCGAGCTGGCTATCGCTCGGTTTACGGGCCCGGTCGGCAGCGGCATTCTTTGCCACTCGCCATTGACCAGCAATGCCAGGTACTCGAGCAACGATGAACAAGCCATGCTGCGGAATTCATAAACCCCCAGCGGTTCGGGGTCGTACCTTGTCAAGGATGCGCTGAGGGTCTGCGACAGCTTCTCGCACGCGTCGAGCGCATCGGCGAGGGCCAGTTTAGAGCCCCCGCGTTGCGTTCTCGCGAGGATTTTCGAGGCGACGCCAGTGGCCCGCCCTGAAGTCGGCCGATGGACTATAGCGAGATAGACCTCGTTGAGCATCAGCGTCTCGTTCGCGAGCCGATCGTGATATTTTTTATTCAATTCGTCGGCGAAGAAACAACCCGACGGCGGCTGGTCGTCATGCGCAGCAATCCCGGCGCGGTGGCGGATCACATGCGTCCACAGAGCCACATTCGCGCTCGCGATGTTGCGCCACAGTACATTCAACCGTTCATGCCAATTGTTCAATTGTTCATCGTCGTTGGTCTCGAAACTCGCGCCGGCGAGGCGGAAGACCTGTACATAGTCGCCAAATACGGTGCTCACAACCGACGGCGCCACGTGGGCTGCGTAGGGAATGCGCTCAGCCGCGGTCATTTCGCGGCGGATGGCAGAAGCGTTTCTCAAGGCTAGGCACTCCCAGTGATTGGCGGCGACGCTCGACGCTTGCAGGTAGTGTGAATGGCGTCCGGTCGAAGCTGAAGGCGATTAAATGCGCGGTTTGGAGAGAAACGCGAGCGCCGGGATTGGGCCAAACCGGAGACGCGGCCCGGGGGTGCTCACGAGCAATATCGGGCGAAGAATCCAATCGGATATTGCCGGATCGGAGGGTTTGGGGTGCCCTTCAAAGTCGAGGAGTTGCAAATGGGGAGAAGGCGTGATCGCAGCTTCGCCGAGGGTATCTGAAGCGTCCGAATGACGCAGGTAGGCTTAGTGGTCCAGCCAGATCAGGCCGAAGATCGTGCTCGTCCCTATCCGCGGGGCAATCAGCAAGGCAATGTCGAGCTCGCACAGCTTGTCGGTCGCCAATTCGCCGACATAGTCAGCCGCCGCTCGGATAGCGCCCCACAATCAAATGCTAGGGGCAGCAAAAATAACCCTACTAGTCCTACGACGAGCCGGGTCGTGACGCGCTACTCGCCTGAGTCGCTAAATTCCGTCGTTGTTCACTGGCGCAACTTTCGGAGCGCGCCGCAAGTACTTCAGCATATCCTTGGGCTTCGTCTTCCCAGCCTTTTCCTGCAGAAATATTCGTGCCGTCTGCAATGTGCCGACCTTTTCCGCGACTGCAGCCGCAATGAACTGGTTCAGCGAAACGCCATCCAACTTTGCGAGCGCGGCAGCCGCGTTCTTGACGGAATTGGGTAGCGTCAGCGGATACGTACTCTTGCTCACTTTCGCAACTCCTTCAGGAACTCGGCCGGTGTCCGCGTCGAAACTCCAAATCGCTTGGCGCCGACCCGGAAGTCGGTGACGTTGTGCGTAACTATTGCCTCAGACCTGCCATTCACGGCGGCCTCGAGCACGAGCTCGTCGGCTGGATCGCGAAGTTGCGGGCGCCAAAGAAAATTGACTTCAACATCTTCGGCAGCGCCCGCTAGAGCCGAAAGGAATCCTTCTATGTCGGACGGATTTAGGCCCGTTACGAGTTGCTGCTCCGCGCGCAGCAGCACGGCTTCGTACTCGAGAAACAGTGCCGTGGTGATGAGAGCGATGCAGCGTCTTTCAGCCACAGCGACCAGGACCTGGTTGCTCGCGCCCAGGCGACTTCGCAGACCCGCCACGAGCACGGACGTATCGAGCACGATTCGCACCGAGACATGAGCTACGCCTCTCAGGACGGCGAGGCGGCCCAGAAGATTTGCGAGGCCCTGCGAGCGGGCGGCATCGAGGTTTTCCTCGATCAAAGCGAGCTTCGTGGCGGGGATGCGCGGGATCAGAAGATCCGCCACGAGATCCAAGACTGCTCGTTGTTCATCCCGATCATTTCCCAACGCACCCAGGAGCGGCTCGAAGGGTACTTTCGCCGCGAATGGAAGCTGGCGATCGATCGTAGCCACGACATGGCCGAGCAGAAGGTCTTCCTCGTGCCCGTGGTCATCGACGGAACGGGAGACCGGGAAGCGCTGGTCCCGGATGCATTCCGGTCGGTGCAGTGGACGTACTTGCCCGCAGGCGAGACACCGCCCGAGTTTGTAACGCGTATCCAGAAGCTCCTGTCGGGGAAACCCGCTGCCGTGCCCACGATGGGCCGCAGATCGGCGGCAGTAACCCCGAGGAGGTCTTCGCGTCTGCTGCCCGCAGTATTGGGGGTTGTGCTGATTGCAGTCGCTGCCTATTTCTTCATCGAGAAGCCGTGGACCGCTAAGTTCGTTCCGCCCGCACAGTCGGTCGCGGTGCTGCCGCTCGCGAACGAGAGCGGTGATGCGAAGCAACAGTACTTCTCGGACGCAATCTCCGAGGATCTGATCACAGCGCTCGGGCAGTTTCCGGGACTGAAGGTGATCGGACGCAGCTCGTCATTTCAGTTCAGGGATTCCAAGGAGGACAGCCGCAGCATTGGGGCGAAGCTTGGAGTGGCGCATCTGCTCGAGGGGAGCTTTCGCAAGGCCGGAGACATGATCCGGGTTAGCGCCGAGCTCATCGACACTGCCGATGGGACTCTGCAGTGGTCGCAACGCTACGATCGCCCTTACGAGGATCTCTTTGCCCTACACGATCAAATCACCCGCGCTGTAGCCCAGGCGCTTCACGCGAAGCTCCTGCCCGCCGAGCACGCAGCGGAGCAGGCTGACCGACCGCCAAACGGCGACCTTGATGCCTACAATGCCGTGCTGCAGGGCCGGTTCTATTACGACCGTGCAACGGAAGCCGATTTGCGCAGGGCCATCGAGTACTACACCGGCGCGACGCAGATCGACCCGCGCTACGCACTCGCATGGTGTGGGCTGGCTCAGTCCTGGGCTGGTCTCGGTGAAGGCTTTGTCGAGGGCGAAGCGGCGCAGGAGGCGTACGGCATGGCACGCACGGCTGTTGCGCGCGCGCTCAGCCTGGCTCCCAACATGGCGGCGGTGCATGTTATTCGAGGCTCCCTCCTGCAGTTTACCGAATTCAACTGGCGCGGGGCGCAAGCGGAGTTTCAGCGGGCTATCGAACTCGCACCGAGTGACGGCTCCGTGAAGTTCGCGCTGGGGCTTCAACTCGCCGCGTTGGGCGAGGTCGAGCAGGCTATCGGCCTTACCCGGGCGGCGCTCAACACCAAGCCGCTGCGCGCGAGCTGGTACAACTGGCTTGCGATCTTTCTCTCGGGACTCAGCCGGCTCGATGAAGCTGAACACGCAGTGCGCCGAGCCATCGAGCTGCAGCCGCATGCCGCCGGCTATCAAACGCAGCTCGCGATCATCGAAATCCAACGTGGCCAGGCGCAAGCGGCTCTGGCTGTCGCACAGCAGGTGCCGGCCGGCTGGTTGCGGGACATGACGCTCGCCCTAGCCCGTCAGATCGGCAGCGACCGGAGTGCCGCCGATGCGGCACTCAAGACGCTGATCGATGAGGGTGCCGACGGCGCCGCCTACGAAATCGCGCAAGCGTACGCGTTGCGTAACGATGCGGAGTCGACCTTTGCGTGGCTCGATCGAGCCTAGCGCCAGCGCGAGAGCGGGGTCGCAGGCTTCTCTATGACCCCTTCATCCTGCGATACAAGGACGATCCGCGAATGGCGGCGCTTTGCAAGAAGGTGGGTCTGTCGACGCCGGCGGAAGTGGCGGCGCAGCACAAGAGCAAGTCGAACTAACGTTTAATTAACCGTCGCGGACGACCGCACATCTCCAAGATATCAAAGGCTCTTCAGCCGTTTATGCCAATTGTTCAATGCCTCATCGTCAATGCTCTCGAAGCTGGCGGCACCGAGCCGAAATGCCTGAACGTAATTTCCATAGACGATCCGGACCACGGAGCGCGCCACGTGTGCCGTGTAAGTGATCCGCTCTGCGGCGCTGATCTCGCGGTGCAGTGTTGCCGAGTTCCGGAGTCTTGGCATGGTTACGGGCTTTCAGTTCGGCGCCCGCGCGGGTTGGGCAGATCGATTGCCAGCGGCGAGTAACTGCTGGCTTTCCAGAAGCGCAGATTGGCGAGCAGCGCCGGCAATCGGGTTCGCCCCCAGAGCAGGACGAGATCGAAGAATCGCGCATCCCGAGCACACAGCAGCATGCTTACGCCATGAATGGGCGCGCACAGCAACAACGTAAGCAAATTCTTCGTCAGAAGAAACGCCTCCATCGTAAACACCATGTTGAACAGCAGCGCCGAATACGTCACTCCCCAACGCATCGATGGCCGAGTCGCACCGACGAAGAGCGGGTCTGCCGTGAGGCCGCTATTGAGATTGCTCATGCGCGCTCCTAAACGCCGAACATTCCGCGCACCCAGGCGACAATCTGCGGTGCCCCAAAACCGATGGCTATTCCCAGAATCGCGCCGATGCACCACCCCCACGACATGCGATTTGCCATGGCCATCCCGCCAAGCACCATGACCAGAATGATGGCGACCGGTGTCAACCACGCGAGAATGTTCGTTTGCAATGAGCTCGCGCCCGTCATGAACGGCGAGGCTTGCGCCAGCGCCAAATCGGGTGCGCATGTCACGAGCATGATGAGCAAAGAGGCCGACGCGATGCGCATGGCGTTGACGCGCGCGGGGAGGAGGTGGTGCATGTCGGAATTCCTTTTCCGTAAAGTAAATTGGCGCGGGTTGCTTACATCAAATTTCCGTCTCTAGCAGTTCGGTTTCATTCTCCCCGTCCCGCGCAGCCAGCTCTTCGCGCTTCGCCTTGCCCGGGGCGCCGAAACGAAAATTTTGGATCACGAAAGAGTAGTCGTAGCGTTTCTCGCCGTGCTTGTCGGTCCAATTGTTGGATCGCACCTGGGCTTGAAGAATGAGTTGATCGCCAATGCGGGCATGCTTCGCGAGCGCTTCGCCCAGAGACTCGAAGGCGACGAAATAAACGCTGGTCACGGCTTCGCGTGCCTTGCCATCCTCATCCATGCCGGCATAGTCGTTTCCTACAAGACAAATTTTTGCATATCTCGCATCGCCTTTCAGGGCTAGTTCCGGCTCGTTTGCAAGATTGCCGACCGCGGTGATGGTAAAGCTGTTCATGTGTACTCCTAAAGGTTGTGTTACGCGGCCTGAAGTCCAGGTCGCGGGGCACATTCTGCTCGGAGCAGTGAGGAACTAGAATTGGATTATGTGCCGCCTTTGCTAAGATTCACTTTTGACGTATTGCGCTTTGCCCTGGCCGAACGACCAATCTTCGGGCATGACGGTCACCAAGGAAATCAGCACATCCTGAGGCCTCACTCCGGGATTTTTCGCCAGCTTCGCGGCGATGGACTGATAGAGCGCCAGCTTGACCTGCTGCGTGCGCTGATTAAGCGTGATCTGGATGACCACAATGTCGTCGCTTCGATTTATCCCTAAGTAACTGGGATCGTAAATCAGGTCGGCGGGCGCATGGTCCGTCAACACCTGAAACCGATCCTGCTCCGGAACGCTGGCTGATTCCAACAGGGCCGCATGCACCCCATCGGCGACCGCTCGTCGATACGTCGCTGTTTTGCCTTCGCGAAACGCGATTCTTACCAAAGGCATGTTGATCTCCAATGTTTCGTTGGGCTGCAATGCGATTATAGGGTCGCTCGACTCCCCTACGCAGTGCTATTGCAATGTGACAGAATCGGTCAAGCTATCGAAATTCTCATCTATTTGAAGAAGGATGCTTATGAATCTGCACGCCAGGCACGCCAGCAAGACATCCGCCACCCTGTACGCAGCGGCCGCATTGACTCTGAGTCTTGTTGCGCAAGCGAGCGCCGAAGACAACGCCGCATCGAAACACTACGTGCTCCCGGCAACCCCTGAAAATGTGCAGTGGGGTTGGTATGACATTAACGAGAAGCCCAGGGTCACCATGAAATCAGGGGATACCGTATCCATTGAAACCCTGCCGCACGCACTCGGGCAGATCAAGCCCGGCGTCCCGATGGATGAGATCGTCAAGCTGCGCAAGGAAAATCCGGGCGGCGGCCCGCACTCCATTACCGGACCCGTTTATGTGCAGGGTGCGGAGCCTGGCGACACCCTGGAAATCCACATCATCAAGATTGTGCCCAAGCAGGACGGCTACAATTTCAACATTCCCGGCAAAGAGTTCCCCACCGTCGGGCAACTAGCGCCTGAATTCCCGGAAGGCTTTGTCCGCTACTACAAATTGGACCTGGCCAAGATGCAGACTCAGTTCAAGCCCGGAATAGTCATTGACTTGGCGCCGTTCCCCGGGACCTTTGCGGTGGGCGTCGATCCAAATGAGCCGGACGCCAGAGCGGGTCCGCCGATCAAGGACTCAAAGGGACGCACCAGCACGCTGCGGCCTTGGAAGAACGGCTCCAACATGGATGTCAACGAGCTTCAAGCCGGTTCCACGCTGTATCTGCCGGTATTTCAAAGAGGTGGTTTGATATGGACCGGAGATTCACATTGCCGCCAGGGCAACGGCGAGGTGAATCTTACGGCGCTGGAGTGCTCCTACAAGGAAATCGAAATCAAGCCCATCGTGCGCAAAGGATTGAAAACCGAGTGGCCATGGGCCGAGAACCAGACCAATTGGGTGTTCATGGGCTTCGATGAGGATCTGAACACGGCGATGAAAATTGCGGTCGATCAGACCGTTAATTGGCTGTCGACGCAGAGCGTGGTGCCGATGAGCCGCGAGGAGGCCTATGCTTTGGCCTCCATCGTGGGCGATTGCCGCGTGTCTCAAGTGGTCGATATCCGCAAAGGCGTGCACTGTCTGATTCCAAAATCAGTGTTCGTCAATTACAAGCCGCCTGCACACTAGCCTTCGGCCAGTTGTACCACCATTTTGCCGGTGTTCATGCCGGTGAACAGGCCGATCAAGGCGGCCGGAGCTTGTTCGATGTCGCGTAAAATCGTGGTGCGATACTTCAGGCGCCCTGCGTTGATCCAGCCTTTCATATCCGCCAGGAACTGCGCGCGCTTGGATTCGAATTCGTAGAAAACGAACCCTCTCATCGTCAAGCGGTTATAAATCATATTGGAAAGCGTGGTCACAGGCTCTGAGACCGCGCCAAAATTGTTGTAGGCAGAGATCATTCCGCAAACGGCAATGCGCCCTAATGCATTCATACGCGGCAGCGCGGCATTGAGATGCTCGCCGCCCACGTTTTCGAAGTACACGTCGATGCCGTTTGGTGCCGCGGCTTTGAGCGAGGTGCGCAGTTCCCCTTTCTTATAATTGATGGCGGCATCGAGTCCCAGATCATCCTTGAGCCAACGGCATTTCTCGTCCGATCCGGCGCTACCGATCACATAACAGCCTTTAATTTTCGCGATCTGCGCCGCCACGCTTCCTACCGCGCCGGCGGCGGCTGAAACGAACACATTCTCGCCCTCCTTCAGTGCACCGATAATCAAGAGTCCGCCGTAAGCGGTCAGGCCCGTCAATCCGAGAACGCTCATGTAGGCAACCAGAGGCATGCCGTCCGGCTTAAGCGTGGACAGGCCTTTGCCATCCGAAATGAAATATTCACGGAAACCATTCATCGATTCCACGATCTCGCCTTCCTTAAAGAGCAGGTTGCGGGACTTGAGCACGCGTCCGATGGCGCCGCCCATCATTGCCTCATTGAGGGCCGCAGCTCCGGCCAGCCTCGGACGCATTGCCGGATCGACCGACAGGTAGATGTTTTGCACCAACAACTCCCCTTCGGCGGGATCAGCGAGCTCGGTCTGTGCAATTCTAAATTGCGCAAGGGTAGGCAGCCCCTGCGGCCGTTCGATCAGATGCACTTCTTTGCTTCGCATATTTATCCTTTAGGTTCTAGGCAATCGGTTTGCCAAGGAGTGTTTCCATTCACCCGATTTAAATCGCCAGATGAGCAGCGTTCCTTTGAGCACGTAATCACCGATGATGGAGCCGTACACCCAGATCACGGGTAGTTTAAAGAAAGCAAATGTTGCCGCCAGCACACAACGCATGCCGATCAGGCCGAGGAAGGATGTCATGAGCGGGAATCGCGTATCGCCTGCGCCGCGCAGCGAGCCGCCAATCGCCATGTCCACGCCCAGCAGAGGCAGCATGGCGCTCATGATGTAAGTGAACTCCATGGTGCGCAGCACCGCGATTTCATCCGATCCCAGAAAGAAGCGGGCCAGTACCGGAGCGTTCAGCACGGTGAGCAGGCCTATCACAGACATGGCGGCCACCGCCATGCTGCAGGCGTGCCAGCCGCTGCGGGCAGCGCCTTCCGTATCGCCCGCCCCCAAATGCTGGCCGACCAGAGTGGAGCCGGCAATGGAGAAGCCGCTGCCGACCACCATGGCCGCGTTCAGCATGTTGACACCGACGTTATAGGCAGCAAAGGCCTCCGTTCCGTAGTAGCGGCCGATCAGCGACATGAATAAAAAGAAGCCGAACTGTAGCACCAGTTGTTCGAGCGCGACGGGATACCCAATGTGCAGCAAGCGCCGATAGCGCGACTTTTGAAAAATGTCGCTGGGATAAAATTTAATGGTCAATTTCTGGCGCATCCATAAACTCACCAGAACCGCGCCGCAAATCAGGAAGGACACACCGGATGCAAAGGGCGCACCCGCCGCCCCCATGCGTGGCGCGCCAAATTTGCCCAAGATGAAAGCGTACAGCAGCGGCAAGTTGACCAGGTTGACCGCCAGGCCGAAGAGCAACGGCGTCCAAGCGTTGCCGGCCGCGCGCAGCGCGCTCGATAGAATAATGTCGATCGCGAATCCGATAATGAAGGCCGACAGCCAAAAAATATTATGCGATGCCAACTGGGCGGTGTACTCATCCAAGCCGAATACCCCGGCGATCTGCCGCGAGAATGCCATGCCGAAGATCATGAGAAGGAGACCGACCAGTGCGCCCAGCATGATCGAAGATGAGGTAATGCGGCTGGCCTCTTCGGGCCGGCCTGCCCCCCACGAGCGTGCCACCAGGGCGGTGGTACCGACGCCGATCGCCATCAACAATGCCTGCAGCGCAAAGAACACGCGCTGACCCGCGCCCACCGCAGCAACCGCAGGCGCACCCAAACCACCGACGAATTTCGTCTGCACCATGGCGACCATCGAAAACATCAGATTTGCCATTATCGAGGGTGCGGCCAATTGCCATATCGTCGGGCGTTTAGGGATGGCCGACTGCATTCAAACCTTCAGGACGGCGGGCTTTTTAATCCATACCTCGAGCGCAAAGGTGCGAAAAAATGCCGATAACGATCCAACGTAAAGTGGATGCATGCATTTTCCTACAAGCCGGCTGTGATCGAGCGCTTGATCTCTTTGATATGCGCCTCGTTACGCTTATAGAAAGTCCATTGCCTGATCCTCTTCGACTGCAACAGATTGGCCTGGCACAGCACTCTCATGTGCTCGCTCAGGGTCGGTTGGCTGATGCCGAGCTTTTCAGCAATGAGCACCGCGCACACGCCGTCCTTGACCAAATCACCATCGATCTGTCGTGGGAAATTGGTCTGCGGTTTCTTCAGCCACTCGAGAATTTGCAGCCGCCTTCCATTACCGATCGCTTGAATCGCGCGCAAATCAATCATATAGTTAGTTTGCCAATAGACGAATAACTAGTCAATCGCCTGGAATTGTATGACAGCACCTCCGATCACGGCGGCAGATATTCGCTGCGCCTATGCCACCATCGCGCCGTACGTTCGGCGCACTCCCGTTATCGAAGTCGATGGCTCGGACTTCGGCATAGCGACTTCGCGGCTGCTTTTGAAATTGGAACTATTCCAGCATGCCGGTTCGTTCAAGCCGCGCGGCGCCTTCACCAGTCTTTTGACCAGGAAGATTCCGAGTACCGGCGTCGTCGCGGCATCCGGAGGCAATCACGGAGCGGCGGTGGCGTTCGCAGCCATGAAGCTCAAGATACCCGCGAAGATTTTCGTGCCCAGCATCGCCTCGCCCGCGAAAATCAAACAGATCACTGATTACGGTGCGCAATTGGTAATTGCCGGGGAATGCTATGCGGATGCACTCGCCGCCAGCGAAGCCTGGGTCGCCCAATCGGGCGCCCTGCCGATCCATGCCTTCGATCAGTGCGAAACCATGCTCGGCCAAGGCACCCTCGGGCTGGAACTCGAGGAGCAGGCAGCAGATCTGACGACACTCATGGTGGCGGTGGGCGGCGGCGGACTCATCGCGGGACTGGCCGCGTGGTATGACGGACGGATCAAGATCGTAGCGGTCGAACCCACCCGGGCGCCGACGCTCACCCGCGCACTCGCGGCGGGCAGGCCGGTGGATGCCGAGGCCGGAGGCATTGCCGCCGAATCGCTGGCGCCGCGACGCATCGGAGCGCTGGTGTTCCCGGTAATTCGGCGATATATCGACAGAACCGTGCTGGTGACCGATGAGGCCATCGAGGACGCGCAGCGCCGGCTTTGGAGCGCGTTGCGCATTGTTGCCGAACCCGGCGGCGCTGCCGCGCTAGCCGCGCTTACTTCTCGTCAGTATCTGCCGGCAGCGAACGAGCGTGTCGGAGTGCTGGTCTGCGGCGGCAACACTGCGGTCGTTGATTTCAAATCGCGCCATTAGCGCTACAATCATCGCCTCCACTCGGGAGTTCTCAATGTCCACAACGTTCACCCTTAACGGCCAATCCACGACTTTGGATGCCGACCCCACCATGCCTTTGCTCTGGGCGCTGCGCGAAGTGGCCGGGCTGCACGGAACCAAGTTCGGCTGCGGCATGGCACTGTGCGGTGCGTGCACGGTTCATCTCGACGGCCAAGCGATTCGTTCCTGCGTGATGCCCTTGTCGGCCGTGGCCGGTCGAAAGATCACGACGATCGAGGGCCTGCAGAGCAAGCAAGCAAAGGCCGTGCAGGCAGCGTGGGTGGCGCTGCAAGTGCCGCAATGTGGGTATTGCCAGTCCGGCCAGGTCATGTCCGCCACCGCGCTGCTCGAAAAGAATGCGGCGCCGACGGATGCGGACATCGATGCGGCCATGAGCGGCAATATTTGCCGATGTGCCACTTACACTCGTATCCGCGCCGCGATTCACTCGGCTGCGCAATCCATCAAGGCGTGAAAATGAAAAGCCCGTCAGCCCATTCGCAATTGCCAACCCGCCGCGATTTTCTCAAGAGCGCCGCCGGTGCCTCCGCACTGGCATTGAGCATCGGATTTGAGTGGACCGCCTCGACGCGGCGCGCGTTCGGCGCGCCTTCGCCGGGACCATTTGTACCGAACGCCTTCGTACGAATCGGTGCCGACGACAGCATTACGGTGATCGCCAAACACCTGGAAATGGGCCAAGGCGCTTACACCGGCCTTGCGACCATCCTCGCCGAGGAGCTTGACGCCGACTGGTCGAGGGTGAGTGTGGAAAGCGCTCCGGCCGATGCCAAGCTCTACAACAACCTGGCATTCGGGCCTGTCCAAGGCACAGGCGGCAGCTCGGCCATGGCGAACTCATACGCGCAGCTTCGCGACGCAGGTGCCAAGGCACGCGCGATCTTGGTTTCTGCGGCTGCGAAAGAGTGGCATGTTCCGGTAAACGAGCTGACCGTTAATAAGGGAGTGGTCTCACACGCACCGAGCAAACGCCGGGCGAGCTACGGCTCTCTGGTGAAGACCGCGATCACCCTGCCGGTGCCCGACACCGTCACGCTGAAAGACCCGAAGAATTTCACGCTCATCGGCGGGCGACCCGCGCGCGTCGATGTGCCGTCAAAAACCGACGGCACGGCGCAATTCACCTTGGATGTGGTGCTGCCCGGAATGCTGGTAGCGCTGCTCAAGCGCCCGCCGCTTTTCGGTGCCACGGTGAAATCCTTCGACCCCGGCCCGGCCAGCGCCGTTGCGGGTGTTGTCAAAGTGGTCCAGGTGCCGCGCGGTATTGCCGTGGTGGCGAGAAATTTCTGGGCCGCCAAGCTAGGACGCGATGCACTGCAAGTAGAGTGGGACGACAGCCATGCCGAGAAGCGCAGTTCGGCGGCGATGATGGACGAGTATCGGCGTCTCGCCGATCAACCCGCTCCCTCCGCGCGCAAAGAGGGAGACGCCAGGAAGGCGATGGGCGAGGCATCGCGCACCGTATCCGCCAGCTACGAATTTCCGTATCTGGCGCACGCACCCATGGAGCCGCTCGATGCGGTCGTCAAACTTGACGCCGCCAGCTGTGAGATCTGGACCGGAGATCAATTCCAGACCATCGATCAGGCCAATGCAGCGCAAGCTGCCGGCTTGGATCCGAAGCAGGTAAGCATCCATACCCTGTATGCGGGCGGCAGCTTTGGTCGGCGCGCCAATTCCATGTCGGACTACATCGTCGAAGCAGTCTCCATCGCGAAGGCGTACGGAGCCGACGGTACGCCAATCAAACTGCAGTGGACGCGCGAGGACGACATCCATGGCGGACTCTATCGGCCCATGTACTTTCACAAGCTCGAAGCGGGCCTCAATGCACAAAACCAGTTGACCGCATGGCGCCACGTCATTGTGGGTCAATCGATCATGGCGGGCACGCCATTTGCCGCGAGCATCAAGGAGGGCATCGATCCCACTTCGGTGGAGGGCGCAGCCACAATCCCGTATGCCATACCCAACATCGCCGTTGAGCTGTCGACGACCAAGGCCGGCGTTCCCGTCTTGTGGTGGCGCGTGGTGGGCAGCTCGCACACCATTTTTGCGGTGGAAGCTTTTATTGATGAAGCGGCGCACGCCGCCGGTGTCGATGGATTCGCATTCAGACGCTCGCTACTCGAGCACCAACCGCGCATGAAAGCCGTCCTGGAATTGGCTGCCGAGAAGGCGGGCTGGAACAGCGGCCCGATGCCGGCGGGCAAAGGGCGTGGGATCGCAGTCGCGGAAGCGTTCAAGAGCTTGGTCGCCCAGGTCGCTGAAGTGAGCGTCGACAAAGAGGGCAATATAAAGGTGGATCGTGTGGTGTGTGCGGTGGACTGTGGAACGCCGATCAATCCCGACATCATTACCGCGCAGATGGAAGGCGGAATCGGTTTCGGACTCGGGGCGGTGCTGCATGGTGCGGTGACGCTCAAAGACGGCCGCGTCGAGCAGGACAACTTCAACAATTACCGAGTGCTTCGAATGAATGAAATGCCCAAGGTCGAGGTGTACATCATGCCGTCAAATGAAGCGCCGACCGGTGTGGGCGAGCCGGGCGTCGCGCCCATCGGACCAGCTGTGGCCAACGCAGTGTTCGCGGCAACCGGAAAACGTATGCACGTGCTTCCCTTCCCCAAATTGGGTGTCGCATGAAATCACACCCCATATTGTGGACTCTGGCGGTAATTCTCGGCATCGCGCTTCTCCTCAGTGCCTACGTTGTATTTGGTCCGCATCCCTTGGACTTCGCGGGCAGCAAGACCGTTACACTCGCTGCCTATCACCAGCAGGATCCGACAGGCGTAGCGCCGGATCTGCAATCGGCCAGCCTCGTCGAGCGCGGAGAGTACCTAACGCGCGCCGCGGATTGCGTGGTGTGCCATACCGCAAAAGACGGAGAGCCATTCGCAGGGGGACGTGCCTTCGTGCTGCCGTTCGGAACGCTTTACTCCACCAACATCACGCCGGATCCGCAAACCGGAATCGGCAGCTACAGCGATGCGAATTTCCTGGAAGCGGTACACAGCGGTGTAGGCCGCAACCACACCAAGCTCTACCCGGCCATGCCATACACCAGTTACACGTACATGTCGGATGCCGATGCCCTCGCGATCAAGGCGTATTTATTTTCACTCAAACCGGTGCACGCGACGGCGCCGGCCAATACGCTGGCATTTCCATTCAATCAGCGCGGCCTGATGAGTATATGGTCGGCCCTTTTCAACCCCGATAAGCGCTTTGAACCTCATGTTGATCGCAGCGCGGAATGGAATCGAGGCGCGTACCTCGTCGAGGCAATGGGACACTGCGGTGAATGCCACACGCCGCGCAATCTTCTCTTTGCATTGAACAACCGGCAGAAATTCGCCGGGGCTGTTCAAAGTGGTTGGCGCGCCTACAACATAACAGCCGATCGCAGCGGCGGTGTCGGCGCATGGAGCGATGCCGACTTGGCGCATTATTTGTCGACAGGGCATGCGCAGGACCGCGGAACGGCGGCCGGCCCCATGGGAGAGGCGGTCGACGAGAGCTTAAGCCATTTGAAACCCAGCGACATCACGGCAATGGTGGCGTATCTACGCACCGTGCCAAGTGTCGCATCCGGCCTTCCGGAGCCGCGCACCACCCCTGCGACAAGCGCGCAGCTGGATACGAGCGCCTCAGACCCCAACGGCAGGGAAGTCTATGAAGGTGCCTGCGCCGGGTGTCACGGCTGGAGCGGTGCCAGCCCAGTGCTTCCCTTGGCGAGGCTGCTGGGGACGCGTTCGGTCAACGACCCCAGCGGCAACAATGTCGCACAAGTCATCATCCACGGCGGCGAGCGTCATGTATTGATTGACCCGGATAACATGCCCGCCTTTGGGAGCACCTACTCCGATAGCGAGATCGCCGCCGTAGCTAACTTCGTGACCGCGCGGTATGGCGTCAAGGGCTCGGAACTAACTGCCGCAGGGGTCGCCAAGTTGCGCACTGAAGATTGAACGTATTGGAGATGGCTTGCTGCACCGCTTTGCACCGCTTGACCCGGCCGCGATACAGCGATCGTAGACCCGCTGCATATGTCAAAACCCTTGCAAACACCCGCTGGCACGTATGTGTGCACCTATATCAAGCAGCCCCCAGGGTGTTTACGGAAACCGACTCCCGCGTTAAAATATTGGTCAACAGTAAAACGGCACCTTGCTATCGTCCGCCGCATGGAAGGGTAGACGGTGAGTGCCAGTTGGATCGTTGAAGGGTGGATGAAATGGGCTTCGATGGGGTGCTGATGGTCGTCGTCCTGGCCGGCTTCGCATTGTCGGCCGCTTACCTCATAGCGGTCTTGATGGGTTGGAAAGAGGCTGATGGGGTTGAGCGGCATAGGGAATTGACCCGCAATGAGCTCCACGCGGCGCGATTGTCGGCCCCCGAAGCGCTCGCGCAAGACGCGAGCGTGCTGCCGGTCGTCGTGCAGCTGCGCGGTTTCAGCCCGGAGTACTCGGCCAACTCCGCGGAGGCTGCCAATGGCGATCCGCATCGCTCTTACCCTTTTGTGGAACGCCGCCAGCGCTCCCGCCAACATGCTGGCCGGTAACCATCGTACAAGCCGGTGTCGAATCGGATTAGGCAGTCAACCCTGACTGATGCGTTGAGATTGCGCGTCAAGCAAGGGCTGCACGGCGCAATTCAAACCGCTAGGATCTGCTCGGCTGGTTTGGAGATTTGGCCGCGGGCACGTGCTGGTGAGGCGTTCGCTTGCGCGGCACGACCAGTTCGTCGGTAATCTCGATGATCGCGTGAGTGCCGGTCGCCCCTACATCCTTGCGCGCTTCCACTTTTTGATTCGCAAATCGCTCGCGCTCGGCAACACTGACGCGTTTGATGCTCGGCTTGCTCCAATATTCGGCCAGATAACTTGCCACCGCGACCGCTCCAATCTCTTCGCGGAAAAACCCGAGCCGCAGCGCATGCACGACGCGGCCTTGATCGATACCCGCCACGGAGTACAAGCGGTATTCGCTGAAGATATCCAGGTTCGGAACTGCGTCGGGATCAAATGCGCGGTCCGCCAAGGCCAATTGAATGACGAACCAGCGCGACGAGTCGATGCTTTCCAGCTCCTTCGCCGTCAACGCCCGCACGGTTTGAGTAAACTCCAAACTCTCAAGGGGCTTGTCGAGTTTTTTAACCTCGCGCGGGGCGGGGGCCGGGGCCGTTGCAACGACTACTTGGCGAAGTGATGCAGGCTGCGAGGCCGGAGCTTTGACATCGGGTCGCGGCTTCGTCTCGGGCGACCTCAGCGCAGATGCGATGGCCTGAGCGAAAATGCTCGTCTTCGCCACTGACTTCACTTTCGGTGTCACGGCACGGGGTTGCGCAGCAGCCGATGCGGCTCTAACCGGCGCAGCGGCGACCGCTGCAACTTGCGGCGTCGCAGGCTTGATCGGCGCCGCGGAGGCCGGCGCAGTCATTGCTGCAACGGCGGCAGCTTTTTGTGCAACTGCAGGCCTGGCTTGAGACGCAGCGGTTGCAGATTTGGGTTTGAGTGTTACCGATTCAGTCAACACGGGTGCGTCGACGACAATCGGTACAAGCGTGATGACAGGCCCGGCCGCTTTGGGCGCTGCCGTCGGCGAGGGTGCTGTCACAGGCTGACTTGCGGCGGCGGCGCGCGGCGCAGTCATTGTTGCAACGGCCGTAGCTTTAGGTGCAACTGCTGCAGGGGACGCAACTGTTGCAGAATTGGATTTGGGCGTTACCGATTCAGTCAACACGGGTGCGTCGGCGGCAATCGGAACAGGCGTGATGACAGGCCCGGCGGCTTTGGGCACTGCCGTCGGCGAGGGTGCTTTCGCAGGCTGACTCGCGGCAGTCGGCGGAGTCATTACTGCAACGGCCGCAGCTTTAGGTGCAACCGCTGCAGGAGACGCAACTGTTGCAGAATTGGATTTGGTCGTCACAGTCAACACGGGTGCGTCGGCGGCAATCGGAACCGGCGTGATGACAGGCGCGGCGGCTTTCGGCGCTGCCGTCGGCGTGGGTGCTTTCGCAGTCTGACTCGCAGCGGCGGATCTTGGCGCAGCAATATCCCGCTTCGGTAACGCCCACTCGGGTGCCAGCTCAACCGGCAGTACCGCAGCAGGCGGACTATCGGTTTTTGGCGCAACGGTTAGCGTGACCCCCGGCGCCACGCCCGGTGAAAGGCCAGGAGGAACCACGAGTTCCGTAGAGGGCAACGAAATATCGATGGATATTTCGGCTTCCACCTCGGCGTACTCTTTGGTCAGGGCTTGAGCTCGACTCTGCACTTCAGATGCCTGAGCTTCGGCCTTTGGTTGCATGCTCGCGATCACGCGCAAGTCCGACGCAGCGGCGGTCGCGGTTAATGCCCCGGGGTAGGTCTCGCGAACTTCGGCAAGGACGGCATCGGCTTGGTCTTCCTTGGCAAAGGGCCCCAGGCGAAGCCGATATCGCGTCCGTCCATCTTCGGTCACTTGAATCTGATAAATATGCGCGTCACGGCATCCGTCAAATGTTTTTGCCGGAGTGTTGATGGGCGCGGTCGACGCGCTGAGATTGATTACGAAGGGCCCGTCACCGCCAAGACGCTGCGCTTCGGTGACCGGCTGGAACAGGTCCTCGATGCTAAGATGCCAGATTTCACTGGCCATTGGCGCGTTGATCGGCGTTGCCATAAATCCTTTTTCGAGAACGGTACGGATGCCTCAAGATATTGGCGAAGCCGGCAGAATGAAAGCGTGATCAACGTCTCTGGGCTGCGACAGGCCAACGCTTTATGTCAAGGCAAAGCAGTCGACATAATTTAGTATCGGCGAGGCCGGCGCGCGACTTCACTGCCGCGCACGCATTAAGTAAACAATTGCCCGCAACCGACGTATCACGCAGACTACAAAGTCTCGTGAAGACCAAAAAGCCCCGCTCGGTGAAACCAAAGCGAGTTCGCCGAGTTGCTGCCGACATGCGGGCGCAGGCGCTTAGGGCAGCGCGACGGCTCATCGTTCAGGGCGGCGAAAACGTGCTGACCATGCGCGCCGTTGCCGACGCCGCGGGCGTGACCTATCCCAACCTCAGCCATCATTTTGGATCAGCCGCGGGTTTGCATGCCGCGATTGCCGAAGATCTGGTGCGCGAAGTGCTTGCGGGCCTGCGTCTGATGGGGCAGCAGATGGCCGGCAAGGAGCACGACTACAGGCGCGTGGTCGATCGCGTGTTCGACTTATTTGACCGGGACGGCTTGGGCCGGGTTTTAGGCTGGTTGGTTCGTTCAGGCGAGACAAATCGTCTGCAGCCAGTGAACACGTTGCTCTCGGAATTTATCGCCGAGCGCTCTGTGGGTCTCAGCGCCGCTGGTAAAGAGATAGCGCGGGTCGCACTCCTTGTCACTTTTGCGGCGTACGCGGAATCATCCGTGGGCGTATTGCTAGGCGATGTGCTGGGAGTTTCGGCATCGCTGCGCCGGCGCTACTTTGCCGACGCCATTGCTGCATCGCGAAATCGATAATCGACGCGCCATCCCTCTTTATTGACGCATACATAAATAGCGTCTACCTTACGCCTACCCACTCTCAGGTCCCCATCATGCAACATGCATCTCCCACCCCCGCCGATCTCACCATCAATCCGCGCAACCTCATGTTTGGCCGCGGCCGCACCTGTGATCGGTGGTGGATCGGCGGCGACCCGGTCGCGACCGCGTTTTACAACGGCATGTCATTGACCTTCCCGCTGGGAGAAGCTTTTTTTATCGAAAGCGTACGTCATTTCCGAGATGCGGTGCCGCCTGCTCAGCAAGCGCAAATAGATGCCTTCATTAAACAAGAAGCCGCGCACAGCCGCGAGCACAGTCATTTCAACCGCCAGATACAAGATGCCGGATACGACGTGTCGGTCATTGAATCCGAATTGGCACAGCGCTTGGCGAAGGCAAAGGACCGCCATCCCGCGCTCAATCTTGCCATGACCGTGGCGCTGGAGCATTTCACGGCAATCATCGCCCACGCGTGTCTGAAGAGCCCACGGCACTTCAAAGGCGCATCGAGCGAGGCCGCGCGGCTGTGGAAGTGGCACGCCATGGAAGAGATTGAGCACAAGGCTGTGGCATTCGACACGTTTCTCGAGGTGACGAAAGGATTGCCGGCGTTCAAGCGCTGGAAATTTCGCTCCCTGGTGATGCTGCAAGTGAGCAACTTTTTCTTACGGGCACGCATCCGGAACATGGGAGTGTTCTTTGATCAGGACGGCATCAACAAGCCCGGCACGTGGCTGCGCACGATGTGGTATCTGCTGGGCTACCCCGGCTTGCTGCGGCAAATCATTCCGGCGTGGCTGAGCTTTTTCCGCCCCGGGTTTCATCCTTGGCTGCAAGATGATCGCGCTTTGCTGCGCGAGGCGGAAGCCACGCTTGATTTGCCGATGTCCCCCAAGACGGGCGCGGCGAGCGGCGGCGTGCGCTAACTCCACTCCAACAGATCGCAATGATAGGAGTCCTCGTCGAATTGACTATCGATTTCTGAGTCCCTAAGATAATAAGTCCCTGAAGTTCTTCTCGAAACCCATCGACCTACCTCGGGGGCAAGCCACAGTGTTTCCTCGCGCACGCAATCCGACCGCGAAAACTCAGGGTGCGTAAAATTAATCCGATTGGTATAGCGCAGCGTCAGGAATTCACCTGCCGGGACGCGGATTTTTTCCCACGCATGCGCTCGCATCGTCTGTTGCCAAGAATTTTCCCATCCTGAGAGCGGGGTTTTAAATTTCGTATTGAAGGTGGACGACCACCCAGGTCGCAGCTCCATCGGCCACAACGGAATGGGCGCCGCGTAGACCTGTAACAGATCCCAATGCGGATCAACCAAAACCATGCCCCACGGTTGCTGCACCTCGCCTTGAAGCTCCGCCGCACCCGCAGGTCGGTCCCCGAGCAGCCATTTTGAGCCCCAGGATTGGTGCGCATTCTCTAGAGCCTCGCGTCGACGCTCGATATTGATGGTTTCACCCACCTCCGTGACGCGAGCGACCTGAGTCTCCACCGTTTTGCCGGTAAAACCATCGCGCTTGGCGTATCGCCACCATTGGCCGGGATTTGGCGGACGGACGCTGAGGGTAGGATTTTGACCCGGGACGCGGGCGCCTGGAAAGGTTGGCGCCAGTGAGCAGCCCAGCGGTAGCGCAATCGAAGAAAGCAAAAACACCCGTCGCGATATTTCCTTCATATGGCGCCCTCCACCCGGTCCATCGCCACGACAGGGATCGTGACGATGGACCGACCGACATCATCGATCTAGAACCGGTAATCGACCCCCGTCGAGAAGCCCATCAGCCGGCACCCACCCCACGTGGTGGGGCCCGCGCCGCTATAGTCGATGTTCGTCGCGTGGGTGGCGTCGTGGCAGTCGTATGACAAGCCGCGACCACCCGCACCCAAGTCATAGTGCGCGTTGCCATGATTGATGGTCAGCGCCGTGTCGACGTACCAAGTCAAATACTTGTCGAACTTATGTTTATAAAGCAACGCAAACATATCGGCGTGATCGTCCGTGTTGAGCGGATTGTAATTATGCTGGCCACCCGGATCGCCCGGCGTGCTTCCGGCATGCGCCCAGCCGGCACTGACATTGTCCTTTTCGTCCAAGGCTTGCGTCAGGGCCAACCAGGTGCCATTTCGCTGCCGCTCGTTCTGGAATTGAAGTGCATCCGCAACTTTGCGGCGCAGGTGTTCCGCGATTGCATTCACGGTCAGCCCGAAACCGAACTTATACTGTGCGCCGATTTTGACGGCGGACTCATCGGCGATGTCACCGAAGTACCCCGGCGAACTCACCGCCTGCTGATCGGGGGGCAGAGCGGCAAAACCCGCAAAATCGATGTACGGACTATTGTTGGCAACCAAGGCAGCATACCCCGGAGCGTTCGCGCCGATGCCATCACTGTTGCGGTTGACGCTTTTATGTAGTTCGTACGCGGCTGTGGCATAGAAGGGCCCGCGCTCAAACCTTACGTCCACGCTGAAGGCGTTGTCAAAGCCGCCGTCGTCGCAGTTGAGCGGCAAATTGCCGCTGCCCGGCACGTTGCCGCCGTTGCAATCAGGTGACCCGGCCGACTTAATTGTATTGTCAAAGCTTCGGTTCTGGCCCGGTGAGAACAGGACATCAAAGCTCAGCGTTTTTCCCAAAAATTTTGGCGATTCGAACATAATCGCGTGCTCCAACCGTGTACCGAACTCGACACGGTTGTCACCGCCGCTGTTGGCCATGACCACGTTGTAGTCGCCGAGCATCTCGGCAAAAGGATTGAGGCGCTGAGTCGACTGCCGGTACGGAGCGTAGAGCGTTCCAAACTTGAGGCTGCCCCAGTCCTTACCGCGGAAGCCGATGTAGCTGTCACCGTACCCGAGCCCGAACCGCTCGACGCTGGACTGCGACGTATTTGAAGTGCTCGGACCGGGCGCTGCGGTAATCGCTATATAGGCTTCGGCCTGGTAGATGAAATCCAGGTTGTCGTTAAGCTTGTGGCTTCCACGATAGCCGATGGCGGACTTGTTCGTGGACAGCGCGGGCTGGAAGCCGTTGCGGCCGACCGGTGGAGCTTTTCCAGGCGGCGTTTGCAAGTTGTCGATCCCCTTCGATACATAATCGGCCGACACGTCCAGCCTGCCATAGAAACCGCTAAGAAGCTTCTTGAGTTGCGGCTCGGTCTCCTCGGCTTTTTTGGCCACTACCACCGGTGGCGGTACGATCACTTGTGCCGGGGGCGGCGGTGGCGGTGCGGTCACGACGGGTGGCGCGGCCTGTTGTCGCGTCAACGCTTCCACTTGTTTCTGCATCGCGTCCATGCGCTGCATCATCTGGCGCATTTGTTCCCGAAGCGCTTTGTTTTCCTGCGCATCGTCCGCCAAGGCGCTGCCTTGGACGAGAAAATTAGCAGCACATGCTGCCAGCGCGATGAGCGTAGGCTTTGCCAGTCGTAGATTGGGCATCTTTATAGTCCTCGTAAGGTCGTTTATCCGGAAACTGTAGGATCCACCTCACCTGATGAGCTGTGGTTCCGTCCTCTGTGCTGCGTACATTTCTGCTATTCGCCCACACCGATAGTCCGAGAACCCGCGCGACAGCCTGCGGGCCACGGGAATACAGGTCTGCGGCAGTAAACGACACGGGAAAGGGGGCATTAAACGACGCAGCCGTGGAAAATCCGCAAGCGCTGCGCCCGATCCCATTTGCCAAATCCCCCATCGATACCGACGTAGCCGGTGTGCCACACCGCGTTATGTTCTAGTGCTGGTATACCATATATGATTGCGTTAACGAAAAAAAGTGTTGTTGTTTTCGCGCCTCAACCGGCGACTAACTTTAAACCTACACCGCGCTTATCGGAAACGCCTTGCCGGGACGCGGATCACTTGACCTTTGGCAAGCGCCCCGCCCCCTTAAGGCCTGCCCGAGCGTGAGATAGGTTCTAGCAATGTGCCGGCGGGTGCAATTGGTTCTCAAGCTTCATTGCCGGATCCGAAGTATTGCGCAGCAGCCCATCTTTATGTACTTTGCGTTGCAAAGTTCTTTAACCAAAAGGTCTTAAGTATGCGTAAGGTTTGTTCGCTGCAATCGGGCCCCAGGCTCCTGGCGGCCGCCGCGATGTGGTTGGCCATTTCAATTCCTGCCAGTTGTTTCGCCGCGGACGGGCCGCTGGGCATCGACTCGAAGCTTGCGTTGGATCAGAGCGGCATTTGGGGGCGCAAATATCAAACCGGTTTGGAGACTGCCGCGATAGTAACCGAGGTCGCGGGCGCGCTATGGCTCGGCAACGACAACAAGATGGGACACACGTTTTGGCAAGCTATCGATGCGTCCGTGATTTCCGGTTTGAGTGCGCAAATCCTCAAGTACGCTACCGGTCGGCCTCGGCCCTACCAAGGAAGTGCCAATGAATGGCGCAAAGGCAGTTGCTGCCAAAGTTTCCCGAGCGGGGAAGTCACCCTGCAGCAGAGCTTCGTCACGCCTTTTATCATCAACTATGCCAAAGAGAACCCGTGGGTGTGGTCGCTCGAGCTTCTGCCCGTCTACGATGCAATCGGGCGCCTCAAGAGCCAAGCCCATTGGCAAACCGACGTGATCGCGGGCGGTCTATTGGGAGCCGGGATCGGCTATTGGTCGACCACGCGCGCGATACCGCTCTCGGTACAGGTGCTGCCGGACGGCCTATCGGTGGGATTCAGCAAGCGATTCTAAACTTGGTCTGCGATTGGATCGGCGCTCTGCTCGGTCGGCACTCGCACATAGCGTTGCGCGAGGGCGGGCAGGACGAACAGATTCAGCAGTGTTGAGGACAACAGGCCGCCCAGCACCGTGATGGCCATGGGCCCTTCTATTTCCTGACCGGGCCGGTTGATGCCGAAGGCCAAGGGCGCCAATCCCAACGCGGTGACCGCAGCGGTCATCAAGATGGGCACGAAGCGTTCATTGGCGCCCCGGATCACCAAAGCGGTATTCCAGGCGGCGCCCTCCACCTGTACCAGATGTTCGTAATGCGCGAGCTGCAATATGGCATTGCGGGCGCTGATGCCAAATACAGTCACCAACCCGACCACCGATCCTAACGAGATGCCGATTCCGGTGAGCGCAATCGCCAAGACGCTGCCGATCAAACTAAACGGTAGATTGGCCAGCACCAGCCAGCTGTTCGCGCGCCAATGAAACGAGACGAACAAAATCAGTATGATCAAACCAAGCGCGAAGCCGGAATAGATAATGAGCTCATTGCGCGTTTGCGCCTCTGCCTCGGCGGCACCGGTAAATTGCACGAAGACGCCAGGCGGCAGCACCACGGATCGGGCGATGGCTTGTTGTGCTTGCTGAACGATCTTTTGCAACGATCCCTTGCCAACGTTGAAAGTCACGCTGATGCGCCGCTGGCCGCCGTCGTGCTGGATGCTGTAACGGTCTTGGGTTACCGAAAGATGCGCGATCTGCGACAGCGGCACCGGCCCTGCCGGGCTGGTAATCATCAGTTTTGCCAATTGCGTGGGTTGATGGCGCAATTCATCGGGCAGCAATAGCACGACGCTCACCGTGCGCGTCGCCTGAAAAGTTTGTCCCACCAGCGCGCCCGCATACGCCGACTCGACCGTATCCAAAACGTCTTGGACTTTGAGACCCGTCGCTGCCATGGCCCGCGGGATCAGTTCGATCGCGATGGCCGGGGTGCCGCCCTGGTGTTTGAATTGCAAATCGACCACGCCGGGAATCTTACCCAGCACCGCGGATATTTTATCGCCCGTGGCGTCGAGCGCCGCTAAATCATCGCCGAAAACCTTCACCGCCACCTGCGCAGTTTCTCCGCTCAAGCTCTCGCTGATGCGATCGCCGAGAAAAGTCACCACCTCGCTTTGCAGGCCGGGGTAACCCGATAAAATCTTGCGTAGTTCCTCTTGCGCCTGGTGTTGATCGACCTGCGCGTCGGACTTGAACTCCACATGGAATTCGCTGCGGTGAGGGCCCCACGTGTCTTCGCCGAGCTCCGCTCGGCCCACCTGCTGCTCGATGGTCGAGACATACGGCAATGCCAACACTTCCGCGCTGATTTTCTTCCCCATGTCGAGCATGGCCTCCAACGAGGTTCCGGTGGCGGCACTCGAGACCTGCAAGACAAAATGTCCTTCGCGAAAATCCGGCATGAATGTGCCGCCCAGAAACGGCAATGCAGCCAGCGCGGCCAATACCAAGGCGACCAGCAGCGCCGCGACGAGTCGAAAATGGTTAGCCACGCCGGTGACCGCGGACCCCTGCCAGCTCTTCAGCCGCACCAGCCACCGCGGTTCGGATCGCGCATCGTGGCGCCTTAGAAAAAGTGCGCACAGTGCTGGGGTCGATGTCATGGCCACCAGCAGCGAGGCGAGAACGGCAAATATGAAGGCCAATGCCAGCGGACCGACGAAGTGACCTTGAACGCTTGAGGTGAAAAGCTCAGGCAAGAAAACGGCAACCACCACGGCGGTGGCGTAGATCACCGGTCCCCGCACCTCGAGAGATGCCTCGAGCACCACGCTAAGCCTGGGCTTAGGTTGCGGTAGCGCGCCGTTCTCGCGCAAGCGCCTTAGGATATTTTCAATACCAATGATGGCATCATCGACCAGCACGCCCAAGGCAACCGCAAACCCGCCCAACGTCATGGTGTTGAGCGTCAGGCCCATCCGATCGAGCACGGCGATTGCCGCCAGCAGAGATAAAGGAATGGCGGTGAAGGCAATCAGCGCGGCGCGAATATCACGGAGAAACAAATACAGCACGGCCAAAATCAGAATAGCGGCGATCATGAGCGAGTCTTTTAGATTGCCCAACGCACGCTCGATGAAACTCGCCGGCCGATGCAACGCCGGGTACAGGGCGATGCCTTGCGCTTTCAGTGCGGGCGCCAAATCTTTCAGCGCTTTTTCGACCGCGAGCGTCGAGGTCAGGGTGTTCGCGCCATACTGGCTGGCGAGAGACATCATCACGCCGGGCTTTCCCATGACCAGGGCATCGCCGAATTTGAGCGCCGGCGCGATTTTCACTTGCGCCAGATCGCCCAGCAGTATGGGCGTGGCGCCGCGCTCAATCACAACCGCCTGACTGAGGGCATCGATATCGGGTTGCGGGGTCGGCGACTTGATGAGTACGCGTTGCGCCGCGAGGTCGATGAAACCCGCGCCTCTCATCGGCAAGGCCGAATGCGCGGCATCGGCTAGCTGCGTCAGCGTAACGCCGAAACTTCCGAGCTTCGCCATATCAGGCTGTATTTGGATTTGGCGCACATCCCCGCCAAAGACCAGCACGTGGGCGATGCCGGGTACGGCCAATAAGCGCGGCTTGATGATCCAGTCGGCCGCATCGCGCAGCGCGAAGGCGTCCACCTTGTCGGACAATAGGCCGATCTTGAGCAAATCCATCGTGCTCGAGACCAGCGGCGAGAGCTTGGGCGTGCCCACGCCGGCGGGAAGGCTGCTGCCGAGTTCGGATAGACGCTCCGAAATGCCTTGCCGGGCGATGTGAACATCAACCCCATCCGTGAATGTGATCGTCACCACCGAGAGTCCCGGAATGGATTCGGACCGAAGCGTGGCCAGGCCGGACGCTCCGTTGACGGCATTCTCGACCTGCTTGGTCACCAGCTGCTCAACCTGTTCCGGTGCAAACCCCGGGGCCTCGGTTTGAACGTCGACCTGCGAGGGCACGAACTCGGGGAACACGTCCAACGGAGAACGAATTGCACCCCAAGCCCCCAGAATCAATGCAAAAAGGCTCAACGCGGTCACGGCGCCGAAGTGACGCACGCACAGGCTTACGATGGCGCGCATCATCTAATCGGTTTCCGCACCGGAATTTGATTCCTGCGCAAGCAGCTGCGCCACGCCCTTGACGACAACCTTGTCGCCCGGCTTGACGCCTGTGGTGACGAAATATCCATCCGCGAAAGGCTTGGAAGTGTCTACCGGAGTCCGGACGTAGGTACCGACCTTCTCCTCGATGTAGCACCAGTATTTACCGTCGCTGATGACCGCAGCTTCTCCCGGTACCAGCGCACCTGATTGCGCCGCGCCGGTCGGTGCCCACACCAGAATCCTCTCCCCCTCGCCCACATCCTTCGCACGCAGCAGCGCGTAGAAACTGCGTCCGGGAACCGTCGCATCGGCCGGGGCCGGCCACGGGGAACTCAAATTCCACCCCTTGCTGCCAGCCGAGGTGCCGATCCGCGCGGCGCGCAGCGTCTTAGGAGGATCGCCTTGCACGGCGCCCAACGGGAAGGTAACTCGTACCAGCTGAATCGTGCCGTTGGCCAGACCCGGCAGGAGGCTCTGGTTGCCGCCTTTCGCCCACGGTGGATTTTGCCCATAGGTCGAGGAGAGGCGCTGTTTCGACAACATCAACGCGGCGCTATCCACCGCGGCCTTCTGTGCAGCGCCCTCTTCCACATCTGCCGACATGGCGCCCGGCGTGCCGGCCAAACGCTTGATTCTGTTCAGCGACGAGCGGCTTTGTTTTTCGGTCGCCTCTGCGGTGGCAAGTTCCGCAACGCCGGTGGCAATGGCTTCATGGGGAATCACCACGCCGTAGCCTGCCGTCTCCTCGGCGTGCTCGATCGCCTCGATCTGGTCAATCTGCAAACTGATTTTTCCGATCTGCTCCTGCGTCAAAGTCACCTCGCCGGCGGGTTTTTCAGCATCCCTAGCCTCTGCTTTGTCTTCGGCTTGCGCGGCATCGCCGGGCTTCGCATCGGTAGCTGACTTCGCCTCGCCTGCCTTGGGATCACTTGCGGATTTCGCTTGCGGTGCGGATTTTGCTTGATCGTCGGGTGGCGACTTTTGGCATCCGCCCAGCATCAGGAGGGCAGAACAGCCGGCGGCCGCGAGCAGCCATTGGGTCTTCATCGAATTTCCTTGTTGGAAGTCACGGGCGATTGCACTTGCCAGCCCCCGCCGAGCGCTTTACAAAGCGCGACCAGCGCTTGAAATCGAGCCAGCTTGTACTGTGTGTATTGCTCGCGCGCGGCGTATAAGGTGCGTTGCGCCTCGAGAAGCGTCAGGAAATCTTGGGCGCCGGCCTTATACCGAATAGATGCCCCCTCGAAGGCGCGCACGCTTTGCGCCAGATTTTCTTCCTGCAAGGGCCTGGCATCGTCCAGGTGACGCAACGCCGAGAGCGCGTTTTCCACATCCACCAGCGCAGAGAGGATGGCTGCATTGTAGGCGGCCACCAGTTCTTCCTCTTTGGCTTCAGCTTCGCTTCTCGCGGCGCGCAAACGGCCGCCGTTAAAGATGGGTTGAGTAATCGCCGCGCCGAGATTTAAGGTCTGTCCTACACCGCTCAGGCTGAGGATGGCGGCATTTAGTGCCGGATTTTGCACACCGCCGCTGGCCGTGAGCGTGAACGAGGGGAACAACGCCGCGCGCGCGACGAGCAAATCCGCATTTGCGGCGCGCATATTGGCCTGCGCCATGAACACATCGGGCCGACGCGTCAACAGTTCAGAAGGCAGCCCAGAACCCACCGCGGGCTCGATCAACGGATCGAGCGTTTGTCCGTCCACCGAAAACCCCTCCGGAGCACGTCCTAACAGAATCGCGAGCGCAGCGAGCGCCTCGGAACGTTGTTGGTTAAGGTCGGGGATGACCAAGCCGGCCGTTGCCACGACTGCTTTTTGGGTCGCAAGCTCAACGGGGTTGGATAACCCCGCCTCATAGCGGAACTGAATTACGGTGAGCAACTTCTGCGCGGCGTCGAGGTTCGATGCCGCATTCTTAAGGCGATCGCTCAGCGACAAGACCTGAAAATAGTTGTTGGCGACGCCGGCAAGAGTTGTCAGCGCGATCGTATCGCGGTCGGCTTTTGAGGCCTGCGCCAGCAAACTTGCGGAGCGCGCGCTGGCCCGATTCTTGCCCCAAAAATCAATCTCGTAGGAAGCCGAGAGCAGCGCCGCCCAATCGGCTTCATGCGCACTGCCCTGCGCGGAGTGGCCGGCGAGATAATTCGCATTTCCGTTCGCATCGAGGCTCGGCAAAATTGCGGCGTGCGCTTGACGCGCGCGCGCATCGGCTTGTCTGACACGCGCGCGCGCCATCGTCAAATCAAGATTGCTGCCCGCGGCTTGACCAATGAGCGCTTGCAACTCGGGACTGCCGAAGCCCTTATACCAATCCTGGCTAGGCCAATCTTGTGCGTTATCGGATGAGCGATTCTCAAACGCGGCCGGCAGCTGCGGATCTTTTGGCGCAACTTCATGCAGCGCGCACCCCACATCAACGATGCTCAATGCGATCAAGCCGAAGTAGACCCTAAACCTCATTCTTGGAACCCTATCACGACGTTGTCGAGCGCAGCGACGGCGTGTTCTTCATGGCGCATTTGCGTGGTTTGCCGGCAAAACAGAATAGCAAATAGCGCCGCCGTCAACAGCCGGCCGTGCGCAGCGGATCTTATGATGAAGGACGCATCAAGTTCCCTGCTGTGCACTTTGTACAATAGAGGGAATCGTGCCGCCGCGCGCTCTCAATGCCTACTTTCACCGGATTTATACGGCGGGCGACACTGTTCTCCACGCCCGTTCCTCGACAGCTCTGCATTGCGACAGTAAGCGACCCCACTCTCGCTTTCACATACAAATTTGTAAGGATATTCTTCTTATCCTGAGGCATAGTAGGTCGCTTCTGCTGCATCGAATCTGGTCCCAGGAGTCTCCCATGCCGACTATTCGCCCCGTCTTGAGCGTGTTTTTCAAGCTGAGTCTTTGCACGGGATTTGTGACCGCGCCGATTCTTCAGGCGAGTGCCGCCGATGCCAAGATGGAGGTCTTGCAACGCTGGAAAATCGGCGGCGAAGGCGGTTGGGATTACCTCACTTTGGACTCCGGCTCACAGCGGCTTTTCATCACGCGCGCGAACCGCGTTGATGTCATCAGCACGGAAACGGGCAAACTTCTGGGCTCCGTTCCCACGGCGCAAGGTGTGCACGGCGTTGCGCTCGCGAAAGAGTTGAATCGCGGTTACGCAAGCAACGGACGGTCGAACTCAGTGACCGCCTTTGCACTTGATACCCTTAAGGTCATCCAGGAAGCCAAGATTCCGGGCGGCAATCCGGATGCGATTTTGTATGAACCCACCGGCAAGCACGTCTTCACCTTCAACGGCATGAGCAAAAACGTCACGGTTCTGGACGCGACAAGCCTGGCGGTTGTCGCGACAATACCTGTGCCGGACAAGCCGGAATTTGCCGTCGACGACGGCCATGGTCAAATCTTCGTGAATATCGAGAGCGATCCGGGCCAGATGGTCGCGATCGATACGCAAAAGCTGACGGTGACGAGCACCTGGCCCTTGCCGGGCTGCAACAGCCCGAGCGGTCTTGCACTCGATGGCTCCCATCACCGACTATTCTCAGTTTGCGACGGCAAGGTGATGGCCGTGACCGATGCCAACAGCGGCAAGCAGGTTGCACGCGTGGCCATCGGCGAGCACCCGGATGCCGCCGCCTACGATGAAAATCGCGCACTGGTGTTGAGCTCGAATGGCGAAGGCACGTTGTCGGTCGCGCATCAAGACTCCGCTGACCGCTACACGGTTGTCGACACTGTGCAAACGCAAAAGGGCGCACGCACCATGGCCCTCGACGAGAAAACCGGGAAGATATACCTTGCTACCGCTGATTTCGGCGCTGCACCTGCCGCAACAACCGATCAGCCGCACCCTCGCCCGTCGCTAGTTCCCAATTCGTTCGTGGTGGTGGTGGTCGGGACTCGCTGAAGGTGGCATCGGGTCGCGAGAGGCGCTACCTTTGCTATGTCAGTCGCCCTTAGGATTTAGAAAATCGGGTCCATCATGCTGGAGCTGCGCCAAGCGCTTGAAGATATCAGCGCGATCCGTACTCAGGTCGCGCGCGGGACGCAATTTCGCGGCTATGGCCCTTTATCCATCGCCTCGAGCGGCGTCTTGGCGCTTGGGGTCGCCGCGGCTCAAGTCCGCTGGCCCAATGGCGATATAAAGTTCTTTCTTTTGATCTGGATATCGACCGCCGCGGTAGCGGTGTTTCTGGCGGCGCTAGAAACCACGCTCCGGGTGAGGAAAGTTCACTCCGGAATTGCCGTGGAAATGATCCAGGCTGCTGTCGAGCAGTTTCTTCCCTGCATTGTGGTCGGAATCCTGCTGACGGTGGTGCTCACGCGGGTGGCGCCGGAAGCCTCGTGGATGCTCCCGGGATTATGGGCAGTGATGTTTAGCCTGGGCGTGTTCGCGTCCTGCCGGTTTTTGCCCCGGCAAATGTTCGCCGTAGGGGCTTGGTATCTGGCGGCGGGGCTCGTTTGTTTGTTGCTGAGCGGCGGCCACCGTGTACTCTCGCCCTGGGCGATGGGTATACCGTTCGGCGTCGGGCAATTGTTGGTGGCCGCTGTGTTACGTTATGGATATGAAGACACCGGTGCAGAAAGTTAACCGAAAGACGCAATCCGGGTCGCCCTTCGCCTATGACGGGCTTAGCCGGGTGATCCACGAGCGCGCTCGGCTTGGCGTCCTCACCTGCCTCGTCACACACTCCAGAGGCATGCCGTTTCCGGAAATGAAAAAATTGTGTGCGCTCACGGATGGAAACTTGAACCGCCACTTGCAAGTGCTTGTAGAGGCGCAACTCGTTTGTCTTGTCAAAGGCCCTGAGCGAGAACGTCCTCAGACCTTTTATCGGATAAGCGCGCTGGGACGTAAGCGCTATCTGGAATATCTCGCTGTATTGGAACAGGTAATCCTCGACGGCGCGCCCGCCGCAAGAACGGTGCCCGAGAAAAGCCCCGAGCTTTAACCGGCTGCGATGGGTCGGTGCAAATTGTATGATTTCCGCCATTCGATTGCCCGCTCTCCTGGTGCGTCACCTCGATGCCACCCTGCATTCTTTCCTGTATGGACAGTCGAGCCGCGGCACCGATTTCTCTCATCCTTTGAGTGAAGAGGCACTGGTGCCGCCGCACTCGATAGCGTGGCGCGTTTTTAAAAATCCAATCGCGCTGTTCGTTGGTGGAACCGCGGCCGTCATACTCGAATTGGCGGAACCCTCGGTGCGGGCCGGGGTGTGGGAATTCTCCTCGTTTCGCAAGAACCCCCTGAAGCGCCTGCAACGCACGGGGTTGGCGGCGATGATCACCGTGTATGGGGCACGTAGCATCGCTGAACCCATGATCGCGGGCGTTGTGCAGATGCACGAATCGATTCAGGGCACTACCGCTGCGGGAGCCCAGTATTCGGCCAATGACCCGCGCTTACTTACCTGGGTGCACGCCACGGCCGCATTCGGATTCGCGCAAGCCTACCACCAGTACGCAGAACCGCTCAGCGTTTCAGAATTCGACCGCTTCTATGCCGAGGGTATCCCGTCCGCGGAGCGCTATGGCGCCTTTGATTCTCCGCGCTCCGTGACTGACATGAATACGCTCTTGGAAGCCAATGCGGCGCAATTTGCTCCCTCGTCAATCATCTTTGATTTCTTGCGCATCATGGGCAGGACGCCGGCGTTCCCGCGCCCGCTTCGATGGATGCAGCCGATGCTGGTGCGGGCCGCGATTGAGCTCATTCCCCCGCGGATCAGGGAGCAACTTGGACTAATGGAACGGGCGGGTCTCGCTGCGCATGAGCGCTGGCTGACGCGAATGGCTGGCGCAGCAGCTAACCGGATAGTGTTGCCTGCAAGTCCTGCGGTGCAGTCGTGTCTGCGCCTCGGACTGCCCATGGGATACCTCTACGACTAACTCATTGCACCGCCTCAGCGCCACCTAGTCGCTCAGCGGATGGCCCTTCGGCAATTGATGGGCGTACCAGGTGGCCAGCCGATGCCGAATCGTCTTCTCGCTCACTTGCTCCTCCGGCATCGGGGCAATCACTTTGTCGTGCACCAAAAGCCGATACACATACAACGCCTTGTCGCTCGCCGAGTCGGTCGCTTCGAATTCGACTGCTTTGCGGCCTTCCGCATACTTGACGCCGGCTAACAGCGCAGCTTTGAATAATTCGGATTCGTGTTTCAGTTTCTTCATAACACTAGCGCCCAGGGACGAGATGAATCAGTTCTTCCGCATCGCGCTCAACGGCGGCCCGGCTGAATCTTAACGGTACGTATGATCCTGCGGCCCACAGCGGAAATAAATCGCGATAATGCGCGCTCATTGGATCATCGGACTGGCCGGGTGTATTGATCACCATTGAATTGTCCCACGCGCCCACATCCATGACCATGCGCACGGAGGCGCCGCTCACCACGGAGAAATCAGAGGAACGATAGGCTTGCGCGCGCGGCGTGGACGCAGAACCCGGCGTTTGCAGGGGTCCGGCCGAGATCTGCGCGTGCAACTCAGGATCCGCTAACACCGCGACGGCGGGCTCGAACGTCGCTCGATGCAACCTGCCCCATGTCCAAGTGGCAGCGGGTCCCAGACGCTGTTTCAACTCTTGCACGGCCGCCCTCAGGCTTTCCAACAAAATCGCGTCGCGAGCGCCTCGCGGATCTGACCCTAGCGCAGTATCGGGGCGCTCAAGATATTCGATCACCGCCTCCAGATGCGCATCGCCCAACAGCTTGCGCGCCGACTCGGGCGTGGCTCGAGCCACAGTTAACCTGCCGAGATGTTTCGTCGCCCACACCTCATACAGGGCGGCCGCTGCGCTCGCGGTGGCCTCATCGTGATCCCATGCTTTGAGCGCGGCCAGTGCCTGAGCGATTTCCGGATCTGCAGATGATAACGATCCAAGCAGCGCTACCGCGCGCCTTGACTGCACACTGACCGAATCGGTCTGGATCGACATAGAATCAACGATGGTCATATTCGTTTTAACCGCCAGCAGTTCATTGATGCGATCGATGCGCGAGCGGTCGGTCCATTCGAAAGCAATGCGATTTTGTTCGTTGGGATAGCCGCCGGGCAGGTTCATCTCGTTGGCGGTGCCAAAATATCCTTGCGGGGGATTCAGGATGGAGGGCAGCACATCCTTGCCATGGAAACCGCTCCACTCGTAGATACCCTGCCCGGGCACGGGCAACAGGCCGTCCCAATTCTTGCGCACCGGTGCGCGGCCGGCAGCCATCCAGCCGATATTTCCCTCAACGTCGGCATAGACCATGTTCAGCGGCGGGGCACCCCAAGCATTGCCGGCGGCTTTAAAGTCTGCCCAGGTTTTCGCCGTAAAAAGGCGCGAGGAACCAAAATACCCCGAAAGGCCGGGCTCAGTCCACACGGTGCGCATGGCAAACGCGCGATTCTGCGGTACATCTTCGACCAGCACCGGTCCATGCCGCGTGAAGCGCAGTTCGACCTCACGCGGCGCGGCGCCCTTGACTTCGATCGTCTCCCGGATCACGCGCATTTTTTCCCAGCCGGATCGGTAGCGGTAACTCTCCGGATCCCCCTTTTTCAGTTCATAGACATACAAATCCTCTTGATCGATTGCGAATATCGTGATGCCGAAGGCAATGTCGTCGTTGTGTCCAAAGGAAATTCCGGGCAACGCCGGCTCGCCCGCGCCGATGATATTCAAACCGGGCGCGTTCAATCCCACCACGTACCGCAGCGAAGGCAGCCCCAGTTGGCGATGTGGATCGTTGGCGAGGATGGGCCTGCCGGTGTGCGTGCGCGAAGGCGCAATCACCCAGTTGTTCGAGCCTTCGAGGGACTGGGCATCGATTGCTGCGGCCAGCTGCTGCTCGGCGGTCAGCTCGGCATGCCGATCGGCCGGATCGAGTGCTCTGAAATCCACGGCCTTGGTAGCCAATAGGTAATCTTTAAGCACATCGGCGGGCACATCGCACGGATCGAGGCCCGAAGGGATCACCATTTTGTGCACTTCGGGTTCAATCTTGCGGCGCAGCCGATCCGCCTTCAGACCGGCCGCGCAAACCACGCGGGCGCGAGCCACTTCCGAGGTTATGTTCGACACCAGCGCATGACTGCGAATGCGTAGTACATCTTCCGGAGCCCACGTTTCGGGCTGGCTCATCGTCAACTTGAATTCGAATGGCAGCGCCTTGGACCCGCTTTGCACCTCGCCGACAAAGGCGTTCACACCTTGAACGAAAGCCTCGACCCAGGCCTTGGACTGCGGCGCGTACGCAGCCCATTCACTGTCCATGTCGCCGCGGTAGAGAAACAGGCGCGCCGCACGGTCCTGATCTATGTAGGCGGGACCGAAGGATTTCGACAGCAGTCCCAAGCCGCGCTTGCGCCAAAGATCGATTTGCCAAAGCCGATCGCGCGCGGCGTTGTAACCTTGCAGTAGAAAAGCATCGTGCGTGCTCGCCGCGAAGATATGCGCAATTCCCCAATGATCGATCACGATGTCGGCCGGCGCCCTCAGACCGTCAAGCTTCCAACTTTGCTCGCGCACCGCCGAGGAGCCCTCTGCGGCCATTGAATCATTGCATGGCGCCGCGAGAACGATCACGATCGCGATCAGCGCGCAATTACGGTAACCCCAGCACGTCATTCCATTCTCCGATGTGGTATCCGCCGAACATTGGCCTCGCACGCCTCGCTTGTCAAAGCCTGCGGCGTTGCCGGTGAGCGTTCAAACAAGCGGGGATGCTAAGCTATGGTTCGCTCGCCGCTTCCCTCAAGGGATGTTTGCGCGTTCATTCATAATTTTAAAAGGGGTAGATATGCATAAGCTGTTAACTTCGGCGATCGTCGTCGCTATTTTCACGATGGCTGGATGCGACAACGCCAAGAATCCCGAAACGGTCGCGAAGGATGTTGCGAAAGCTGAGCAAAAAGCCGCCGGTGAAATGGCCAATAGCGAGAAGAAAGCTGAAAAAGACTTGAACAAGGCTGCGGAAAAAGTTGATGACAAGCTGGTGGATTTCAATAACACGGCGGCGAAAGACGCTTATAACCTTGCGGTGGCAAAAGCCGACGGGGACCGCAAAGTCGCTCTGGCTAATTGTCTTGGCTTAAGCGGCGATGCGCAAAAGACCTGCAAGGAGCAGGCTGAAGCGGACTACAACGCCGCCAAGGCCACTGCAAAGGCATCTGCACTTTCGTTGAAGCAATAAGCGATTTGACGGACCGGCCTCGAAACGAGAGCCGGTCCACTTTAGGGTAGAAATGCCTTGGGCAGCGGCGTCGCGGCCGATTCGGTCTGCCACAAAATCCCCAGTACTCGCCAACCGCCGCTCACCTTGATGGCTTGGATGCTGTTGATGCCGCGCGCTACCTGCTTGCCATCAATGTGCAGAACGTAAGTGCTCCAGAGGTGGGCAATCCGGCCGAAGCGCTGGGCGTCGACTTTCACTTGTTTCTCTTCGAGCAAGGCATGGCCATGCTGCTTTGCGCGGGCGGTCCACTCATCAACGCTCAGAACGGTATAGCTCGCTGCGTGATCAGCGGCGCTGTCAACGGCTACCAGACGCGCCTCGGCAGTAAAAAGCTCTTTCATGCAGCTGCGATCCTTATCTGCATCGCCGCTGATCGCGGCATCAATCGCCGCAGGGATGGCGGCCGGTTCTGCCGGAAGGGGGCATGCGGTGCTCGGCGACTGCGAACGGGAATAACCCGCTAGGCCGCACGCAATCAGCCCGAACAAAAATATACGCAGCATACGCACCCCTAAAGACTGACGAATGCCGAATCATACGCTTTGCAAGTGGCTGAGCGGAATGCGCGCGCTGCGCTTGATGGTAGCGAGCACCACACTCGATTGCATGTCGCGCACGTTGGGCACGCGTATCAGCTTCTTTAACACCACGTTGCTCAATGCATCCAGGTCTTTGCCGTAGACTTCCAGAATGAAATCGTAGCTGCCTGTCATCGCGAAGCATCTCGTGACTTCGTCCATGAGTTGAATTTCCCGCTCGAAGCGCGCCACGGTTTCGTCGGTGTGCTCGGTGAGCTTGACTTGCACAATGGCAAGCACGGCAAGCCCTACCTTGGGCGGATTGAGCACCGCCGCGTAACCCTCGATTGCGCCTCCCGACTCCAGGGCTTTGATACGCCGCGCGCAGGGAGTGGGTGATAGGCCAATGGATTCGGCAAGATCGACCACCGATACGCGGCCGTCGCGCTGCAACGCGTCAAGTATTTTGGCATCATAGCGATCAAACGGCATTGTTTCCCTTATTGTTGAAGTGTTTTTGGTGATTACCACCAATCATAGCTGATTTTGTAGCCGCTTTTGGAGATATCCATGCGCGCGCATGGACTAGTCTTGGGCTATCCACACGAGGGTTGCGATGGTAGCCAGCTCCCTACATTTGCAGCACCCGGCGAAGTCCGGTTCCGGCAGCGTCAAGTCCGCGACCGAGTGGCGTGCGGTGCTACGCCAAATCAGTATTTCGCGCGCGCTCGACGATCTGGAGGAATTCACGCTGCTGAAGAACCGCAAGGTTCTATATCAATTCTCAGCTCGCGGACACGAGTTGACCCAAGTGTTGTTGAGCGCGCAACTCACCGGTCAGCAAGATGGTGTTGGAGGCTACTATCGTTCGCGGCCGCTGCTGCTCGGACTCGGCCTTTCGCTCGAAGAGGCGCTTGCCTCAACCATGATGCGTGCCGGCGGGATGAGCGAGGGCCGCGATATCGGCGTGGTGTTCAACTTGCCCCGCAAGGCGGGTCCCTGCGTGTTGCCGGTATGTGGTGGTGTCGGCGCACAGTACACGCCCGCCGTCGGTTGGGCTCAAGCGCTGCGTTATCGCACCACGCGTTTGGGCGATCGGGCTTGCATAGGCAGCATCGCCGTGGCGCACGGCGGGGATGCCTCTATCGCTACCAACGGCTTTTGGGCTGCCCTCAACATCGTCACCACCGAAAACTTGCCGTTTTTATTTTTCATCGAAGACAATGGCTACGGAATTTCAGTCAAATCCCAGCACCAAACCCCGGGAGGCAACGTTGCTCGGAATCTCCAGAGCTTCGGCGGGCTTCGAGTGCTCGATGGCGACGGATCGGATCCGATCTCCGCGGCGAGCTTGATCGAAGATGCCGTCTCAGGCGTCAGAACGGGAGCGGGTCCGACATTGCTCAGGCTGCGCGTACCGCGGCTCTCGGGGCACTCAGGGCAGGACACCCAGGCATATAAGAGCTCAGAGGAAATTGCCGCCGAGAAAGACCGCGATCCGCTCGCGAAACTGCGCGAGCAATTGGTGCCGCACACGATCTGCGCCGCCGACTGGGATCAGGATATGGCCCAAGGCCGCGCAGCCGTCGCCCAGATCCTGCAAACGGTGGAGCAGCGCCCGCTTCCCGATCCCGCGCGTATCAAACGCTATGTATTTTCCGAGTCGGGCGCAGACGGTTCGATCGATCTGCAGCAACAAGGTGGAATACGCAGTGCAGGGATGATTCCATCGGCCGGCACCGAGCAGCCCCGCCCCGAGGGTCCACGCATCAACTTAGTGACGGCGGTGCGCCGCACGCTGGAACATGAGCTGGCGACGAACCCCCGCGTGCTGGTATTCGGCGAGGACGTCGGCCGCAAAGGCGGCGTACACGCCGTCACGTTGGGATTGCAGGAAAAGTTCGGCGCCGACCGGGTGTTCGATACCAGCCTGTCCGAAGAGGGCATCATCGGCCGCGCGGTGGGCATGGCGGCGGCCGGTCTGATGCCCGTGCCGGAAATTCAATTCCGCAAATATGCCGATCCGGCCGCGGAGCAGCTCAATGATTGCGGCACGATGCGCTGGCGCACCGTCAATCGGTTCGCGGCCCCCATGGTGGTAAGAATCCCGGGGGGATTTTTCAAATGCGGCGATCCCTGGCATAGCCAGTCTAATGAAGTTCAATGGCTGCATGGGGTGGGCTGGCGGCTGGCCATGCCCTCGAACGCGCAGGATGCCGTGGGCTTATTGCGCAGCGCGCTGCGCGGCAATGATCCCACCATATTTTTCGAGCATCGATCGCTGCTCGACGGCAGCTGGGCCCGCCGCCCCTACCCCGGTGATGAGTTTGTCGTGCCTTTCGGCAAAGCCAGTCTGCTACGCGAGGGCACCGTGGTAACGGTGGTCACATGGGGCGCCATGGTGGAGCGCTGCGAGCAGGCCATTGATGCCAGCGGCAAATCCGCCGATTTGCTCGACTTGCGGACCTTGTCACCATGGGATCGCGAGGCGACGCTGTCATCCGTGCGCAAGACGCGCCGCTGTCTCATCGTTCACGAAGACACCATGACGGCCGGCTTCGGCGCGGAAATTGCTGCCGTGCTCGCGAAAGAAACTTTTTTCGATCTCGATGCGCCGATCGAGCGGCTCGCCATGCCGGATATACCGAGCCCCCATAATCCCGCTCTTTTGGACGCCGTGCTGCCCAGCATGGAGGCCATCAAGCACGCCATCATCAGCCTCTCTGAAATCTGACATGACGCACCTTCAAGACGTGCTGGTGCCGGCTAATGCGGAAGGAACGCGCGCCACGGTGTTGCGCTGGTGCAAATCCATCGGCGATACCGTGGCCAAAGACGAGCCGCTGGTTGAACTTGAAACCGACAAGGTCACCGTGGAAGTGCCCGCCCCGGTCAGCGGCACGCTCACCGAGATTCTCAAAGCCGTCGACGCCGAGGTCAGTCCTGATGAGGTGCTCGCGCGTTTGAGCCTGGACGGCGAAGCGGCAGTAAGGGAACCCACAGTGCCGAAATTCGCCGCCGCCGCAAGCACGCCGGCCGCCTCGGGCCCGCATGATGGCCGCAAGACGTTGAGCCCGTCGGTGCGGCGGCTGCTGCAGGAGCATTCGCTCGCCGTCGGTGCCATCGAGGGAACGGGACGCGATGGCCGCGTCACCGCCGAGGATGTGACGCGCCATCTGTCGCAACGACCCACTGAAGTCTCGCGCTCCGCCGCTTCTCTGAGCGGTACCGTAGTTCCGCACAGCACCATGCGGCGGCGCGTGGCCGAACACATGGTTCGCAGCCTGACCGACGCGCCGCACGTCACAACGCTGTTCGAGGCCGACCTAACCCGCGTGCTCAAGCACCGCTCTTCGCACGCCGCGAGTTTCGAGTCGCGCGGCACCCGCCTGACAATGACGGCTTACTTCATCAGCGCCTGCGTCCACGCCCTGCGCGCTCACCCGGAAGTGAACGCAACGTTCCACGAAGATTCCCTCGAACTGCACGCCGACGCGAACATCGGAGTGGGCACGGCGCTTGGCAATAAGGGATTGATCGTCCCCGTGATTCGTCGCGCCCAAACCTTGAGTCTTTTCGAGACTGCGCAGCGCCTGAATCGGCTGGTGATGAATGCGCGCGCCGGCAAACTGGTTCCCGAGGATGTCCGCGGCGGAACCTTCACGATCTCCAATCACGGAGTCGGCGGAAGTTTGCTCGCGGCGCCCATCGTGATCAATCAGCCGCAAGTCGCTATTCTAGGCATAGGCAAAGTTCAGCGCCGCATTTGCGTCATGGGAGCGGGCGCCGATGAGAGCATCGCGGTGCGATCGATGTGCTACTTGACCTTGACGCTTGACCATCGCGCTTTGGATGCATTCCAAGCAAACGCCTTTTTGAGTGCGGTGGTTTCCACTTTAGAGCAGTGGCCGGACCAAGAAGCCTAGCGTCCCACGCTTCCACGCATCCGCCTGTCAAGACTGAATCCCGCCGAAGCGCTGCATGACGGAGGAGTCGGCACCGGGCAAAGGTCCGGACAGTTTGCTGGCGATTTTCGACAGATACACCTCCGAGGGCGCCACGACCTTGGCGTAAATGTCGCGGCACAGTGCCGCCGCCCGTACTCCCGGCCAATTGGGTCGCAACAACTGTTTGGGCAGCAGCGGATCGCGAAGGTGCAAACGTCGATACTCGTGGATCAACAGCGTTCTGACCACAAAGCACTCTTCAACACCCATATTGCGACGGGCTGCAAGAGCGGTGTCCACGACCTCAAAACGCTTCACGAAGCGCTGGTACCGTTGGCTTAAGTCTTCAAGATCCCACCCCAGATCAACCAAGCGCCGCGGGGCGTCCTCGTCCGCCAGCGCGGCATCGAATGCGATCACCCGCGACAGCAATCGCGCCGAGCGCCGCTGCGAGCGCAGCTCGCGCGCATCAAACTCGGGATGCGCGAACACGTTTGCCGAGATCTCGCCAAAGCCGCGCCACACCAATTCCTTGCCGATCGCTTTGCGATCATGTGCCGGCATCGGCGGAACAAAGATCAGCGTCCACCGGCCCGACCACTTGGCGTCGGGTTCACCGTATATACGCTTGGTCGCCTCGGCGAACCGAGCGCGGCCGCTCTTCGACAGGCAATACTCGCTGTGCTTGCCTTCGCGGCGGCCTTCGAGCCAACCCTCCTGTGCCAGCCGGGCTGTGGCGGTGCGCACCAGCCGCTCGTTCAAGCCAAATGGTTGCGCCAGTGCTATTAGGCTGCCCAAGGCAACGGCTCCGCCTCGCGGCATGATGCAGTCGCCAAAAATAGTCACGATCAGAGAGCCGCCGCGAAGCGGGCGCTGGCGCCGGAAGCGGTCCACCAACTCGGCGGCAGGCGAAGCATTTTTGGTCATTTCGGCGCCATTGTATTGCACGCTTCTTTATGACACACAAATTATTGCCATTTTGTATTTTGTGTATCAGAATGCGAACCTCGGCAAGGCTGTATTGGAGACGCTATGTACACACAGGGCTTGGATGGACAGGTACCCGATACGGCGGCGCACACCGATGAGGCCACGCTGGAACAGCGCTTCCTGGCTCGGGTCGACGCAGAGGAAAAAATCGAGCCCAAGGACTGGATGCCGGTCCGGTATCGCAACACCTTGATTCGGCAGATTTCGCAGCACGCTCATTCGGAGATCGTGGGCATGCTGCCCGAAGGCAACTGGATCACGCGTGCGCCCACTCTGAAGCGCAAGGCGATTTTGATCGCCAAAGTGCAGGATGAGGGCGGCCACGGCGCGTACCTCTACAGCGCCGCCGAAACGCTTGGCGTGAGCCGCGATCAGCTCGTGGAGCAATTGTTGTCAGGCAAAGCCAAATATTCCAGCATCTTCAATTATCCGACCCCGACGTGGGCCGACGTCGGCGCCATCGGCTGGCTGGTGGACGGCGCCGCGATCATGAATCAGATCCCGCTGTGCCGTTGCTCCTACGGCCCCTATGCACGCGCCATGGTGCGTGTGTGCCGCGAAGAGAGCTTCCACCAACGGCAAGGCTACGATCTGATGCTGCAGCTGGCGCGAGGCAGCGAAGCTCAGAAGCGCATGGCGCAAGAGGCGCTGAATCGCTGGTGGTGGCCTGCGCTCATGATGTTCGGCCCCTCGGATGCGAATTCGACGCATACCGGCGACTCGCAACGTTGGAAAATCAAGCGCTTCTCGAATGATGAGCTGCGTCAGAAATTCGTCGACTTCACCGTGCCGCAGGCGAAGTTTCTGGGATTGGCTGTTCCCGATCCAGAGCTGCGCTGGGATGAGCATAGGCAACAGTACGAATTCGGGCCGATCGACTGGAGTGAGTTCGATCAGGTCTTAAAAGGCAATGGTCCGTGCAATGCGGAGCGTATCGCCGCACGACGCAACGCGCACGCCGCGGGGGCGTGGGTTCGCGAAGCGGCGAGCGCTTATGCCGCGAAACGGCGCCAGCCTAGCGCAAACATCGCCGCCTAAACTGTGGGAGCTACGCCAATGGAAGATAAGCACCAGTGGCCATTGTACGAAGTATTCGTTCGCGCCCGCGGCGGACTTGATCACAAACACACGGGCAGTCTGCATGCCCCCGACGCAGCTATGGCTTTGAGTCACGCACGCGACTTGTACACCCGCCGCCAGGAGGGAGTGAGCATTTGGGTGGTACCCTCCACGGCCATCGTCGCTTCTGATCCGGCCGAAAACGATTCGTTGTTCGAGCCGGCCCGCGACAAGATCTACCGTCACCCGACCTTCTATGAGATCCCGGACGAGGTCAAGACGCTGTGAACGCAAAGTTGCCTAACGTAGATGCGCAAGCGCTGTTTCATTATGTGCTGCGCCTCGGCGATTTGAGCTTGATCTTGGGACAGCGGCTCGGTGAATGGGTGGGTCACGCTCCAGCGCTCGAGGAGGACCTGGGCGTCGCCAACATCGCCCTCGACCTGATCGGCCAGGCGCGGTTGTTACTGAGCTACGCAGGCGAGATCGAAGGTTGCGGCCGGGATGAGGACAAGCTCGCCTACCTGCGTGAACAGGGTGGGTATTTCAACGCGATATTGGCGGAGCAGCCGAACGGCGACTTCGGTCAAACCATTGTTCGGCAAGTACTCATCGATGCGTTCCAACTGGAGCTTTATGAGCGCATGACCGGATCCCTCGATGAGCGCTTGGCGTCCATCGCCGCCAAATCGGTCAAAGAAGTCCGCTACCACCTGCGCTACAGCAGCGGCTGGCTGGTGCGTCTTGGCGACGGCACTGAGGAGAGTCACGCGCGCGTCCAGTCCGCGCTCAACACCCTGTGGCCGTACACCGTGGAGTTATTCGCCGAGGATGATTTGGACCAATTGATGGCCGACAGCGGAATCGCCCCGCGATTGTCCGCGGTACATGCCGCGTGGTCAGCGCGCTTGGAGGGGATACTGGCCGACTCCACTTTGCTGCGGCCGGCGGATCGCCCGCACCTCTGGCACGGCAAGCGGGGTCAACACAGCGAGCACCTTGGCTACATCCTCGCTGAGATGCAATACCTGCAACGCGCCTATCCGGAGGCTTGCTGGTGAGCAGCGTGATGCTGAGCCCACAGGAGCGGGTCAGCTCGGCGTGGGTTGCGCTCGCCCGCGTCGAGGATCCGGAGATTCCGGCCATCAACATTACTGATCTGGGCCTCATTCGATTCGTGAAAATAAAGCCCAACGGGAAACTGGAGGTCGGGCTGTCTCCGACCTATGTCGGCTGTCCGGCAACCGAGGTCATCCTGCGATCGGTAGTCGAAGCCCTCGAGGAGGCGCAGGTCGGAGACTTCGAGGTCCACACCGTATTGTCACCCGCGTGGAGCAGCGACTGGATCAGCGCGGAGGGACGTCGCAAGCTATTGGCGTACGGCATCGTTCCCCCCGAACGCCTGGTGTCAACCCTGCGCGACGTGCTGCGCGGCGACCGCCCGGCGGCCTGTCCGCGATGCCACTCTCACGACACCGAAACCTTGAGCGAATTTGGCTCGACGCCTTGCAAAGCGCTGCATCGCTGCCGAGCATGTCTTGAACCCTTCGAATACTTCAAGTGCATCTAGGAGCCTGTCCGTGGCGGCTCTAGCGTTCCACCCCTTAAAGGTCAGGTTGGTTGAGCGCGTGGCGGAAGATGGCACGTGTGTGACGCTGGAAATTCCCGCCGCGTTGCGCGAGACGTTCGCACACCATGCCGGCCAGTATGTCACTGTACGGCGCACGATCAACGAGCGCGCCGAGCAGCGTACCTATTCCATCGTGACGGCCCCGGGCGCGAGCGTGCTCAAATTAGGAATCCGCCTGCAGGCAGGTGGCCGCGTCTCCGGCGACATCGCCGGCCATTTGCGCGCCGGCGACACGCTTGAGGTCGGCACGCCGATGGGGAGGTTTCGTACCGCCGTCGACCCTGCACGACGATTTTCCTATGTGGCTTTTGCGGCAGGCAGCGGCATCACGCCCATCTTATCTCTGGCGACGGACATTCTGACCCGAGAACCTTCGAGCCGGTTCACGCTGATCTATGGCAATCGCAGCATCGCACGGACCATGTTTCTCGAGGAAACACTGGCGCTCAAGAACCGCTATCTGGACCGAGTGTCATTGCATTTCGTCATGAGCCGGGAGCCGCAGCAGACCGATTTGCTGAACGGCAGGATCGACGGCAACAAGGTCGTTGAACTTGCCGAACACATCGCCGATATCCGAAGTGCCGATGAGTACTTGATCTGCGGACCCGGGGACATGGTGGATGAAGTCCGCCATGCTATCAAAGGATTGAACGGCAGCGCCGTCATGCGCTTTGAACGCTTTGCCGCCGCCAATTCACGTCCCTTGGAAATCCTGATAAAGGACAGCGCCCCCGCTCGGCAGGAAGTGCTTGCCATGATATCCGTGGTCATGGATGGGCGGCGGCGCAGCTTTCCCATGGCGCCGAGCGATGCATCGGTGCTGCAGGCCGCGGAACGGGCAGGCTTGGATCTGCCCTTCTCCTGCCGCTCCGGTATTTGTGCGACTTGCCGCACCAGAATCATCGAGGGCGCCGCCGAGATGACGCACAACATCGCCCTGGAGCGCTGGGAGACCGACGCCGGCTTCGTGCTGTGCTGCCAAGCGCGGCCCACGACGCCGACGCTCGAACTGAGCTACGATGAAAAATAAATGCCATAGCGCCGAAGGGAACACATGTCATACGAGACCATTTTATTCACGGTGGACAGCGGTATCGCACGACTGACATTGAACCGGCCCGAGAAGCTCAACAGTTTCAATGCACACATGCACCTCGAAGTTCGCGAGTCGCTGTCAAGCCTGGCCTCAAGCGAAGCGCGCGTGCTGGTGTTAACTGGCGCGGGCCGCGGATTCTGCGCCGGTCAAGACCTGAGCGACCGAGCGGTAGCGCCCGTCTCAGGCGGCGTAGACCTCGGCGAGTCTCTGGAGAATCGTTACAATCCCTTGGTTATGGCCCTGCATAATCTGCCCATACCGGTGATTGCCGCGGTCAATGGGGTGGCCGCGGGCGCAGGCGCCAACATCGCATTGGCTTGCGACATCGTCATTGCCGCCCGCTCTGCGAGCTTTGTGCAAGCTTTCTCGAAACTCGGTTTGATTCCCGATTCAGGAGGCACCTGGATCCTTCCGCGATTAGTAGGCAACGCTCGTGCGATGGGACTGGCGATGCTGGGAAGCAAGGTGCCCGCCGACCAGGCTGCTGAGTGGGGAATGATTTGGCAATGCGTCGAGGACGGCGATCTCGCCGCTACCGTTGAGGCACTTGCGCGGCAGTTGAGCGTGGCGGCGACTCGCGGTCTTGCAGCGACCAAGAAAGCGATTCGCAGCAGCTGGCAACATTCCCTTGCCGAGCAGCTGGATGTCGAGCGGGACATGCAGCGCGAGCTGGGCCGTACCCGTGATTACCCCGAAGGTGTCGCGGCATTTACCGAAAAGCGAGCACCCCGGTTCACCGGCCGATGAGATGATTTCACAGAGTTATATTTCGGGACAATGGCGAAGCGGCGGCGGCGGCGGGGTCGCCATGCGCGATGCCACCAGCGGGGAACTGGTGGCGACCGCCTCCTCGGATGGCATCGATTTTCGCGGCGCGCTCGAATACGCGCGCGAAGCCGGCGGCGCGGCGCTGCGCGAATTAACCTTCCACCAGCGCGCCGCGCTGCTAAGAGCGCTCGCGAAACGACTCGTCGAGTGCAAAGAGGAATTTTACCAGCTGTCCTTTCGCACCGGTGCGACTCAGGGCGACGCCGCCATCGATATCGATGGCGGTATCGGTACCGTCTTTTCATTCGCAGGCTTTGGAGCGCGGGGTTTGCCGCACTCCCGGTTCTTGGTGGACGGCGCTGTCGAGGGATTATCCAAAGGCGGCAGCTTCGTTGGGCAACATCTCTATGTATCCCGCGAGGGGGCCGCGGTCCACATCAACGCCTTTAATTTCCCGATATGGGGAATGCTCGAAAAATTGGCACCGGCGATATTGGCCGGCATGCCGGTCATCGTCAAACCTGCCACCGCAACGGCGTATCTAACCGAACTGGCGGTCCGTCGCATCATCGACTCGAAGATTCTGCCGGAGGGCGCGCTGCAGCTGGTATGCGGCAGTATCGGAGACCTGTTCGAGCACTTGAATTGCCAGGACATCGTTTCGTTTACCGGATCGGCGAGCACGGCGGCTCGACTGCGAACGCATCCGGCCATCATTCGACAGGCCGTGCCTTTTATTGCCGAGACCGACTCGCTGAATTGCAGCATCTTAGGCTCAGATGCCGTGCCCGGCACGCCGGAGTTCGACCTGTTCGTCGCCGAGGTCATTCGCGAAATGACCGTCAAGGCCGGCCAGAAATGCACGGCCATTCGCAAAGCACTCGTGCCCACGCGGGTGGCGGGCGAGGTGCTCGCGGCCATGCACGCCGCGCTCTCCAAAATCGTTGTAGGCGATCCGCGCGCGGCGGGCGTGAGCATGGGACCGCTGGTAAGCCAGGAGCAGCGAACGGATGTCCTTAAAAGCGTCGCCCGCTTGCGCAGCGAGGCACGGCTGGTCGCGGGCGACCTGGAACATTTTGACCTCAAGGATGCCGACCGAGATCGCGGCGCCTTCGTCCCCCCGCTGCTGTTGTTATGCAACGATGCCAAGTCCGCGAGCGCGGTACATGAGGTGGAAGCCTTCGGCCCGGTGGCGACGGTGTTGGCCTACAACGACACCGTTGAGGCGATTGCGCTCGCGCGCCGCAGCGGCGGAAGCCTCGCCGCGTCGGTATTCTCCGCCGATGATTCGCTTGCCACTCGGATCGTCTTAGGGTTGGCGCCTTATCACGGCCGCATTCTGGTGGTAAATCGCAGCTGCGCGAAGGAATCGACCGGACACGGCTCGCCGCTTGCGCCGCTGATTCACGGTGGGCCGGGCCGGGCCGGCGGCGGCGAAGAGATGGGCGGCATTCGCGGCGTGCTCCATTACATGCAGCGTACCGCCGTACAGGGCTCGCCTGACACCATCACGGCGGTCAGCGGCCGCTGGGCGCGCGGCGCTCGGCAACTCGATCCGGGCCGTCATCCGTTCCGCATCCCCTTCAACGAGCTTAAGTTGGGGGATACGTGCAAATCAGCGGACCGTGAAGTGACGATCGCCGACATCGAGGCATTCGCGGCCTTGACCGGTGATAATTTTTACGCGCACATGAGCGAAGCCGAAGCGGCACGCAATCCGCTGTTTGGCGGCCGCGTTGCACATGGTTACTTTCTGATTTCCGCCGCCGCCGGCCTGTTCGTCGACCCCGACTATGGCCCCGTGCTCGGCAACTACGGCCTGGATGAGCTTCGCTTCGTCAAACCCGTCAAACCCGGCGATCGAATCAAGGTGCGCCTCACCTGCGCGGCAAAAAGTCTGCGCGCGGACAAGGGTTGGGGCGAGGTGGCCTGGGATACGGAGATCAGCAATCAAAATGAGGAGACTGTCGCCTCCTATCAAGTGCTGACGATGGTGAGCATTCATGCAGTGCCCGATTCGGTTGGAGGAAAATGATGCCCATCGATACGGCCCGCTACGCCAAGGACTACCCCAGCCTGCAATTCCTCGCCCATGAAGCCGGGATACTCGAACTGGTCATGTCCAACAAGGGGCGGTTGAACGCCGCCACCGAGTCCATGCACCGGGATCTGGCGCAAGTGTGGCGCGGCATCGACATGGACGATGCGGTGCGCGTGGTGCTGGTGCGCGGCGAGGGCTCGAACTTTTCCTCCGGCGGCGACTTCGACATGATCGATCGAATGATCGAGGATGAGGCCACCTTGATCCGCGTATGGAAGGAAGCCAGCGACCTGGTCTATAACCTCATCAACTGCTCCAAGCCCGTGGTATCGGCCATTCGCGGCAGCGCCGTCGGTGCGGGGCTGGCGATTGCATTGCTCGCGGACGTGTCGGTGGCGGCGGAAAATGCGCGAATACTCGACGGTCACACCAAGCTCGGCGTTGCGGCCGGCGATCATGCCGTGATCATCTGGCCCCTGCTGTGCGGCCTTGCCAAGGCGAGATACCATCTATTGACCAACAAGCCTTTGTCAGGGTCCGAAGCCGAGCGCATCGGACTCGTTGCGCTCGCCGTGCCGGATGCCGAAGTGCTCGACACGGCCTTCGGGATTGCCCGCATTCTGGAATCCGGCAGTGCCACGGCCATGCGCTGGACCAAGCACGCACTCAACAATTGGCTGCGCTTGGCCGGACCCAGCTTCGATACCTCGCTCGCTTTGGAATTCCTGGGATTCAGGTTGGCGGATGTGCGCGAGGGACTAAAGGCAGCGCGGGAGAAGCGCCGTCCGGACTTCGAACCGGTAAAACCGCCATAGCGGACACTATGAGCGCGCTCGATCCGATCTTCCATGCCACGCGCGAAGAGCTGGACGCACTGCAGCTGCAACGCCTAACCTCGATCCTGCACCACGCCTACGAGAACAATGCCAGTTACCGCCGCAAATTCGATGCTGCCGGCGTCCGCCCCGACGATCTCGGTTCGCTAGACTGTCTCGCAAAGTTCCCCTTCACGACGAAATCCGATCTTCGAGAAGCGTATCCGTTCGGCTTCTTCGCCGTGCCGATGGAAAAAGTGGTGCGCATCCATGCCTCCTCGGGCACGACCGGCAAACCGACCGTGGTGGGCTACACCAAGAATGATCTCAACGCCTGGAGCGGTCTTGTGGCTCGGTCAATCAGGGCGGCTGGCGGACGCGCCGGAATGAAAGTGCACATTGCCTACGGTTATGGGCTGTTCACGGGTGGGCTCGGCGCGCACTACGGCGCGGAGGCAGCCGGTTGCATGGTTATTCCGATGTCCGGGGGTCAAACGGAAAAGCAGGTGCAGCTGATCTGCGACTTTGAGCCCGACATCATCATGGTTACACCCAGCTATATGCTTGCGATCCTCGATGAGTTCAGGCGCCAGGGGCGAGACCCGCGCGCGACCTCATTGCGGGTGGGTCTTTTCGGCGCGGAGCCCTGGGGCGAAGGCATGCGCAGCGAAATTGAACGCGAGTTCGGTATCGATGCCTGCGATATTTATGGGCTCTCGGAGGTGATGGGTCCCGGCGTCGCGCAGGAGTTCGCGCAAACCAAGGACGGGCCGACTATCTGGGAAGATCATTTCCTCCCGGAAATTGTCGAACCGAAAACCGGCACGCCGGTCGATGAGGGACAGGAGGGCGAACTGGTATTGACCTCGCTGCTGAAAGAGGCCATGCCTGTGATCCGATACCGTACTCGGGATCTGACGCGGCTGCTTCCTGGCAGCGTCACGGCAATGCGGCGCATGGCCAAGATCAGCGGCCGGTGCGATGACATGCTGATCATCCGCGGCGTCAACGTCTTTCCATCTCAAATTGAAGAAATGATTCTGCGCTGCGCCGGCCTCACACCGCACCACGAAATCGAGATCACGCGGCGGAATCGGCTCGATGAGATTCAGATTCTCATCGAGGCCCGCACGGATTTGAATGAGGAAGCGCAAGCGGCGGAGGCGTTGCGCCTCGCCGTTAAACTCAAGGACCACATCGGCATTTCGGCCGACATTCGCATCGTGCCGCACAATTCCCTGACCCGCTCAGCCGGTAAAGCCAACCGCGTTCGCGACCGCCGTTAGGCTTACTCGGTTTTGCGCGGCCGTGTCGGCGGTAGCGAGTAGGTACCCACTGCGTGCGCAATCATGTCCTCACTTGAGGACGAATACAACGCCACCTCGCCCACCACCAAGACTCTGCCCACCTTCATCAGCCGGCACACGCCCTTGATGGGATAGGCCGATGCAGGCCTCTTGAGAAAATTAATGGTCAAGCTGGTGGTCACGGCCAAAGGCACGAGACCAATGGTGCCAAGAATGGCGACGTACAACGCCACATCCGCGACCGCCATGAGGAGCGGACCGGATACGGTGTTTCCGGGCCGAAGCTGAGCCGGGCCGATGGCGTGCGATACGGTGGCCGAGCGGTCACCCACGGCCTCCACGACGCATTGATCGTGCGGAAATTCACGCGCCAGTAATTCCACAATTTCAGCTTTGCTCGGCATGTAAACACTCCTTCAGATGTGCGTCGATTTTGCCTATGTCGCGAATCAGCCGGACGGAACATTACGGTGACCGCGATCAGCAGTCTGCCGGTCAGCGCCACCACCATCCGGACCCCCATCGGCGGACCGCCCTGCCTTATTCCCATAGCCCTCGCCATCATTGGTTAGACAAATTGAGGGTGCGAAGTCACGGCTGTGTGCCACGACAGGTCCTCCGCGTGGCTGCCGAACGGAGCTTGGCTCGTGCTGCGCTGCCACTTGGCCAGCCATTGCGTTCCCAACAGTGAGTGCTCATGCGGCAGAGCCGCCGCAAGCGCGGATAAGGCTATGGTCGTCTCGGCCTTGGCGCCCGTACTGCGGCCCTTGGCGACATAAAAACCAGCCGCCAGCATCGCCGCTCTAACGCTGGTCGAGTACGTGTAGGTGAAAAGCTCCGCCGGCTTTTGCGAGCACACCCGGGCGAGTTCCCGAAAGGCCTGCAGCGTCCACAAGGCGCTATCGGTCTTGAACGAAAATGGATCGAAGAAAATCAAGTCCGGCGGCGGTGCATCGAACTTTCGGACCGCGAAATCACCGCGCCACAACAGCCAATCGATCGCTGCGCTGCCATGGCTCCAGCGCTCTTCAGCCAGCAGTTTTCGCGGGGCCGCGTGGCGCAAGTGTTTGAACCAACGTGGGTGATGCAACGCGAGCTTGAGCGCATCCAAATCGTTTTCGAAACTCACCAGCATCAGCCGCCGCGCCTGCGATGCGGCGAGATTCTCGGCAGCGTGGATGGCGGCCATGGCATTGGCCGCCGCACCCAAGCCCACGTCCCAAACAACCAGCGGCCGCTCGCACGGAATCTGCAAGCGTTCGGCGAGCCGAGACTGCTCGACGTACAGTGATTGCGCTTCCAGGGCCGGATCCGCATGCGGATGCATGGTCTCGCCCGACACCGAGTCACGTATGTGTCCCACGCTCTCCCTTACGATGACCTCATACCGCCCGCGCTTGCGCTTCAATTCGCGCAGCGCGGCTCGGGTGAGGTGAGTGGGCGGTTTGCCGTAGCTGTCTCGGGCGTCCAGCACCTCGCGTTGCGTGCGATAAAACGGCAGCCACGTGCCGGCGAGAATATGCTCGCGCATGGTGCGCATCAAGCGCAGGTAGAAATGAATATTGTGAAGACTCAGCAACTGCCAGCCCAAGCTTTCATGGACGCGTTGCAAATGGAAAAGATACGCAATCGAATAAGTCCTGCAGGTGTAGCAGCCGCAGTCCGGGTCGATGGGTCCTTCCATGCCGCGATAGGCGGCACGTCTCAGATCCCGCCTTCCGACACTGGTGAAGGCCACGCCCTGCCTGGCCAAAGAAGTCGGCAGAATGCAATCGAACATATCCACGCCCCGGTGCACTGCTTCGAGCAGATCGCGCGTTGTGCCCACGCCCATGAGATACCGCGGCCTGTCCATAGGCAACGCTTCAGTCACGGTGGCGGTGCAATCTTCACGCTGCGAATTGGTCTCCCCGACGGCAAGCCCGCCGATGGCGAAGCCATCGAAAGACATTTGCGTAATGGCTTTGGCGCTCTCGATCCGAAGATCGGTGTAGCTGGCCCCCTGCACGATGCCGAACAGCGCTTGCGAAGAGTCGCCGCGCGCATCGAGGCTGCGCTGCGCCCAACGATGGGTCACTTGCATCGCGCTGCGCGCGACGCTGTGATCCACCGTCGAGGGTACGCATTGATCAAGCGCCATCATGATGTCGGCGCCGATGATTTTCTGCGCCTCGATACTGCGCTCCGGGCTCAGGCGCACCAGCGTGTTGTCGACGTAGCTGGTGAATTCAGCAAATTCTTCGCTCAAGGTGCGGCTTCCCGGCAGCGAAAATATCTGGTAGCCCCCCGAATCGGTCAGCACCGACCGAGGCCAATTCATGAAGCCATGAATGCCGCCGAACTTTGCGAGAATCTCCATGCCCGGCCTCAACAGCAAATGGTATGTGTTGGCCAGCAAAACTTGGGCCTCGCATTCCAGTAGATCCTCGCGACGCTGCGAGCGGACCGCGGCGTGGGTGCCTACCGGCATAAAGGTAGGGGTCAGCACCTCGTTGTGGCGCGTGGTGAAGCGGGCGGCTCGCGCGCTCGAACCTAAGGCTGTGGCTTCGAGCGTGAAGTGCAGCCGCCCGGCGGCGGCTTTCCTCACTTTAGGGCGAGCTTCGAGGATGCAATGACGCTCTTGATGTGTTCGAACTCAGGGCGTGTGGATTGCGCACCGTTGTGCGTGATCTGCATCAATGTTGCGTAGTAGCTCTCCGCCTGTGCCTTGTCGTCAGCCGCTTCCGCCGCCATGCCAGCATTGAGCAGGCCATTGAAGCGATTAGGACTTAAGCTCGACGCTTTTTTATACTCGGTCAACGCTTCTTGCGGCAGTTTAAGTTCGAGCAGCATGTCAGCCAGCATCTCGCGTGCGGGAATATCGACTTCCCCTTGGCCCACTTTGTCCTGCAGGTCCGCGCTTTGCCGCATTTGCTTGAGTGCTTCGGCGGACTTGCCCTGAGCAAATGCGATCCACGCCAGCATCTCGCCGCGCTGGATTTTGATGCCGGTCGATTGCGCGAGGTAGGCATCCCTGCCCTGCTTGATTTTCTCGATGAGCGAGTCGTACTCGCGCAAGTCTGCCTGTGCTTGGCCGGCGTGATGTAGGTGCCCCGCAGCCACGGTCCGCGCCCAATAAGTCAGCGTCTGCGTTTGCGGCGGAGCGTTTTCAATTGCGGTGCGCGCCTCGGCAGAGTTCCAGTCGCGCATCTCCAGGTCGAAGAAAATCCGCAATTTCGTACGATAGTACGGGAACATGCCGGTCATGTAATGCTCGCCCATGTCCGGCATGGATTCGAAGCGGTCGATTGCGGCGTCCGACTCGGCGAGGACCGCTTTGGCGCGTGCTTCCTCGCCGCTTTGCAGGTAGGCATAAAGCAGAAAGTCATCCGAGTGAAACTGGTCCATTGCGCCGCTCTGCTTTCTCGCCTCTGCCTCATGAGAGGCGGCCACCGAACCCAGGTTGGCGTCGATGTCGGCCTGCCACAGCCCTAATCGAGAAAATATGTGGCCTGGCATGTGCACGGCATGGGGCGCGGATGCGGCGATCTCGCCGTAGTGTCGGGCCGCGGTGAGTCCCTCGTGCGCCAATGCCGGGGTGTCGCAGGCATGAATAATGTAGTGCACCACTCCCGGATGATCCGGATATGTCGCGAACAGGGGCTCGAGCACAGCCATCGCCTGATGATTGAGTTTCAGGGTGTCATCGGTGGGAGCCTGCGCCGCGAGCAGCGACAGGGCGTAGAAGGCGCCCGCATCCGTGTCATTCGGATACGCGCGAAACAATTTGCCCATGGCCCGGCTGTAGGCCTCGATGCGCGACTGGTAGTCGCGCCTATCGGACTGATAGAAACCGCGCAGTGCCGCCACATACGCGCGTTCTCGTGCGGACTTCGCAGGATGCGCCTGCGCCGCCTGCATTTCCTTTAAGCCCTGCGCAACGGTCGCCTCGTCGGGCCGATCCCAAATCTGATGGAACAGGCTCATGGCCACGCCCCAGTGCGCCATGGCACAGCTTGGGTCGGCCTTGGCGATGTCCTCGAATTGTCGCCGCGCTTCCTGATACCAGAAATCATGCAGCAAGGCGACGCCACGGTTGAAGTGCACCTGCTCGGCCGGCGCACAAGACACTTCGAATGACACGGTGCCGAGACGTTCGGCGGGCTGCGCCTGCGCCAGCACGCCCATGACCAACAGCGTAATTGTTTTCATAATTTAGGATTATATCCGGTGTTCGTGCCGTCAACTGCAAGCTGCATTGTCCTCGCACCAAGCATGGGCCTGGCCGCGCTCAGCGACTGTAGTTGAAAACTCGTTCCTGCGCACGAACGGGGCGTACCTTCCTCGCGGCCATGGAGGTCCGATCGTAGATCTCACCCCATCTTATGTACTTATGGTTCCTGACGGCCGACACGGACAGGCCTTGGTTTTAAAGAAAGGATGAGAGCCACTTGGTCGGTCCTGCAAACGCGCGGCAAGCTTTCTAACGCTCCTTCGCAGAGGTTTTGGACCTCGTTGACATCGATCGCTGCGGCGTGAAGCCAGGAGCAGGCCTCGCCTTTTTTTACCTTCAAGCGCAGCGTAGGGATGCAGATTTTAAGCTCCGTACTCATGGTCGCTGCAATTTCGTGTAACTTTAGGCTCGCTCTAAGCAAACATCCCACGGCAATTGATGCCTTCAAGAGGCACAAATGCGGAAATGAGTGCGTCCTGAACCGATCATTACTTGCTGCTCATGTGCTCCTCTCCATCACGCATCGTAGTGGCGGGGCCGCGGCATCCGTAACACCTGATCGCAGCAGTAATCCGGCGATTGCGAAGAATTTTGTGCTCGCGGGCGCTGCGTGGCTTCTGACCCTGGGGTCCGCAGCGCCGGCCGCGGAGAGTCGCTCGTACGGCGCGGAACTGCAGGGGTATTCGTACCCCTACGCCGTCGAACAATTCGACTTCGTCTCTCAACGCCAGCCCTTGCACATGGCCTACATGGACGTTCAACCCACGAATCTCGCTACGCTCAAACCCATCGAGACGGCGGTCGGGCGCACCGCCGTGCTTTTGCACGGCAAGAACTTTTGCGCCGCCACCTGGCGCGGCACCATCGATGCTCTGACCGCAGCCGGGTATCGCGTGGTCGCGCCCGATCAGATCGGCTTTTGCAAGTCGACCAAACCGGAGCGCTACCAATACAGCTTTCAGGAGCTGGCGCGAAACACGCATGCGTTGTTGGTATCGCTGGGAATTAAGAACGCCACCCTCATCGGCCACTCCACCGGCGGGATGATTGCGGTGCGCTATGCTCTGATGTTTCCGACCGAGACCAAGCAACTGGTTTTAGTGAATCCGCTGGGCCTTGAGGACTGGAAGGCAAACAGCGTTGCGGCCATATCGGTGGATGACTGGTATGCGCGTGAGTTGAAAGTCAATGCCGACAGCATCCGCCGTTACGAACAGGCCACCTACTATGCAGGCCACTGGAACGAGAGTTTCGAGCCCTGGGTGCAAATGCTCGCCGGTTTGAACGCCGGGCCGGCAAAGGAACTCGTTGCTTGGAACTCCGCGTTGATTTACGACATGATTTACACTCAACCGGTGTTTTACGAATTCTCCAAAATCACGGTGCCGACGCTGCTCATCATCGGTGATAAGGACAACACGGCCATCGGCAAGGATTTCGCGCCACCCGAAATTCGCGCGGCCTTGGGAAATTATCCGGAACTTGGAAAGCGCGCTGCCACACTGATACCGGGCGCGAAACTGGTTGAATTCCCGGAGCTTGGGCATGCGCCGCAGATTCAAGATCCCGCGGCCTTCCATAAGGCGCTCATGGAGGGGTTACTGAAGTGAACGGCATCTTGAGCTTGGCGCAAGCGGGCACGATTGTCGATAAAGCGCTCGAACATGGCAAAACACTGGGTCTTCCGCCGATTACCGTCGCCGTCCTCGACGGCGCGGGTTGCCTGGTATGTTTTAAGCGGGAGGATGGCTCGAGTTTGCTGCGGCCCGAGATTGCGCAAGCCAAAGCTTTCGGCACGCTGGCGATGGGTATGGGCAGCCGCGCCATCGCGCAACGCGCAACGGTCGCGCCCGCATTCCTCTCCGCCGTGACAGCGCTGGCCGGCGGACGAATTATTCCGGTTCCGGGCGGCGTTCTGATTCGATCGGGCAAGCTGATTGTCGGCGCGGTTGGAATCACCGGTGCGAATTCCGAGCAAGACGAGGCTTGCGCGGTGGCGGGTATCGCGGCTGCCGGATTCACCGCCGACACGGGTGCAGCACCCGCCTCCTAGCGGGCGCCGCTGCTGATGCCCGCATTGCCACCCATCCGTCCCAGAGCGGCATCCTTTGTCGGCGGTTATTTGTCGCTGTGGGCTGCCGCTTGCGCGTATCTCGCGCACAAAGATGCTGACTGGACCTTCGCCGCTATCTCTCTCGCTGTATTCGGTATCGGCCTGCCTGCATTGAGCATGGCGTTGACCCGCAAGGCGGCGCCCTCGCCGGTCGCGGTGCGACGACCCGCCCTGGAATTAGCGGCGTTTCTGACGTTTCTCGGGCTCTACGCCGTGGCTTTTTTAGGATGGGGGATGAACCAGGTACGTGCCGCTGTTCCACCGGGACGCGAGCAGGAGTTGCTGCTGTTGGCGGTGAAACTATTTGTGCATGTAGGAGTGCCGACGCTGTTGTTGGTCGCGCTCGGCGCGAAGCTCGCGCCGCTGTTCAGCAGCCGTATCACCCGCCCGGGCTTTTGGCCGCCGTTGCTGGTTCTGGGCTCGATAATTCTTGCATTGATAAGCGTGGTCTCGCCCGCGCTCAACGACATCGCGCAATTGCGTGCCTCTGCGTTCACCCTCGCCTGGGCAGCACCGGCCGCGTTCATCTGGGTATCGCTCGAGGCCGGCCTATGCGAGGAGTTCTTGTTCCGCGCCGTATTGCAAACTCGGTTGGCTGCAGTGCTCAAGACCGAAGCCGGGGCTGTCGTGACGGGCGCACTGTTATTCGCATTGGCTCACGTGCCGGGGCTTTACTTGCGCGGCCATCCAGGAGTCGACGGATATTCCACCGATCCGATCCAGGTGGTCAGCTTTACGGTGGCCGTGCTTTCTCCCATCGCAGTTCTGTTCGGGACATTATGGGCACGCACGCGCAGCTTGCTTCTGATCGTTTTGTTGCACGCCTTGGTGGATGTCCTGCCGAATCTGCCTGAGTTCATCCGTACCTGGACCGATTAAGATCGGGGAAATCGCCGAAATTTTATCGATTAGGGCAAGGGGGCGACCCGTGATTCGCGCGTTCGCGATGCTGTTTCTATCCTTTGGCCTGAGTACCGCTGTGTTCGCTGAAGCAGCCCCGCCGTCGCTCGAAGTGTTGGTGCTCGGCTCGGGCGGCCCCGGAGCGGTGGGCCGAGCGGGGTCGAGCTATCTGGTGCTCGTCGAGGGAACCCCACGAATCCTGGTTGATGCAGGTCCCGGCTCCTTTGTTCGGCTCGGCGAAGCTCAAGCTTCTTTGGATGATGTGGGGGTCGTGCTGCTTACTCATCTGCACATCGATCACGCGGGGGAACTGCCCGGTCTGTTCAAGGCCCGCGCCGTTTCGAGTGCAGGTCCCATCGAGTTTAACGTCTGGGGCCCTGCCGGCTCACCGGGAGGCGGTCAGAACGCCTATTTCCCCAGCACGCGAGACTTGATGCAATTGTTATTCGGGCCCAAGGGGGCGTATGCCTACTTGCGCAATTTCGCCGCGCCGATAACCATCCATGCACACGACTTTCGAACACCGGCCGGAGATGCCGAGTCGCGCCAAATTCTCAAGCAAGGTGAGGTCTCGATTTTCGCCATCGCAGGACATCATGGCGATGCGCCCGCCGTGATCTACCGCATCGAGCACAAGGGCAAAAGCGTTACATTCTCGGGCGATATCGACGCGGCGGGACTTCCGGCTTTACGGCGCATTGCGCGCTCGACCGACCTGCTGGTCTTCAACAGCGTCGTGCGGGATCCGCCAGGCTCCCCCGCGGTTCTGTACGGCTTGCATACGCCGCCAAGTTCCATCGGCAAGCTGGCGCAAGATGCGGGCGTTCGCGCGCTTTTGTTGAGTCACATTTCACCGGCCGTTGAGGGCAGCCGCGATGCCGTTTTGCAATCCATCCGGGCAAATTATCCTGGCGCCGTGACCTTCGCCGAAGACGGCCTGCGAATGCGGCCATGAAAATGACTATACGCGTGCTTCACGATCGCTCGTGCGGCAAAATGACAGACACACAGTACGCGAGCGAACCGCGCCGCGCAGGGCGTTGCCGCGCAAGTGCGGCACGCGCCAAAAAACCCGCTGATCACGGCGCACCAGGTGACCGCGCACGTGATGCAACCGGGGAGGCTGGCGGCCGCTGATATCGCCCGTCGCCTCGGTTGTGGCCACGGCCTCCAGACTAGCGTTGACTTCGACATGATCGAGAAGAGGCCTGCGCCCGCTGGCGCAGCGTTTGCGGTTGATGGCCGCACGGCAAACCGGCAGGCTGCGGGTGGCATTGCGTGCGCTCAACAACAGAAGAAATGCCAGCAAGAACGGTGCATCCCAGGCGACCGACTGGACTGAATCCAGGACCAGGCGGCGTTTGAACGCGGCGTCAGCGGCCGCGGCGCGATAATAGCCTGACCAGGATTGATCGAATCGAAACTTCACATAGCCAAAAAGCGCGGCCGTTGCGGCGTTTGCGCCGTCGGTGGCATCGAGAAAGCCGCCTGAAAACATATCTTGCGTGCTTTTCGCGAATTGGCCGCGCAGGTCGAAGTGCGTTTCCAGAGGTGAAACGGTGGGCTCGGCGCAGTCTGCGGCTGCGGCGTCGAGCCAGAAAGTTCGCGCAACCGCGCCAAACCCATTTTTGCAGGACTGCAATAGCAGCCCGACTTTGCGGCCCGGCGCGGCCGCATCAAACCTCGCAATCGATTGCGTCTCGTGAATCACACGCATGTGAATTTCGTCATTCCATTCAATCCAAAACTGAGGCGCCGGCATGCGCAATAGGTCCAGGCAGCCGACCAGGCGTGCCCCGTCCGCATACGCGAGATCCGTGCTGGCACGCGTCAAGTCATCGCCGAGCACGAATCGCAACGGGCAAGCGGCGACTTGCTGAGCGAACCGGCTGGCACCCGCGACCTCGAATGGTTTCGAGTCTTGGCAGGGCAAGATCAACGGCTCGTGGCATTGAGCAACGCGGTCCAATAAACGCATTGCCTATCAGATGCGCCCACGGTGCGCCGTGTTTATAGGACGCACTCGAACTCGTCCCGGAAATCGACGAGTTCGTCCCGCTCGCGTCCGCTCGCGCGCCGGGCTCACTCACGCGGCGCGATCGAGAGCGCCGACACCACCGCCTGGCCACGCCGCGGCCGAAATGCGAGTAACAAAAAGCCGTCGTTCACCAAGACGTCAAACGTACGATCCACGCCTCGCAGCTTGCCACCCGCCGCTTTAAAAATATCGAAGTTCTTGAGCCGCCTCGCGCCATTCGCCTCGACATCGAATATCCGCATTCCAACTGCACTTTCCGTGGGCTCCGTAAACATGAGGCGCACCCGATAGTCTCCATTCGGCAGCGGCAAGCGATAAAAGAAGTCGCCCTCGCGGTAGCTGTCGTAAAGTTTCGCATCACCGGATGCGTCCGGGAGATTTTCGCTGCGTCCGACACCGCCGACAAAATAGCTATCCGATCCAAAGCGCTGCCGTCCGCAAGCACATACCCGGCAAGATCTCCGGCCTTGATATTCGCGGCGCGATCCGCATGCGACAACATCCAGCGCATCGAATCGGAGACCATCGACCCGGCGATTTTCGCCGCGACGATCAGCTCATTCGCGCCCGCACTCAAGTGAACGGCGGGCCACAAACAGATGCCGTTCCGGCAGGGCGCCGTGCCGAGGTCATTGCCGTTCATCGTGAGGCGCGCCTGCTCCGCGTTGCTGTAGGCCGTGACCTCCGTCACCGCGTACGCCCGATCGAGATAGCGCCGCCCCGCTAAGTGCAAGGTCGGTTGGCTGCTCCAATTGGCTCGATAGAAATAGAAGGCATCCTTGCGAGTTTGCCGGTCCTGGCTGACCAGGCCCTTGTCGTTGACATCCGTCAGGTCGCCTTCCTGGCGATAATCGCTGGAGAAGTCGAAAAGATTCCAGATGAAAGCGCCCCACAAATACCGGCGCGCCGCGAGCGTGGCCCAAGATTTCTCGTGATACCAAGTTTGGTACTCTTCGGGATGCGGTCTGCCATGAAAATTGATCGGACCGCCGCGTGCATCGTCGGTATGCTGGGTAAGTGCCGCACCGGCGCCATATTCGGACACGGACAGGGGCAACTTGGGATGGCGCGAATGGGCATCGTCCAACATCTTGCCGAAATCCGAGACCTCCCCCGTGTACCACCCGAAGTATCGGTTATAGCCGACAGTGTCGGCGACCCCCACCAAAGGCTCGCGGCCCGAAGCAGCGGCACTGCCGGTCTCGCAGCAATCCGCCAGCGTCGTGGCGCGAGAGGGTCTTCACGCTTCGCGAGTGTGTTCAGTGACTTCACGAGCGCCGTGGGGTTGCTGGGCCCGTGGATCATCGTTGCCGTCAAGTCGATCTCGTTGCCGATGGACCATACAACAATCGACGGATGATTGTAGTTTTGACGCACCAGCTCGGTCAGCTGTTGCTGCGCATTGGCCGTCAGCGCCGTGTTGGCCGGTGAGCCGTCGAATGACACTTTGTTGACCAGGGGAATCTCAGCCCAAGCAAGAATCCCGAGCGTATCGGCTAGGGTGTAGGAATAATCATCGTGCTGGTAATGCGCCAGGCGCACCGCATTGGCGCCGAGTTCTTGAAGCAGGTCGAAATCCTGGCGCTGATCGGCAGCCGAGATTGCCCAGCCTTTCACGGGCCGATCTTGGTGCATGGAAGCGCCTCTCAGAAACACGTGCTTGCCGTTGAGGAAGAAGCCGTTCTCGGCATCGAACTTCACGCTGCGTAAACCCAGCGGCTGGCTCACGGAGTCGAGTATTGCGCCGCGCTTGGAACGAATTGTCATGACCGCGCGATACAGATACGGATCTTCCACACCTTGCCAAAGCCGCGGATGCTCCACCCGCAGCTGCGCCTGTATCGCCGCGCTTCCCGGCGCTGCTGTTGTTTTAAAGGACCGCACGGCCACGGTGGCTCCGGTGGCATCCTTGATTGCAAATTCAACCGCGACGCGCTGAGCGATTTTAAGCTGATTCACGATGCGGCCCGAGGCAACTACGTTCGCCGCCGCTGCCTCGACATCAAGTGCGCGCACATACAACCCGGGGCCGCCGAAGTCCAGCATATCCACGTGCACGGAGTTCGTGACGATCAGCGACACGTTTCGATAGATGCCGCCAAACATAAAAAAGTCGCCGGACAGCGGAATCACATCCTGCGTGCCCGAGCCGGGCTGCGGACGGCTGTTGTCGGCTTTCACGACCAGTACATTGGTGCCGGAAGACTTGATGGCGGCCGATACGTCGAAGCGGAATTTCGAAAACGCTCCCGCATGCTTGCCCAGATAGCGGCCGTTCAGCCAGACGTCCGCCACCGTTCCCACCGCATTGAATTGCAAAAAGTAACGAGCGCCGCCGGCAATCGGAGGCGCCTCGAAATGCAGCCTATACCAGCCGACCCCTTGTACATCGCTTGAGTCCGGCGAACGCTGCGTGCCCTCATTGCCGATCCGATTCCACGTGTGCGGCACGGTCACGGCGTCCCATGTGGCATCGTCGAACGCGGGCATCTCGGCGCCCAACACTTGCGGCGCTCGCATGAAACGCCATCCCGCATCGAGCGGTGCAATGATCCGCACGTCTTGCGCGACAGCCGCAGCCGCTGCGCAAAGCGGCAATATCGCGCCTAGCCAACCACGCATTTCTCGATAGCGCACTGCTGAACATCGAGCGAAGAGAACGGCACCGATTTCACCGCACGATTACCCCTAGATTCCAATCATTTTGACCACAACGCCTGCGATGATCGCGCCCAGTAAGGGACCGGCGATGGGGACGAAGGCGTAAGCGAAATCCGAGCCGCCCTTGCCCGGGATGGGCAGAACCGCATGCATGATGCGTGGGCCCAGATCGCGAGCCGGATTGATGGCATAGCCCGTGGGACCGCCCAATGACAGTCCGATCCCCCACACCAGAAATCCCACCAAAAATGGACCCAAACCCTGGCTTAAGCCAACACCGGTGCCGTACTTGGTAGAAATTGCCGCTGCCACGAGTACCAGCACGAAGGTGCCGATGACCTCGGTCAGCATGTTGGCCAGCGGTGCCCTAATCGCAGGAATGGTGGAAAAGCAAGCCAGCTTGTCCGACGGGTCCGGTGTTTTTTCCCAGTGAGACAGGTAGGTAAGCCAAACGAGTAATTGGCCGAGCATGGCGCCGAGGATTTGCGCCGGCACATACGATGAAAGCCGGCTCCAATCCCCCGTGGAGACGGCCACACCTACCGTCACCGCGGGGTTCAAATGTCCGTCGCTGCCGATGGCGAGTGCGGTGAATACGCCTGCCATCACCGCGAAACACCAACCTGTGGTGATGACTATCCAACCTGCTTTTTCACCCTTTGTCTGGCGCAACACTACATTCGCGACCACGCCGTTGCCGAGCAATATCATGATCATCGTGCCTAGAAATTCGCCAAGAAATGCCGAATGCATAGTCGCTTACTCCAGCCAGTTGAGAGAGCGTGCCACGGCTCTGCGCCAAGATTCATAAAGAGTACTGCGCCGGCTGTCCGTCATTTTCGGCGTCCAGCGCTTGCCCACTGCCCAATTGCTGACGAGATCATCGCGGTTGCGCCAGTAGCCGACGGCCAGGCCTGCCGCATAAGCGGCACCCAACGCAGTGGTCTCGGTGATCTTCGGTCGCACCACTGGAGCATCGAGAATATCCGCCTGAAATTGCATGAGCAATTCATTCCCAACCATGCCGCCATCCACACGCAATTCCGGAATCCGGATCGAGGAATCCTGCTCCATCGCACTTAAGACTTCGCGGGTTTGGAAGGCCGTTGCTTCGAGCACCGCCCGTCCGATGTGCGCTCGAGTCGCGTAGCGGGTCAGCCCGATGATGGTACCGCGCGCACCTTCGTTCCAATGCGGCGCATACAGCCCGGAGAACGCCGGTACAAAATAAACGCCGCCGTTGTCCTCCACTTCCGCCGCCAGCCTTTCCACCTCGCCGCTGCTGTCGATTAGCCGTAGGTTATCGCGCAGCCATTGCACCAATGCGCCGGTCACCGCGATCGAGCCCTCCAGCGCGTAGCAGGCCTTTTCCTGGCCCATTTTGTAGGCCACGGTGGTAATCAACCCGGCGGTGGAAGCAATCGGCCTCTCACCCGTGTTCATCAACAGAAAACATCCTGTTCCATAAGTGTTCTTCGACTCGCCCGGCTCGAAGCAAACCTGGCCGACCAACGCGGCTTGCTGATCTCCGAGAATGCCGCTGATCGGGACGCCGAGAAGGGCGGGCGTTCGAGCTTCACCATAGACTTCGCTGGAGGCAACAATGCGCGGCAGTACGGCGGCCGGAATCAGGAATTCCTCGAGCAAGCCGGCATCCCATTGCAGGCTCGCAAGATTCATCAGTTGCGTGCGGCTGGCATTGGTCACATCGGTGATGTGCAGCCCGTTTCGGGGACCGCCGGTCAGATTCCACAGCAGCCAGGTGTCGATATTGCCGAATAGCAGATTACCCGCTGCGGCCTCGCGGCGCGCTTCCGGCATGCTATCCAAAAGCCACCGCAACTTAAGAGCGCTGAAGTAGCTGGCGAGCGGCAATCCGGTCTTCGCACGGAAGCGGTCAGGCCCACCGTCGCGCGCATACTCCCCCACCAGCTGATCGACGCGCGTGTCCTGCCAGACCAGCGCGTTGTAGAGCGGCTTTCCGCTGCGCCGATCCCACAGTATCGTGGTTTCACGTTGATTGGTGATACCCACCGCGGCCAGATCGCTCGGTCCCAGCGCGGCACGCCCTAGGGCAGCGCCTGCGACTTCTTGGGTGTTCTGCCAGATTTCGATGGGATCGTGCTCGACCCAACCGGGCTTGGGAAATATCTGCTTATGTTCCTTTTGCGCCGAGCTGATGATATTGCCGCCACGGTCGAACACGATGAATCGCGTACTCGTGGTTCCTTGATCGATTGCCCCTACGTATCGGGTCATGGCGTTCTCCTTTTTATTCTGCCACCGAGACATCAGCCGGCCGCACAGACGGCCCCCCCCCCCAGCCGGCTGCCTAGCCTGAGTCGGCGTACAATTTTACTAGCTCGGTTAGAAAATCGCGCCCGATGTAGACCGATCGCACGCTGCGGCGCTCGTTCAAACCATGGACGCCGTTGCCATCCGGGTCGCCCCAGCCGCCAGGCACTCCATAGACCGGAATGCCGATAGCCTCCAGAAAGATGCCATCGGTCGCCCCGGTCGACATGGAAGGAATGAGCGGCACGCCTGGAAAGTACTTGGCGACCAACGTTTCTGCCGGACCAATAATCATGGCGTCCAGCGGCGGCGGCACGGCAAGGGGGCGAATGGGCGGCACCGCTGTGACCTTCACGCCTGTATCGCCAATGGCCGCGACCAGCGCGGCCTGGGTCGCTTCGACTGTTTCACCCGGAAAAATGCGGCAGTTGACGTTCGCGGCAGCGCGTTGCGGCAGGGCATTGTTGGCATGACCGCCTTCCAGCAAGGTCGCGACGCAGGTGGTGCGCAACATGCTGTGGTAGCTGCGATCTTTGGAAACGATCACCTCGGCGGCCTTGTCGCTCGAATTTTTCGACAACGCCACCATCGCGGCCCCCAGATCGTCAGCCCGTGCCGCACCCGCCTTCGCGAAGAAGGCTCGGGTGGTATCGGAAAGCTTCACCGGAAACTCGTGATCGCGAATCTTGGTCAGGGCATCGGCCAGTTGGTAAATCGCGTTATCCCGGATGGGAATGGAACTATGTCCGCCGACATTGAGCGACTCCAGCCGGTAGTTTTGCGATGCTTTTTCCCCCACCTGAATGGCTTCTACCATCAGCTTGCCGTGACCGTCGGTTCGCCCACCGCCGCCTTCGTTGAGCGCGAAGGCTGCGGCAATTAGATCCGGCTTATTCTTCGCCAGCCACTGGGCGCCATTGAACGCATAAGTGGTTTCCTCCCCGCAGGTCAGCGCAAGCTTGATGGTGCGAATCGGGTGGTAGCCGCTGTTCTTGAAGCGAATCAGCATATCCACCCAGGTGGCGTCCAGGGCCTTCATGTCCGCCGTGCCGCGGCCATAAAAATATCCATTCTCTTCGATCAAGGTGAACGGATCGCGGGTCCAATCTTCGCGCTTGGCTTCGACCACATCCAAGTGCCCCAACAACAACATGGGCTTCGCACTGCTTGAGCCGCCTGGCAAAATGGCGACCAAGCCGCCTTCTTTCGGGTGCTCGGAAACGGCAAAATAGGTAAGGTCCTTGCCCGAAAAGCCCGCTGCTTTCAGATGCGCACCCATCCGCTGCGCCGCGGCCGTGCAGCTTCCCGACGACAAGGTGGTATTGGTCTCAACCAGCTCCTTATAAAGTGCGCGAAAAGCCACTTGGTCGGGCCGCAGCGGCTCCATCTGCGCTTCCTGCGCCGGTGCTGTCCCTTGCATGGCAGCCGCCAGACCGAATACGGCGGCGTATAGTTGTTTGTACATTCAATATCCTAGTTATCGATCGTTGCAATCTTTGAGGATTCTTGCCACAGGCGCCCGGCAGCCGCGTCGTCACGGCCACCTTCGGTCGGCACCGCACGACGGCATTGATAGAAATACTCACCGCTGAGTTTGGCAACATCGGGAGACGAAGCCAAGTGGACCAGGGTCTGCGCGCCCTTCTCGGGGGAAATTGCGAAGGTCTTGGCCATTCGCACCACCCGGGATAGCACACCGCCGCTTGCATCGCCGAATCGGGTGGCAACGAACCCGGGGTGCAGGCAGTTAGCGGTAATACCCATGCCCTTCCAGCGGCGCGCAAGCTCGCGAGTGAACAAAATGTTGCACAGCTTGGAGCGACCGTACGCTCTCATCGCGCTATACCCCTTCTCGCTTTGCAGGTCGTCGAAGTCCAACGTGTAACCCCTGTGGGCGGCAGAGGCAGTACTGACGACTCTCGCCGGGGCGCCCGCCAGCAAACTGGCGCGCAACCCCAAGGTCAACACGAAGTACGCCATGTGATTGGTGGCGAAGGTCTTCTCCAGATTATCCGCCGTCATTTCGCGTGAACTGAACAAGGCGCCGGCGTTGTTGATGAGCACATCTACGCGCGGATGCGCCGCGATGATTTGCGCGGCAACACGTTTGCTTTCGGCGATCAGCGACAGATCCGCATAGTAGACAGCATGGGCGCTGCCGCCCGCGACGGCGGCGAGCCGTGCCAACATCTCCTGGCCACGCGTCACCTCGCGCGCGACCATCACGATGCGTGCGCCCATCGCGGCCAGCTGCGCAGCGGCCACCTCGCCAATGCCCGAGGTCGCACCGGTTATCACGACGACTTTGCCTTTCATCGAGCCCCCGCTTCAAACGCAGTGAACTGTATCGCATCTGCTATTCTGAAACTTAACTTCCAGGGAATCCCTTATGAGAACAAATGGCTTGACGCCGTGTTCATCGCGATGTTTCAGCGCGCGCCCCTCTTGATCGCGAAGGACGCAGCACCAAAGGAACTATGGGAACCGGGCTGAGCAAAACGCAGATTCGAACGGCGTGAGAATCCCATAGGTCGCCACGGACAAGGGGCGCGTCGTGATCCGCGGATTTCTGGATGCCTGGCGCAAGCCGGCAGAGGTCTGTAGCGCGCACTATCACGTCATTGCACTGGATCAGCTCGGCTACGACGCGTGGGGCCGCGCTGTCCGGGCGCGGGTCACATCGGGCACAGACGCCTCTCTCATCACAACGACGTTGAGCGACAAGCGCGGCCGCCGCATTCATCAAGTACGGGGCACGCTTAAACGCGGTATTGACGATTTTTGGAAACCAAAAGGCGGCGCCCCCTCGCTGTTCGGGCTTGTGAGATTTTGCACCCGTGGTTGAGGGCGTCCGCCTACAGACGGGCGCCGCCCCTTCTAACAGTATGTTTGCCTCACTGAGGCAAACGGGGGCCAGTATGAATAGAACGCAAGAATTGCAGCATCTTACCGACGACGTGCAAGGACTGATGGGCAAGGTCGCGAACGATCAAAGCCCGCAAGTCGAGCAATTGCGCGCGCGCGTCGATCACACCATCCAAAGTACCAAGACTGCGTTGGAAAACGCGAACAATGCGGCGTTGGATACCCTCAAAAATGCGGCGAGTGCAGCCGATGATTACGTGCGCGACAACCCCTGGGTCGCCGTGGGGGTGATAGCCGGAGTGGCGGCATCGCTCGGATTTCTCGTGGGGTACATGGCGGCCCCGCAAAGAACCTTAAAGAAATCATTGATGGGCATGATTCGCTAAAGTCAGAACGAGGAAAATCCATGGACATGGTCGTGATTTTGATAATTCTGCTACTGCTCTTCGGCGGCGGCGGCGGCTTGTACTGGGGCATGGGTGCCGGGTGGGGAATCGGCCCGATCGGGCTGATCATCGCCGTGCTGGTCGTGGCGTTCCTGCTAAATAGCCGTCGCAGACGTCTGTAACAGCACTTAGTCGCTGCCAGGTGCCGTTGCACGGCTGTGCAGCGGCACCTTGTACGCAAAGCCCGGCCTGCGCGCTATTTTTGAGCGGCAAGCGGGGTAAACAATAAATCCTGATAGTCGTAGCTGAAGTCGGCCAGAGGCGACACCGCCTTCATGGTCACGCGCTCGACCTTGCCCTCGGCATCGAGACCGAAGGTCACATAAGCCGGCTCGATGGTTTTATCGTCGAATCGCGTAACGAAACTGTCGTGCTGCCAGTGTTCTAGCGTCCCACCCATGCGCGGTGTGGATTTAAAATCGATGGTCAGGCCGCCCCTAAATTGCCCGATTTCGATATTGCCATACCAAGGATCGGCATAAGTGCCGACATAACGCGCCGGCGGAAGCGAAGGACCGATTTTAGCGGGTTTGGCCGCGGCCGCGCGATACACCTTCAAGGCCTCCTGCACGCGCTGTGTCTTGTCAGCTCGAATTTTTTCAGGCCAGGTGTCGGCCGGCAAGCCGAGATAGTGATCGAGCAATTCGTACATCAATCCAACAATGATTTCGCCATCCTCGCTGTTGATCTCGATCGAGAACCCGACATGTTTTTCGGGAATGAGCACCACTGCGGTGAGGAATCCGAACACCGCGCCGCCATGCCAGACAATTTTCGCACCGCGGTAGTCGCGGACGTCCCACCCCAGCGCATAAGTATTGAACATGGGCTGAGTCGGCGCCAACGCACCCGAGCGCGGTGCGATCGGCTGGAGCACTAGCGGTGTCCACATTTGATCGTGCGCCGCCTGACTGAATAGCCTGCCGTCACTGCCGGGAAGCGCGCCGCCGTTGAGCTGAATCATCAGCCAGCGCGCCATGTCGTTGGCGCTGACCGCCAATCCGCCGGCGGGAGAGGCATTGCTGCCCAGGTTATCGCGCTCGTTCAAGACCGATTGATCTCCGACTCCGCGCAACCCCCCATTCATGCGGGCGTGTGGCTGCGCACGGTCGACAGCGGCGAAATGGCCTTCGTTATCGGTGGTGGAATGCAGCATTCCGGCCGCCTTGAGCACGTGCTCGGCGGTGAATCTCTCCCATGTCTCGCCGCTGACATCCTCGATCAGCTGACCAGCCACCATGTAAAGAATATTATCGTAGGCAAAGCCGCTTCGAAAACTGCTCGCAGGCTTGATGTAGCGCAGCCGCCGCACCGATTCGGCCCGGCTCAAATTGGTTCGAGGCACGAATAACAAATCTCCCGCTCCCAGCCCCAATCCGCTGCGATGAACCAGCAGGTCGCGGATGCTCATCTCGCGCGTTACCCAAGGGTCGTACATCTGGAAACCGGGCAAATGATCGATCACTTTGTCGTCCCAGCCGATCTTTCCTTGATCGACGAGAATGCCGAGCGCAGCGACGGTGAATGCCTTGCCGGTGGAACCGGTCGGAAAAATAGTATCGGCATCGATAACATCGGATGAGCCCAGGCGCTTGACACCGTAGCCTTTAGCCATCGTGACCTGATCGTTCTCGACAATGGCGATGGCCATGCCGGGGACGCCGATGTCCTTGCGCAAGTTTTCCACCCGGGCCTCGAACCCGGCCGGCGGCGCCGCAAAAGCAGCTGCGCAAACAATTAGCGGCATCAGCATTAAAATTTTCATACGAGCTCCGGATTAATTTCGCTCAAGAGGGTAGTTTCTGAGGCTCGCGCCGCCTCGATGCGCCGTATCGCGCCATCAAGCATGAGCAGCATGGCCGCGGCAATGGCCGCCATCACCGCCAGAACGGCAAAAAATTGTGGGTGGCCGATGCGCCCCCACAGCGTGCCCACCGCTCCTGCCGTCAGTGAGCCGCTGAAAATAGCGAGAAACCACGCCGCGACGGTGGTGGCACCGAATCCAATGGGCGCGAGCCGCGCGAACAGACCCAGCCCGGTAGGCAAGATGTAGAGTTCGCCCAGGGTAAAGATTACGAAAAATAAAACCAGCCACATCCAGCCGGCGCGCCCGGTGCCGGCGGCAAATGCCACCGTGGCGAGCAGCAGATAAGCCGCAGCGACCAGCAACGCGCCGAAGGCCATTTTCCTCATGGAGAAGTGGGCGCGACCTGCATCGGCGCCTCGTCGCCAGCGCGCGAGCAGCAGAGGCGTCATGATGATGACCAACAATGGATTGAGCGCCTGGAACCATGTCATGGGAATGCTCATTGCAGCGTTCGTGCGATTGATTCCCACGTCGGCCCACAATGCCACGGTATTGCCCACTTGTTCATAGGCCCCCCGAAATACCGTCACCGCAACACCGACGCCGAACAGCAAAACAAAAGTGGACCGCAAGCTCGCAGCCGGTGCCCGAGATCTGAGCCGAAGGTTTTCCCCGACGCGCACCTGTTCCGGCAAATGCTTGCCGCCGAGTATGTAAATAACGAGACCGGTGAGCATGCCGAGACCGGCCGCGCCGAAACCCCAATGCCAACCGTAAAACTCACCGAGGGTGCCGCATATCAGCGGCGCGAGAAATCCGCCGATGTTGATGCCGACGTAATAGAGGTTATAGGCCCAACCGCGGCGCGGGTCTGCGGGGAGATAAAGACCGTCGATTTGACTAGGCAAGCTCGGCAAGAACAAACCGTTGCCGAGCGCAATCGTGGCAAGAGCGAAGTAAAAAAGAGGTTCGAACGTCATCATGAAATGGCCGGCCGCCATGATGCCGCCGCCGATGATCACTGCACGGCGCTTGCCCAGCCACCGATCGGCGATGATGCCGCCGAAGATCGGCGTGAAATACGCCAATGCCGTGTAAGTGCCATAAATTAAGGAGGCCTTTTCCTGCGCGATGAGCAATTGCTTGGTCATGTAGTAGACCAACAGCGCGCGCATACCGTAGTAAGAAAACTGCTCCCACATCTCGGTCAGAAACAGGACGGTGAGTCCGCGCGGCTGGCCGAACCAAGTTTGCTGATTCGCGCTCATGCCTTAAGCGCTCGTCCCTCCCCATACATGCTCACCGCTCCACGCCTTGCCATCGGAGTAAGTCATGCTGGGCTTTCGATCCTGAGCCAAGAATATCGGCCCATCCAGATCCACCACGTCGCACAGTTGCCCGAGCACGAAGGCAGGCGCCATCGCGAGACTCGTGCCCACCATATTGCCCACCATGACGCGAAGACCAAGTCGCCGCGCCTCATGCGCCATCGCCAGCCCTTCGGTCAGTCCGCCGCACTTGTCCAACTTGATATTCACCACTTGGAAACGTCCCACCAGGCCGGGAATATCTCGCATGCTGAGCGCGCTTTCGTCGGCCGCAATGGGGATCTTGCAGTGGTAGCCATCCAAGTCCGCCTCGCGCCCGCGTTTCAAGGGTTGTTCGAGCAGCGAGATGTCCAATGGCAGCAGCGCGGCCACGAGCGAATCGAGCGCATCGATGGCGTAGCCCTGATTCGCATCTACGCCCATCCACACCTCGGGACGAGCCGCGCGCACCGAGCGCACCCGATCGATGTCGAGTGAAAGATCGCCGGTCAATTTCAGTTTCAGCGCCCGCGCCTGGGCGTACTTGCGTGCGCCTTCGGCCATCCTTGAAGGCTCGTCCGCCCCTAGGGTGAAGGTAGTAATTAGAGACTTGGGCGGCGGCAGACCGGCCAGCTGCCACACCGGCATGCCTGAGCGTTGCGCATCGAGTTCCCACAAAGCGCAATCAATGGCATTGCGCGCACCCCCGGGCGGCATCAATGCCTGGAGCGCGGCCCGATCCGCGCCCGCTTCGATGTTCTCCCGCGCCGCTTCGATTGCCGCCACCATCGCCTGCGCGGTATCGCCTAAATAGTAAACACCCGAGGCTTCCCCACGGCCGCGATAAACTCCGTCCGCGACAGTGGCGATGACCACATCCTGCTCGTCGAATACAAACCCCGAAATCCGAAACGGTGCGCAGAGGCGCAGTTTCTCGACCTCCACGCGCAGCTGCAGCGCCGGCATCAAAAATCCAGCCCGAAACCGATCAGATGAAATGCGTTCGCGATCCAAAGAACCGTGAGCGCCGAGAAAACCAGCACCACGCTCCACAGCTTTGCCGGCCAGCGACGCTCGCCGCTCCAAACAGTCCAAAGGTTCCATAAAATCAATGCGAAGCCGCCGATGAAGGCGACGATGCCGAACAGCTGCGAGAAGCGCACGGTGGCGTCGAATTTGTTGCTGAGATTGTTGAAATCGCCGAACATTCGAATGACGGTCAAAGCCCATACTCCCAAACCCGCAAGCATCAAGATGGCGCCGATCTTGCCGAGACGATAGGAGCGCAGCGCGTGAGCATCGAGTGCCAGGGTGACGCCATAGCTTCGGCGCACAAGGGCTTTGATGGGCCAGAACAACGCCGTGAGCAAGAGCGCCGCCAAAGAAGCGTACAACGCCGGTAACAACCAGGCGGCATCCTCATACCAGGGCACCCGATCGAACACCATGAAGGGCGAGATGCCATCGATGCTGAATCTCACCACTCGGCCGTCTTGCACCTTGGCGGCCAGCCGTTCGTGACTGTCCTGATCGCGCCAGACAAGGGGCGCCGTTTCAATCCAGCGGCGCGGCTTTTCGTTCAGCCCCTTAAGCGGGGTGACGAGTTCTCCCTTGGCATTGGTGCTAATTTTCGTTTGGCCGAATAAACCCAGCGAGGACAAGAAACTTGATTGCGACGCGCGCGAGTTGCCCCAACTGCCCTTCAGCAGGGCGGCGTCTTTGGCCGCGGTGCTCTGGTCGATGCCGGTGACCGTCTCGGCGACGGGAAAATAGCGGTCCGCAAAATCTTCGAACAACGCCCCGCGCAATCCGCCGGCCGCGCCCTTTTTTCCCACGCTGTTGAATGAGACGTAAAAACCCACGCCCTCCTTGAGGAACAGATGAAGCGAGGTGTGAAAAGCCTGCGTGTCGCCGAGGTGCGCGATCACCTCGCGTCCATTGATATTGGTTTCGAAGAATCCCAGTTCCATTCGGTTGAGCGGGGGCAGGACGGTGAGCGGACTGTTGTGCATCATTTCGGCAGTCTCCGCGCGCAGAATCCGGTTGCCGTGATATTCGCCGTTTTGTAGGTGCGCGATCATGAAATGCGCCATGTCCTCGCCCGGCGAGGACAGCGAACCGGCGGGCGCTGGACCGATGAACTCAAACTTTTTCTGCGTGTCGGACGCTAGCACATACCCCTTGGACATCAGCGGCTCGAGGTTCGATGGCAGCGGCTGACGAAAGGATGAATATTTCATGTCGAGCGGCACGAAAATATGCTTCTCGACGTAATCATCGAACGACTCCCCGGAAAGACGCTGCACAATGTAGCCGGCAAGCGAAGCCCCATAATTGGAGTAGGCCGGCGTGCTACCCGGGGCGAACACGCGCTCCGGAACCCACTGCTTGAGCAGGGCTTCGAACCGCAGCGACTTCGGGTCCTCCGACAAAATGCCCTTCGCCTGCTCTTCGAAACCCGCGGTGTGCTGCATGAGGTTGCGCATGGTGACCGGCTTGCCCTCGCGCTGCGGAATCTTGAAGTCCAGATACTGATTAATGTCGGCATCGAGATCGATCTTGCCTTGCTCCACCAGTTGCATCACCGCGGTCCAGGTAACGAGTTTCGACACCGAGCCCGGCCTGAATAGCGTCAGTTTGGGATCCACCGGTGTGTGCGCCGCCACGTCTGAATACCCGTAACCACGCTCGGTCAATACTTGCCCGTCCTTAACGACCGCAACCACGGCGCCCGCGATGTCTCCGCTGTGCAGCGCGTAGGGCATGTATCCGTCGAGCCAAGCGTTGAGATCTTGCGCCGTCAAGGGCACCGCTTCCATGGCGGTGGCACTTGGCGCTATAGCGGCCAGAGCGGCGGCTTTCGATACCGGAGAAGAAGCATTTTGTGCAGCGACGCTCATGCATAGCATGCAGAGCGCGGACATTGGGGTGAGCTTGCGCATAGGTTCTCTTTTCGCGACGCTGTCGCTGTTAGTTTTGTTTGAGACATTCATCGACGAGCCGCTCGAACGCCTCGCCGGCGCGCATCGGGTCCGCCACCGGCAAACCCAAGCGTGCGCTCTCGTCCGCAAGCAATCGTATCGCCGTGTTCTCGTCCAAGTCCGAGGTGTTCAAGCTGACCCCTGCGCACCGAATGGTGGGATTGGTCCTTCGCCCCAGGCGCAAATTCATGTCGATTGTTTCGGCGAGGTCTGGCAATGAAATCGGCAGACCCAGCACCTGCTTTCGATCCGGGTCATGGCACACAACAATTACGTCGGGTTGACTGCCGTGCAGCAGTCCCAGCGATACGCCCGCATACGCCGGATGGAATAGAGAACCCTGACCTTCAATCACATCCCAATGCTGCGCGGCTGCATCGGGGCTCAGCATCTCAGCCGCTCCGGCTTCAAAGTCGGCTATCACCGCATCCATCGGCATACCGCCGCCCGCGATCAAAATCCCGGTCTGGCCGGTCGCACGAAAATCATTATCGATACCGCGCTGAGTAAAGGCGCGTGCCAGAGCGAGGGCGGTGTACTTTTTGCCAATAGCGCAATCCGTGCCTACTGTAAGCAATCGCTTTCCGGATCGCTTCGCGCCGGTGGCGATGGTAATCGTGCGTGGCGGCGTCCGCACATCGATAAGCCTGCGCCCTGTGTGCTCCGCCATACTTTTCAACTGCGGCACATCGGCCAGTTTTGCGTGCATGCCGCTAATAATGTCAAGACCTGACTCGAGCGCCTCCATGAGCGAGGGCAGCCAGCTCTCGCTGATCACCCCGCCGGTATTCGCCACACCAATCACCAGGGCTTTCGCACCGCGGGCGCGCGCTTCTTTGGGAGTCAAACGCGCTAGCCCGGTGCTGACCGTCGCACCGGCACAGGACCATTCGCCGACGCACCGATCGGGGGCCCAGTCACGCAGCCCGAACGCCGTCTTGGCGTACCCCTTCTCCGTGGAGTCGCCCAGAAACAGCAGATACGGCTGAGGTAGATCCAGCACCTGCGAGCTTCTCGCCTCCCGCGGCTGCAGCCCACGTTTCGTGTTCATGCCACCGCCATTAGAATTTTGCGGACAACGTAACGCCGACCGTGCGCGGTTGAGTGATACCGATTGAGCCGTTCAAACCCGGGGCTCCGCTGTAAGCGTAGCTGGTAATGCCGCGCGAATCGCTCAGGTTCTTCGCGTACAGCGTCACCCGATAGAGATCATTGTCGAGCCCGACACGCGCGCCGTACGTGTTGTAGCTGGGCAAGCTCACTTGGGTCTTTGCGGTTGGGTCGCTGCCAAAATCAGTGCTGCGGTTGCCCACAAAGCTCCAGGTGGCACCGACCAGATATTTCCATTGACCGAATGCAGGTGCGTCATATTCGCCATCCACCGAGGTACCCCACTTCGGAGCGTAAGGCAGCCGGTCGCCCGTGTGGCCTTTGACCCCGGGCGCATCCGTGGTCAGCTTGGCGTCCGTGTAAGCTGCCGTCCATTGCAAGGTCAGCCCGTGAATCGGAACATAGCCGAGAGCCCATTCGAAGCCCTGGCTTCTTGCCTTGCCGCCGTTGCCGTTGACCCCATTCGCGTTGACGATCTCAAGCAGCTGGATGTTGGTCCAATCAACATGGAAGAACGCGGCGTCGATGGACAGCAACCCCTGCAACAGGGTCGATTTGATTCCGAGCTCTAAGTTGCTGGTCTTATCGGCGCCGAACTGGCGCGGCACATCAGGCGGAGCCCCCGGTGGCAATGCATTGGGCCCGCCCGGCCGGAAGCCCGTTGCCCAACGGAAATAGAGCATGTTGTCCGCGTCAATATGCCAGCGCGGCGCCGCGGAATAGGTCCAGACATGTCCGGAGGCGGGTGTACTGAAGGAAATCGGCGCGGGCACAAGCAGCCCGGAAAGACTTTCGGTGGCGACTTGCTCGTTCTTCGAATAGCGGCCGCCGGCCTGGACGTCGAATTGCGGGATGACGTGGACTGTCACATTGCCGAATCCGGAAGACTCTTTGTAAATGGAATCCAGCTCCGCAAATTCCAGTACCGGGAGGCCGACGGTGGGAGTACCGGCCGGCACGTCGATCGCGACCAAGTGCTGAAACAAATGGCCCTGTTCGCGCGTGAAATAGCCGCCCACCTGCCATTCAATGAAGTCGTTCGCCGCAGAGGATACGCGAACTTCCTGCGCAAACTTCTTCAGATTGACGAGATTGTCGAGCGTCGCTCCCAGCCCCCCGAGTGCGGTCTGGAAGGTTACGCCGGGCGCAATCTGCACGTTGGTGTCGTCGCTGAACAAATCGGAGTTCAAAATGCCGTAGGTTGTTGTCGATAAAATGCTGAACGGCCCAGCATTCCAGGTTATGGTCGCGTTGTAGTTCTTATATTGAAAAGAGCTCGGCTGATTGACGAATCGCTCCTGCTGCAGATCGCCTACCGCCGGCCTGAAAGTGACCGGATTCACATCGACATCCGGGGTCCCGTTGTAGTTCGACTGTTGTGAAGTCCCGGTCAGGCGAATGGTCAGGCTGTCGATGGGCTGGAACAGCAAGGAAGCGCGGCCGCCATATTTGTGCCCGCCACTGAAATCCACCATTTTGCGCGATGGATCGCTGACATATCCGGCGACGTCCTGGTCGAACCCGCCGACGCGCAAGGCGATCTTATCACCGATGGGCAGGTTCACGACGCCGCGCACGTCGGCGCCATTCGCGCCGTGCGCGACGCTCTCACCCGTGACTTCACCGGCACCCGAAAAGCTGCCCAGCACCGGCGCTTGCGTGACGAATTTTAACAAGCCGCCCTCGCTATTGGCGCCGTAAAGGGTGCCTTGGGGCCCACGCAACACCTCGACGCGCTGCAGGTCCCAGGTATCGAAGTCGCCGCTGAGAATGGCCCCGTTGAGCAACGCACTGCTGGAGCCGAAGGGCGACTCGTCGATGTAGACTGCCACGGTGGAACCGACGCCGCCGGCATTCTGGCCCCGCAGGGCCAGCGTGGTCAGGCCTGGCTGGCCGCTCACCAGCGACAAACCCGGCACCATTACCGCATAGTCGCGAAAATCCCGGTACTGGTGCTTATCGAGCGTATCGCCGCTCAAGGCGGTGACGCTCATGGGCACATCCTTGAGCTTCTCCTCGCGTTTCTCCGCCGTCACGACGATGGTGCTCAGGGCATCCGCGTTATCCGCTGGCAGAGCATCCGCTGCCCAGCTGCGCGGCGCGAGGCAGATTCCTGCCGTGCCGAGCACGGCGAGGACAGCGAGTCTCAGTGTCAAATTCATGATTTTTCCTCGGGTTTTCTCTTTATGTCGATCCACGTGCTACCGAGCAAGCGGCGGAAATTCCCGCCGAGCACGGCTTGAATGTTGGCATCGCTGTATCCGCGGCGCAGCAACGCTGCGGTAAGGTCGTAGATCTTTCGCGGATGATTGAAGCCATCGGTGTCGATTTTGTCGCGGAAGGCGTAGGAGGCTTTGTAGCCTGCTTTGAGCTGCTTGTACTGATCGGCGGGCATGTGGTCGTATCCCATCAGGTCTGAGTCCGTGCCGATACCGACGTGCTCGATGCCGACCAGTTTTACGACATGATCGATGTGATCGACGATGTCTTCCACCGTGGTGGGCTCTTTGTCCTTAACGAAGTTGCGCACGCCGGTGATGCCCATCACGCCGCCGTGCGCTGCCAGCTTGCGAATGGCCTCGTCGGTTTTCAGACGCGGATGATCGTTGAGCGCACGGCAATTGGAATGCGTGAAGGCGATGGGCTTGGGCGAGAGTTCGATCGCCTCAAGGGTGGTGCGGTCGCCGCTGTGCGAAACATCGATGAGCATGCCCACTTCGTTCATCGCTTTGATGATTTGGATCCCGTAATCGCTGATCCCGCCATCTACCCGCTCGGTCGAACCGCTGCCGATGAGGTTCTGGGTGTTGTAGGTCAGCTGAGCGCAACGCAGCCCCAGTTCGTAAAATACTTTGACGTCCTTGGGTTCGCGAAACTCATCCGCGTTCTGCAAACCCATGATCACCGCGATTTTCTTGCCCGCCTTCGCGTGGTCGATGTCCTCTGCCCGCCCGACGAGGGAAAACACGTCCGGGTTGCGCCCACAGAATCCGCTCCATGCGGCGATGAATTGCAGCGCATCGTCATAAGCGCTCAGCCCCCCGACGCCCACCGAATTGTGAAATGCGGTAATCCCGCTCGAGCGGAACATCGCCGCCTCCGCATCGGTCAACGGCATGGCATACGCTTCGGGCGTGAAATCAAGCTTGAGGGGCCCTAGCATGTCGATGACGAGTGAACGCTCGACCAGATCGATGACCTTGGCCGCATAGTCTCTTTTGGGCTCTGTGCGCGGCGCGGCGAGACTGGAATTGAGCCGCGTCACAGCGAGGGCCGCAACGGAACCTGCAATGGCAGCAAGCGAGCGACGTCGGCCCAGACGAAAATTAGTATCCGCCGACATTGTTTGCACCCCAACATGCTGTCGCAATCAAGACAGGTTAATCCTGATTGGAGAATTGTCAACGCGATTCTCTATTCAGGCGCATTGCAGCAATTGGGGTCGGTTGACCTGTCACGCTCCATAGGTATGCTTCATGCCGGAAACGACCTCTAGCAGGAGAATCAAAGAAAGTGATGCCGCTGGCCCTATGGACGTGAAGACGCGGCACCCGACGCTCGGGAGCCTGCTGCGTTCGCTGCGCGCGAGAAACGGTTGGACGCTGAAGGAAATGAGCCAGCGCACCAACATACCCGTCTCGACGTTGTCGAAAGTCGAGCACGACCGCCTCACCCTCACCTATGACAAGCTCGTACAACTGAGCCAGCGCCTCAACATTCGCATCTCGGAGCTATTCGCTGATCCGGCGGACAGCATCGAACCGGCGGTGACAGCCCGCCGCAGCATCGGCCTTACTGACGATGCAGTCCGGGTAAATACCAAGAACTACGACTACTACTACTTGTGCCCGGAACTGCGTCGAAAGCGCATGATTCCGATTTTGACACGCATCCGCGCCAAGAGCGCGCAAGAGTTCGGCGATTTGGTGCGCCATTCCGGCGAGGAATATATCTACGTCCTGAAAGGCGGCATCAAGGTCCTCACGGAGTTCTACGATCCGGTCAGTCTCAACGTAGGCGAATCGATCTACCTCGACAGCAACATGGGCCATGCCTACGTCGCCGCGGAAGGCTGCGATGAGGCAACCGTGCTCGGCGTGTGTTCGAGCACGGATGAAAGTCTGTTGGACTCGCTGATGTCGCTGCACGGCGATGTGAGCCCAGCTGTGCCGGCGAAAAGTGCGGAGCCGTCGCGGCCACCGGCTAAAGCGGCGAAGACTCGCCGACGTTAGCGGACTTCGCGTATCGCGCCAACAATTGCCGTATTCCCACGGTCATGACCGGCACAACGAACACCGCGAGAAATAAGTAAGCGAGCCCACGATAGCCTCGGGCGATCAGGGTGACCAAGCCAAATCGGGCCGCCAGGAAAATCGAACCCAGCAAAAGAACGGCGGTGACCGATAGGCGTGCCGCGTTGGTCAGGCTTCGGCCGCGGCGCGCCGCGTACGCCTGGGCTACCCGCTCATTGAACGCATGGACGCAGCCTGTGCCGCTCTCCAGCAGCGCGAGAAAGATCATGAGCTGGAACAGATAATGAAAGGCCGGGAAATTCAGGCGGTGCAGCAGATAGTCCGAGGGCAGCGCTGCGGCGCCTATTTGCGGATAATAGGCGATCATGCAGATGAAAAACAGCAGCGCGGGCAGCATGGCCAGTGGTCCCGCCAGCGCCCCGGCGAGCAGCGCGTTGCGGTTGCTTCGCAGGTGTCGCAACACCGGCAAAATGATCACCGCGCCCACCACATTGTAGCCTGCGTAGGTCAGGCCGCCGAGCACCCACCCGGGTGCCGGCGCGGGAACCGCCATATTCGCCAGAATTTTGTCACCGAACGCAAATAACGACAGCGCGACGAAGATGCCGTACGTCGCATACAAAAATATCGACACCCACTTGAACAGGCGTTCCACGGATGCCGTCCCATAGGCGGCCACCAAACTGATGCAAACGATCAGGCAAAGGGTGCCTGCGATCGGCGGCCAGCCGAGCACGGCCGTCCCGATTGCTCCGGAGGCTGCGCCGAAAACCGCAAGAATTAAAATGATGAAGAGTAGATAAGCAACTTCGAAGAGCACCCAGAAGGGCCCGAGTAAATTCTGAAAAAAGGCCCGGTAATTCCAGCTGTGAGTGGCGTAGGCTAGAGCGAAAGTCACGGCGCAAACCGCGCTCCAAATGAGCATCGCGAGCAGCATGGCGAGTAAGCCGCCGCGCGGCCCGCTCGGCAGAAAAAATTCAGCCAACTCGCGACCGGTGGCGTAGCCGCCGCCAATGACGACCGCTTTGAACGCAAATCCCGGCAGCAAGTAACGCTGGAACCAGGAGGAATGCGGCGGGGCTGCCACCTGCGGTGGGCTCACCGCGCAAGCTCAGGCGGGCCCGCAACCGCTATTTTCATCACCCAATTCGCGTGAGCGACGCGTAGTCTCATGCGCACCTCTGATTTTTTGCATCGCTCCCGGCCAGGCCGGCTCGGGGGTTCAAAGCTAGCACAAACAAGCCACCCGTTTTTCCAATTAGGCTCCTAGTGGCCTGGGGGAGCCCGTTAGTGACGGCAAGCGCGCCTTCCCTCGTAGCAACGCGTAAATTTCCGACCCGCAGTAGCTCCCTTTGCCTACACATGAGCGAACGCGCGAAAGCGATTATGCCGACCATCAACCACAACAGAGTGCGACATGGCCGCCAAAAAACCTCGAAGTTCGAGCCGCGCTAAACGCGCCACCGATGCCGTGGCGATGCTCAAGGCGGATCATCGGCAAGTCGAAGGCTGGTTCGCACAGTTTAGTAAATCGCGGTCGGATTCGAAGAAGCAGGCTTTGGCGGCGCAGATATGCGCTGCGCTCACGGTCCACACCGCGCTGGAAGAGGAAATCTTCTACCCGGCGTTCCTCGCGGCTACCGCCGACAAGGACCTGCATCACGAAGCCATCGTCGAGCACGACGGCGCGAAGAAACTCATCGCACAAATCGGAGCGACGACGCCGGCAGATGAATACTTCGATGCCAAGGTCACCGTACTGTCTGAAATGATAAAGCATCACGTCAAGGAAGAAGAGCAGCGAGGCGGTATGTTCTCGGAGGCCAAAAAATCCAAGATGGACCTTGAGGCTTTGGGCGAGCAGATGCTGACGCGCAAGCGTGCGCTGCAAACGGGCCGTCAAGCGGCCTAACTTAAACACAGGCGGGGCTTCGAGATATTCCTGCTATCGTGCAACTATCAAAGGAGAAGGAATACGATGCCAAAAGACCACCGCTCTATCGGCGAACTCGCTTACCAACTTTGGCAAGCGCGGGGCTGCCCTCAGGGAAGTGCCGAGCATGACTGGCTAGAAGCGGAGCGGCAACTGCGTGCCGCGCCCCTGAAAACGCCGATTTCAACGGCGAAAGTCGATGATTCCTTAAAGGCGAGTTTCCCAGCGAGCGATCCGCCGGCCAGCCAACTGCCTGACAAACCACCGGTCAATGCCGATGCAAAGTGGCAAGCCGCAGGAGTGACCCGAAAGATTTCGGCTCGTCGCAGTCCGCCTGCGCCCCCCAAATAGAATTTTTCCGGCGCCAGCAAGCACCCTACAGTTCGTGTCGAAGGCCTACGCTCAACTGGCCTGGACGGCACTGTTGCTGTGCGCGCTGATTCCCAGGTCCGCATGGGCGCAAACGCCCTCGCCGCTGCCTGAATGGCAATACTCTGCCGGCATCATTCTATCGAAGCTTTTTGAACCCGATCTTCCCGATTGGTTCAGGGTTGTCGGCGGCGCCGTGGAAACTCAACCGGTCTATGCGGGCGCTGCAGCTTACGAAGTACAAGCCGGGCCAGCCATCACCATCCTTTACAAGGACATCGCGTTTATCAGCACGGGTGACGGCATCGGCGTCAATTTTCTTCGCGGTGACCACTATCGCATCGGCGTGGCTCTGGCGTATGACCTCGGCCGGCGCGCAAGCGAGGACTATGGCAATCTGCGAGGCATGGGCGACCTCTCACCGGCGCCCGCCGCCAAGGTATTCGCATCCTACGTGCTGTCGAAAAAATTCCCGCTGGTGCTACGCGTCGATGCCAGGCAAATCCTCGGCGGTGTCAACGGTACCGTTGGGGATGTCGGCTTCTACCTGCCGCTTCCGGGCAGCTCGCGAAAGTTCGTGATGTTCGCCGGGCCGACGGCGACTTTTGCCACCCATCGCTACCTGCAGAGTGAATTCGGCGTGACGCCGCCCCAGTCACGCACTTCGGGCCATCCGGTTTTCAGCACGCATAGCGGCATCGATTCGGTGGGCGCGGGATTCACCGCGACTCGATTCCTCTCGCTGCATTGGCTGATTAACGTGGACTTGGGCATTTCGAAATTCAAAGGCAGCGCGCAGGCGAGCCCCCTGACGGAGCGCACAACACAGCGAGAAGCGGCACTCTCGATCGACTATCAGTGGTAGAAGACATGCACCGTTGGGTTTCCATTGCGTCCGACGCGTTAACGGCTCAAATCGACCCGCTCGGTGCGCAATTGAGTTCGCTGAAAAATCGGGCGGCCCTCGATCTGTTATGGGATGGAGATCCTAAGGTGTGGGCAGGACGCGCGCCCCTGCTGTTTCCCATTATCGGTGTTTTGGCCGGCGGTATCTATCGCTTGGGTTCGAAGAGTTTTCAGTTGCCTAGACACGGTTTTGCACGTGACAGAATGTTCTCAATCGAAAACCAGGATCCGCGCGCCGCGAGATTTCGCTTGAATGCAGACGCGGCCAGCCTGCAGGTCTACCCGTTTCATTTTCAGCTGGACGTAAGCTACGCGATCAGCGGCGCGACGCTCTCCGTGACCACGGACATCAGCAACCAAGGCGATGAGGAGATGCCTGCAAGTTTTGGCTATCATCCAGGATTCCGCTGGCCGCTACCCTTCGGGCAGCCGCGTTCCACGCATTTTATCGAGTTCGAAAAGGACGAACCGGCTCCCGCGAGACGCATCGATGCCGCCGGATTGCTCACCGCCGAACGCCATCCGACGCCGATCGTCGGGCGGCGGCTTAACTTAAGCGACTCCCTGTTTCAGGGCGATGTCATTATCTTCGAGGAGATCCGAAGCCGCTCGGTGAGCTACGGAGGAGCGAGAGGCCCACGCATTAAAATCGGCTTCCCCGATGCGCCGTGTCTGGGTGTTTGGACTAAACCTGGCGCGCCTTTTATCTGTATTGAACCATGGCACGGGATCACCGATCCGGAGGGCTTTTGCGGGGATTTCAAGGACAAACCGGGGATATTCATGCTAACCCCCGGCGCGTCTCTTTGCGCGAGGATGGACATAACGTTGATCGAACCGTTCGCGACCGCGTAGCCCCGTTTGCGCCACCCGGCTGGCTTTCCGGCGCAAATGCCCCGCAGCGGTCTGGGCGATATCTAGAGTACCTCCGCGACACTGATCACTTACGGAGATACCCATGAAAAGCAAGCCCCATGCCCGCCAATCATGCGTCGCCGCTCCAAGGGCGATAAACTAACGCTCAGGCGGGGCGCTGGGCATCAATGAATATCAATTTGCAAGGCAACGGCTTTTCTCCGTTCGACGATACGGACGATACGGTGATGGATTTTTTGCGGCGTCGCCTGCCCATGACGCTAGCCATCAATACCGTCATCGCCCTGATGATTGCCTTGCTGCTGCGTTCCTGGGAAGCGGTGGTGCCGAACCTCGTCATTTCCTATTGCATCGGCCTGTCGATCCTCGCCTTGATAGCTTCGGTGCGCTGCACCGTGATGCGGCACTTTCGCGGCAACGTCGGCTCGCGCATCGGGATTTACTTCGGACTTGTGATCATCGGCGCGATCATCGGCGAGCTGCTCTCTCAACTGTTTCTGAGTGGTCAGGCCTCTAGCGTTTTCAACTTGCAACATAGCTATGTTTGGATCGTCTGCATCGTGTTTTCCCTCATCGCAGGCAGCATCGCGCTTCTCATCAATTTCAGCTGGGTGCAGCTCGCTCAAAGCAAGCGCGACGTGGAACGCGCCGAACGCGCGGCCGTCGAAGCGCAATTGCGGGCACTGCAGGCGCAGATCGAGCCACATTTCCTGTTCAATACGCTGGCCAATCTCGACGCCCTCATCGCGGTGGATCCTCCCGAGGCACGCACCCTGCTCGCCAATCTGATTCGCTATTTGCGGGCCGCGCTCACGCATGCGCGCAGCGAAACGGCGACGCTGCAAACCGAAGTCGAACTGTTGAAGGCTTACCTTGCCATCATGGCGCTGCGTCTGCCCAACCGTCTCACCACCGAATTCGACTGTGATCCCGCCTGCCTGAGCCTGAAATTTCCAGCGATGCTGCTGCAGCCGCTCGTTGAAAACGCCATCACCCACGGCATCGAGCCGGCCGGCGACGGCGGCACCATCCGCGTCACCGTGCACTGTACCGCGGACACGCTGAAACTCTGGGTCGATGATACCGGCATTGGTTTGGGTAAGGCACTGACGGTCGGCACCGGGGCTGGCATACAGAACATACGCGCCCGTCTGCAGTCGCTGTTCGGCAGCTCGGCGCGATTGATCCTGGAACCCCGCATCCCGCGCGGTACCCATGCCGCCATCGAGGTACCGCTGAATTTGCTTTCCAGACCCGCCGGATGAGCCCTCCTTACAGCTACATCCTCGCCGAGGATGAGCCGCTGCTGGCTCGCGCGCTTGCCAAACAACTGGGCGATCATTGGCCCTCGGCGCATTGCGCGGCCATTGCAGCCAATGGTGCCGACGCACTAAAACTCGCCGAGCAATATTCTCCCGATGTCGCATTTCTCGACGTGCGCATGCCGCAACTGGACGGACTGGAGGTTGCGAGGCAACTGTGCTTGCAGGATCACCCACCCCTCATCGTCTTCGTGACCGCGTACGACGCCTATGCGCTCGACGCCTTCGAAACTGCCGCGATCGATTACCTGCTAAAGCCCGTCGAGGTCGCGCGGCTGGTCAAGTGCATTGAACGCCTGTCGCAGCAACTCAGCCGGGCTGGAAAGGAGGATTCCGCGGGGGATATGGCGACGCGGATCGCTCACTTATTGGGATCGGGCGCCCGCGGTAAGGAAAGGCTGCGCTTCGTGCGCGCCGGCGCCGGCATCACGGTCAAACTCATTCCGGTGAAAGACGTGCTGTGGTTCGAGGCGCAGGATAAATATATTACCGTTGCCACGCGCGAAGGCGACAGCATCATCCGCATGCCTCTGAGGGAACTGCTGGAGCAGCTCGACGAGGACACCTTCTGGCAGGTCCACCGCGGCACGGTAGTCAACTCGCAGCACATCGAGCTCGCAAAGCGTGATGAATTGGGACACCTGAGCTTGGCGCTCAAAGGCCGTAAGGAAGTGATTGCGGTCAGCCGACAATTTGCCCATTTGTTCAAACAGATGTAGTCGATAAGCCCTGGCAAGGCAGAGGCCATCATTTCAGATCACGCGCTTCGGTGTAATATCCATAGTTACGACCCTTCGACCGGTGATCATATGAGCTGCAAAGCATGAAGCGCGCGCATCGAAAATCGATCACCGCCGTGCGGTACACGCTCGACGAGCGGAAAGTCCATGCCTGCGGCGTCGCACGATAATGAATGAAGGAGTGAACATGTCTGCAGCAACTGAACGCGCAATTCTCGCTGGCGGCTGTTTCTGGGGCGTGCAGGATTTGCTGCGCCGCTATCCCAGTATCATCGCCACGCGAGTGGGGTACTCCGGCGGCGATGTGCCGAGAGCCACGTATCGCAACCACGGCACACATGCCGAGGCGGTGGAAATCCTCTTCAACCCCAAGCTCATCAGCTATCGCCAGCTGCTGGAGTTTTTCTTCCAGTTACACGATCCGACCACGCTGAATCGCCAGGGAAACGATCGCGGCTTGAGCTACCGCTCCGCGATCTTTTATATCGGCGATGAACAAAAACGGATTGCCGAGGACACGATTGAGGACGTTGAGGCATCGGGCCTTTGGCCGGGAAAAGTCGTGACCGAACTGGCTCCGGCGGGCGATTTCTGGGAGGCCGAGCCGGAACATCAGGACTATTTGGAGCGAATCCCGGACGGATACACCTGTCATTTTATCCGTCCCGAGTGGAAGCTCCCGGTACGCGCGGCGGCCCGTCAGGCGTAATCGCCGCCCCAAGGCGGCACCTAAGTGTCTAATTTGATAGGATTTTACGCTCTATCGGAGGCCGGGCGACATAGTGCCCCGTGCGCTTTGCCCCCGCCCCCGTCACCGGCGTACCTACACCTGATTGAGGCAAAATCACTTGAAAGCAGCTGCTATTGTTCCTAGGCTTAGGTGTAAACCGTAAGTAATCGAAGGTCTTGCGCGCGTTTATTCAATAACATCGGAAAGAACCGCAGTCATTAGTAGGGATGGTCTCATCATGGCTACACAGGCACGATCAATCGCTTCTCTGACAATCTCGTTCGGGCTTGTTGCCATTCCGGTGAAGCTCTATTCGGCCACCGTGTCGTCCGAAAGAATTTCTTTTAATCTGCTGCGCCAAAAGGACGGCTCGCGGGTCAAGCAACAGTACGTCGCCGTGAATGACGGTAAGCTGGTGGAACGCGCCGAAATGGTCAAGGGCTATGAGTTTGCCAAGGACCAATATGTCATCTTCAGCCCTGAAGAATTGAAAGCGCTCGAGGATACGACCAGTCACGCCATCGACATTGGCCAGTTTGTGCCGCTGGAATCGGTGGACCCGGTGTACTTCGATGGCACGTATTATCTGGCTCCCGACAAGGGGGGCGCGAAGCCCTACACGCTGCTCGCCACGGCCCTTCGCAAACAGCGCCAATGCGCCGTCGGCCGCTGGATCTCCCGGGGTAAGGAACACATCGTGGTGATACGCCCCATCGAAGAAGGACTAGCCCTGCATCAATTGCATTTCAAAGCGGAGGTCCGCGAGCTGAAAGATTTGGGAATCGAGGCCGCGCCCGTGTCCGAGCCGGAGTTAAAGCTGGCCCAGCAGCTGATCGAGCATTTGGCGGCGAAGCGCTTTGACCCCAACGAATACTCAGATGAACATCGGGCCCGCGTGCAGTTAGCCATTCAGAAAAAAGTTGAAGGCAAAGAAGTCTCCATTGCCGAAGGCCCGGTTGCGGCCAAGAGCGGTAATGTGATTGACCTCATGGAAGCGCTGCGCGCCAGCATCGATGCACGCGGATCGAAGAGCACCGACCTCAAGGAACGCAAGGCGCCGAAGCGTGCGGCCCCGACAGGGTCGGCCCGCAAGTCCGCTCGCAGATGAGATGCATGCCTATGACAGCAAAGACCTGGAGCGGCTGTTCGGGCTGCCGGCATCGGCAGTCCGTGCTTTAGCACGCGCAGGCAATATCAATCCGGTCAGGCGTGCAGGTAGGCTGCACTATTCCTTTCACGACCTGGTGGTGCTGCGCACCGCGAGTGCTCTTCGGGCGGCGAAGATCTCCTCGCAGCGGATCAATAGGACCTTGCACGAGCTGCGTTCGGCGTTGCCTGCCGACTCAGCGCTGCATCAACTATCTCTGACCGCGCTCGGGAATCGAATCGCCATCCGCGAAGGCCAGACGCTGCGCGAGTCGGAGTCCGGACAGTACGCACTGGCGCTGGAGATCGTCCAGGAGAAGGGCCGCCTGCACGTCATCGCGCGCCAGGAAACCGTGCCTTTAAATGGCGCTTCGCCGGAGGAACTTTACGCCGACGCCGTGATGCAAGAGGAACGCGATCCACAAAAAGCGCGCAGCGCCTACGAAGAGATCCTCAGAGCGGACTCCAATCATCTGGAAGCGCGCATCAACTTGGGCAGACTGCTGCACCTAGACGGGCGACTGGCGGAGGCCGAGCAGGTTTACCGATTCGGCGGCACGGCAGAACCGTTTCTTGTGTTCAATCTTGCCGTGCTGCTCGAAGATCTGGGCCGTGAGCCCGAGGCGATCATTGCCTATCGGGAAGCCTTGGCACTCGATCCGCAATTCGCCGATGCACACTTCAACCTGGCGCGGCTGTACGAGCGAGCCAAAGATCCACAATCCTCGTTGCGCCATCTGCTTGCCTACCGCCGGATGATGGATCAAGGCGCGTGATTGCAAGACGCGACATCCCCGCCTTCATCGAGCCTCAACTGAGCAAATTGGTCGACCGGCCTCCCGTGCAAAACGGATGGGCGCATGAGGTCAAATTCGACGGCTACCGCGCACAGCTTCGGGTGAAAAGCGGCAGGTCGGTAATTCGCACGCGCAAGGGTCTCGATTGGACCGATCGCTTCGCCGCGGTAGCCAGCCAAGGCGCGCGGCTGCCCGACTGTATTTTGGACGGTGAAATTGTCGCGCTGGATGAACATCAGCTGCCGCACTTTGGCGCGTTGCAGGCCGCCTTATCCGAGCAGAAGACCGACAAACTGGTCTATTTCGTATTTGACATGCTGTTCCAAGGCCGCGAGGATTTACGTGCCCTGCCCTTGAGCGAGCGCAAAGCCCGGCTGGAAAAATTCCTGAGCGAACAAAAGTCCGATGGGGCGCTGCGCTTCGTCCCGCATCTGGTGTCGGATGCGAACACGATTCTCGCCTCGGCTTGCGAGATCGGACTGGAAGGCATCATTTCCAAACGGCTTGACGCGCCCTACTACTCCGGCCGGACCGGCACTTGGGTCAAAGCCAAGTGTAGGGCCGGTCAAGAGGTCGTCCTCGGCGGCTGGACGATTGAAGCAGGCTCGCTGCGATCGCTGCTTGCGGGCGTCAATCGCGACGGCCATCTGGTCTATGCGGGCCGAATCGGCACAGGCTTCGGACGAGAAGCGGTAAAAGCACTGCTGCCGAAATTGCAAAGGCTGACCCGCGAAAGCAGTCCGTTCGGTGGACCCAACGCGCCTCGGAAACAGAGCAACGTCCGTTGGCTCAAGCCCGCATTGATCGCGGAAATCGAGTTCGAGGGCTGGACCGGCGCGGGCATGATCAGGCAGGCCGCTTTCAAGGGTTTGCGCGAGGACAAGGATCCCCAGGATGTGGTGGGAGAGACTCCGACCCCGCCCCCGTCCTCGCGGTCAACAGTTGCAAAGCTCCTCCGGGGCAAAGCCGCTCGCAAGCAGGCGGCACCCGGTTTGGCGACGGTGTACGGGGTGACCATATCCAACCCGGATAAGGTGTTATGGCCGGCGGTTGCCGGCGAGGCGGCAATAACCAAGCTCGATCTCGCTCACTTTTATAAACGGGTAGGCAAATGGCTGCTGCCGCATCTTGCGGGCCGTCCGTGTTCTCTGGTGCGCGCGCCGGATGGCCTGGCGGGGCAGCGATTTTTTCAACGCCACGCCATGCCCGGCATGTCGGAGTTGTTTGAGTTGGTCAAAGTCAGGGGCGATAAGGCGGCCTATGTGCAGATCGACCGCGAGGAAGCGCTTGCTGCCGTGGCTCAAATTGGTGGTTTGGAATTGCATCCGTGGAATTGCGCACCGAACGCGCCGCAGCTCGCGGGCCGCTTGGTCTTTGATTTGGACCCGGCGCCGGATGTCGAATTCGACGCCGTCATCGCGGCCGCGCATGACGTACGCGAACGCCTGGAGAAGTGTGGCCTGGTGTGCTTCTGCAAGACCACCGGCGGCAAGGGCTTGCATGTCGTTACGCCCTTGAGCGGCGGTAAGAAAGCCGTCGCATGGCCCATCGCCAAGAATTTCGCCCACCTTGTCTGCGCGCAAATGGCGCACGACAGTCCAACGCGCTATTTGGACAATATGTCGAAGGCCAAACGCACGGGCAAAATATTTTTGGATTACTTAAGAAACGATCGAACAGCGACTGCTGTGGCGGTGCTCTCGCCCCGGGCCCGGGAGGGGGCACCCGTGTCGATGCCGGTCGATTGGCGCAACATCAAGAACGGACTCGATCCCAAGTCCTTTACTCTGCGAAGCGCGCCAACGCTGCTCGATAAGCTCGGACCCTGGGAAAATTACGGCGCCGGAGCGCGTCCCCTGGCCGACGCCATCAAACGTATCACTCGCGGCTGATGACGGGCAGCGAAAACAAGGGCGGACCCGTTTTCTGTTTGTTGTTACGAATGCAGACGAGTTGCAGGTAAATTAGGACAAGTCGAATATCCAACATGCGCAAAGGCAAAACAGCAACTCGGTCGCGAGGCCTCGCCCGCCCTCTACCAGTTAGCGAAATCGCGACGCAGACATGGCCATGATCGCCGATGAATTACCGCTGTTGTCAAGTATGGCTCAAACCAACACCCAAGCCTTAAATATCGAGGTCGGCGATGGGACCCGAGTCTCGGGTATCTTGATGACTCCCCCTGAACCCAACGCTTGTTTCGTGCTCGCGCACGGCGCCGGCGCCGGAATGCGGCACTCCTTCATGGAAAATTTGGCGAACGATCTCGCGGCGCGCCGAGTCGCTACGTTGCGCTACCAGTTTCCGTACATGGAAAGGCTTAGCCGAAGGCCGGACCCTCCCGCGCTCTGTCATGCCACCGTGCGTGCAGCCGTGCGAGCGGCCGGCGTGCTACTGCCCGCCCTGCCGCTGCTCGCCGGCGGAAAGTCGTTCGGC
>JANYAD010000210.1 GCA_025355165.1 Gammaproteobacteria bacterium | reverse complement strand
TGGCTCGCCATGCATCCGTTGCGCGAGGGAGATGCGTGGCACAAAGATGGAAGGTTGCAAAGCCTCGATCCGTCCGCTTTCCCGGAGGAAATTCGCGGCAAGCTGATCACGGCGAAGCTGGAGTTGCCGCTGCGATATCTGCAATATCGCCGCCTGATTACCTATGCCAGACGCAGCGACGGCATGCTCTACGCGGCCGTGACTTTTGCCGGCGCGGACCGGGCCATACGCCTTCATACACGGCGCGGCCGAATGGACCTGTGGTACAGAGAACACCGGGACGGGTTCGTGGGCTTGACCTTCACGGTCTTGATTTCCCTCATCACCGCGTTGATCACGGTTCTGGTGATCAACAAAATATTGAGACTTTAGAGCCTTGCACGAAAACCTAGGCGGCAGGCTTAATTAGCTCGCGGCGAGCCGCGATGCATGAGATGAACGCCGCATAACTCCAAGCAAGTTGCTGTGCCGATCGCTGCTCGCCGGTGCGTTGATCGAACTGCTCGGACATCTCGCCGCTCGCCGGGGTGAAAGCTCGCACGGTTTCGAGAAACGCATCACCCTGATCGGTGAGCGCGCTTTTCTCGGTGGAATGCAGCGCGGCTCGGAAACAGAATTCAGCTGCTGCCAGGGTGGAAAAATAATAGGCGCCGCCAGAATAGTACACATCTCCCGCGTAGCGCCCCATGGCCGGTGCCCGCCGCGCGCGCTGGCGATTGATGGGATATTGCGCATCGAACAGCGCCTGAAGCTTGGCGAGCGTGGCATGCATGCGAGGATCCTGCACTGAGTGGGTCTTGCCATTGCCGGCCGCATGCAGGGCGGCGAAAATGACGGCGATGTCCAGCTCCTTAGATGAGGGCAGACTCGATTCCAGCAGCCGCGAGCGATAAAATTGGGCATCCTCGAGCCAGTAGCCGTCGAGAATTTTAAAGATGGCCGCTACATCACTGCGGCAGGTCGCCGCATCGCCGCTGTCGCCTTGTTCCTCGAACCAACCGGCACCGGCGTCGAGTGCAGCCGCCGCCATCCGCAGCGTGTAGTAGTGAAATCCTTTTTCCTCCTCCCATATGTCAAAGCAGGCGTCGCGCCAATGCCGCAGCGTAAATTGAAGGTCGGAACGCAACAGAGCGTCCACCGCTAAGCGCACGTCCACATCCAAAGGTGCGCTGTTTCGCCACCGCAGCACGCTCAGAGCGCGGGCAAAGGGTCCGTCGTTCTGCGGGCGGGGCCACTTCGAGATGTCGAGAGTGCCGTCCGGATTGGCCCGGGTCTCGCTGGCCACGGCCTCTCCGTGCGCCACTGACAAATCATCGTCGGTTCGCACATACTGCCGATAGTCCGGTGCAATGCGCTCTCGCCAGGCTGGATTGTCGATCAAGCGGCGGCCATCCAGCCCCTCAAGGGACAGCGAGAACCGGACGAAATCGGCGAAATGGGAAAGTCCGTCAAATCCTAGGTGCTCATCTTCCGTCAGCAAGCGCAGCGCGTCGATGACGATGGCCGAGTCGCGCAGCCAGTGGAAAAAATAATCGGGTTCCGGGTCATAGGCGCCCAATATCGGCGATGCCACGATGGAGCCTTTGCGCGGCCGCACGGATTGACCGAATCCCGGCCGAGTCTTGATGATATCGACCGCGGAGACGCTGCGCATCAAGGCGACCGCGCAATGCCGGTACTGCTGTTCCAGCCAGCGCTCGAGCGGCTCTGCGAAAACCATCGTCCTAAACCGTAAAGCTCAAGGCGCGCATTCCGGCCTGGATTTCCGGTGCGCGCATGAATAGTTTCCACAAAAGACCGGAGCGGTAATTTTCGATCATCAAAATGATGGGCCCTTGATCGATGGCAATATAGGTGTCGGCGTACCAATCCTTGGCTTCGCAGAAGGCATCGACGAAGCCAAATCGACCCCAGATCTTCTCGCCGTGCGCAGTGAGAAAATGCCGAATCGCCTGCATGGCGTGCTTCGGTGCATACGGCATACTTGCGATCGCAGCCGTGGGCGCGATGGTGCCGTCGTCCTCATCAGGCGCGTGAGCCGCATAGCCGCCCGGACCATCGCTCGCGCTCAGTCCCCAGCAGGATGCGCTGTATCCCTTGTGGTGCAGCGGATTGCTCTCGCAATGCGCCAGATTGATGCGTACATGATGAAGATTTTGTTCCCAATAGTCCGCATAGCGGTCCTTCAAGCCGCGCGGGTCGATGCCGCAAAAGGAGTATTGGGAGAAAAACAGTGGACCGCCAAAGGCCGGGCCCAAGGGCAGGGGGATGCCGTAATAGGAATTGCCGTTCAGAAAATGACGGCCGACCGTGAAGCCTTTGTGATAAACCGCGGGATCGACCGAATAGCGCGCAGCGGATGCGGCCAGAATATATGTTATCAAGCACTCGTTCCAACCCCGCACATCGAGTTGCATCGCCCAGCCGTTGTTGGGGCTCCAGTGCCAGTGCAGCACTGAGCCGCCGCGTGTGTACCAATCCCATTCCACGTCGTTCCATAAATAATTCGTCAGGCCCCTAATTTTGGACTCGTGCGGCGTCTCGTGGCTGAAATATTCCCGTGCGCACAATAAGCCCATCATCAGCAACGAGGTTTCGACCAAGTCCCCGCCATCATCCTTGCGCGTGAAGGCAATGGTGGCGCCGGTGCGTCCGTTCATGAAGTGCGGGAAGGCGCCATGAAAACAGGTCGCTTTGATCAACAAATCCAGCATGGCACACAGCCGCTCTGCTGCGGCGGCGCGAGATACCCAGCCCCGATGCGCGGCCACGATCATGGCCATCACGCCGAAGCCGGATCCGCCGATGGTCACCAAGTCGTCCGCCGCAGTCGCGACAGTCTTGCAGCGATCGGGCGCCAGACCACTCACCGGATGGGCTGCGTCCCAGAAAAAGCCGAAGGTTTGCCGTTGCACCGCTTCGAGCAGTTCCTCGTCGGGTAAAGCGCCAAGAGCAGCGGGGCTCAAAGATGGTTTCTTTTGCATATCAAGCGCCCACCGCCAATCGAGTAGCGGATGGCTCCTTCAGGGCGGATAACTTCTTTGCCGTAGGATCGATTACGAGGTGCAGCGTGCGCGAGAACATATGATGCGCATCGCTGCGTCCGATATGAACGACGCTGGTTTGAGGAAGATCCTGGGTGAAAATGTCAACGAAACGCTGCAAGGCCGCATCATCCAGGGAGTCGAGCACTTCGTCGATGATCACCCAGGGTGCCTTATGGACTAGCACGCGGGCTAATGACAATGCATGTTGTTCATCTTCGTTCAATTCCCTATCCCAGCGCTGCGTGGACTCGACCAACTGGCCCAAGCGCTCAAGGCCTACTCGCACCAGTGCCGTGGAACATAAGTCGGCGGTGAACGTCGCTGCGGGTTTAGGATAGGCGAGGACCTCGCGCAGCGTTCCTGGCGGCAGATAGGGAGTACGCGGCGCATACAGTATTTCTTCTGCTTCAGGAAAAGCGATCCTGCCCTT
>JANYAD010000178.1 GCA_025355165.1 Gammaproteobacteria bacterium | reverse complement strand
GTATCGCCCGGCGCGCGCGCGACCACCGCTATCCCCGCGGGTGCCGGGATCGCAAGTCCCCCGCGCAGTGTCGCGCCAAGCCGGTTCTGAGTCTTGCCGGGGGCGAGGCGCTGCAGCGGCACCGCAATCAAGCGCTCCGCGACCAGCCTGCCCTCGATAACCTGGTACACGGCAATGGCATTGCCGGTTTGATTGGGCTTACCGCCCTCGGGTGCCGTGAGCGAATCGAGGCTCGCGTACACGTGCGTGTTGTCCGCGCTGAAGGCAATGCCCTGATAAAAAGTTTGGGGCGCATCTGCCTGGGTACGCAGCTCAGGGAAGTCCGCCAGCTTGCCGGTGATGGTGTCCATCAGCGCGATCGATTGAGCGTATTGCGATTCGTAGGTGCCATAGCCGGCATTGAGGATGGCGAGGTAACGCCCATCGGGAGACTGCGCCATGTCCATCGGCAGGCTGTTGAGGCGCCGTGGAGCGCCCGGCACCGGTTCGAGCAGCTGCTTACTGGTGGCTAGGTTGTACTGCTTGTTCTGGTCGGCCGGCTCCCCGGCGTGCGCGCGAAGGGCAACGGTGAACGCCAATGCAGCCAGCATGCGGATTATCATCTTCATGTCATAACCTTATTTTTTATCGAGAGAGGGTAGGTTCGAATCCACTTCCGCTGCGATGAGCGCGGGGTCGGCAGCGGCCAGAGGATAGACTTTTGACCACACGGTCGACCCCGCGGCGACCTCGGCGATCTTGACGGTCAGCATTTCCGTGGCCTTTCCGGGCGCCGCACCGGCGAGCTTACCGGGCTGCTGATCAACAGTCCCCCAGAGGAGGTAAGAGGACCGGCTGGCTCTTGCGCGTTCCAAGGCCGCTGCTAAATCGCGAGACGGCAGCGGTTGGGTGATCAAGCCCACGTGACCGTGGTGGGAGATGGCGATGCGCCCGTACACCTGCGCGAACGCGGAATCCGCATACTTTTCCCCCGCCGTATCGCCGGCGGGGGCTGTAAACGGTGTTGCCAACAGCGCGCTTTGGTCCGCGACGGTTTCCTGATCATCTTTCGATAGCTCATTGGCGATTTGCATTCCCAGCTTAGCGATATCGGCAGCCTTGAAATTGCCGTGATACTGGTCCGCAATGGATTTAAGCTTCTGCTCGGTGGCAGGCGCTATCTCGGTGTGTTCCGAATCCCGTGAGGAGGAGACGCAGCCGCGGGAGGACAGCAAAACTATGCCGAACCATACGTAGAGGACAATTCTCACCCACCGCGGCAAGCGATTAAAGAATATCCAGGCCGAGCGAAGCGCCCATCCGATCGACTGAAGCCCGAAGCCGATGTGTTGCCCGGGCTCTTGCTGTGGGAATGGCGGATACTCGACCTTAATCGGGGGCGAGGCAACCTGCCGCGATCGGGATCGGGTCTTGCGACCTGTGGTCTGTCTTGCGGTCTCGCCGCTTTTAATTCGGCGGCAAAGCGCTTCCAAGGCCGGTGTCGGCCGCCCTCCAGGTACCCTCAACCATTGGACCAAGAGAAACTTATCCGGAACTCGTGCACCGGTCTGATTGGTATCGTCGATGACGACGGGCAGAAGGAAGGGATGATCATCCGCCATGTCGAGGGTCCGCTCGACGGCCAGACGCCACTCTCTACGGAAATATCCCTCGTGCCGCGCCTCGGTTCGCCCCGATACGATCGGCATAAAATAATCGCATTCGCGTATCTGCTTGCGAATCTTCTGATCCCACAAGTCCCCGCCGCCCAGCTCGCTCTCATCAAGCCAAACCTCAAGTCCCAACACCGCCAAGGCATCGCCAATGAGTCGGGCCGCCTCGCGATCCTCTGAGGCATAACTCAGAAAAATCGAAGGCGGGCGATCACCGGCAGTGTCGCCGACGCTTAAGGACATTATAAATCCGTATATGTGGCGGAAGCGGTGAGATTCGAACTCACGAAAGGGTTGCCCCTTTGCTAGTTTTCAAGACTAGTGCCTTCAACCGCTCGGCCACGCTTCCAAATTACTTGAGACGGGTATTCGCATTGCGGCGAGATTTTACCCGACAAAAACTACCAATGGGCGATTGCCTTTGCGATAGGGCGCGGCATCGCGACAGAGCGGATCCGCACCAGCGATGCGGGGACTGTCCGCACATCTGCGCGGTTGACGACCCCAGCCGGGGGGGCCGATATCAGTGCGCCGCTCAGTCCTCCGCTGCAGCGAGCTGTAATTGTTCGTTCAGCGCCAATAGACACTATTAGCTTAAGCCCAAGCCATTGAATGCATGCCGGCTTACCCCTATATAGCGAGGAGGCGGCTAAATCGGCGCGTTCGGCATGGGGGTGCTAAAATACCCACCGGGCTCAATTGGAGGACAAATGGCCACTTTCCCAACTAGTAATTCCGCTTTCCCGAGTTCCGGCATCGACAGCCGTGCGGCTTTCATTACGCGCACCTACACGCATGTGGTGGGTGGCATCCTCGGGTTTATTCTGGTCGAACTGGCGCTGTTCGAATCCGGACTCGCGTTCCAGATCGCGAGCTTCATGCTCAGCTACAACTGGTTCCTAATTCTTGGGGCCTTCATGCTGGTGGGCTGGCTCGCCACTCGCACCGCCCAAACCAGCACCTCGTTGGGAATGCAGTACTTCTCGTATGCTGCGTATGTCGTGGCGGAAGCTTTGATCTTCGTGCCTCTGCTCTATATCGCCGATAAAAAGGCACCCGGTGCCATTGATAGCGCTGCCTTGATCACGGCGTTGGGCGCAGGCGGGCTCATGGTGGTCGCGCATCGCACCCGCAAGGATTTCTCCTTCCTTCGCGCCGTTTTGATGTGGGGCGGCGTGGTGGCAATCCTGGCGATGATTGGAGGTGCCGTTTTCGGATTCCAGCTCGGGACCTGGTTCTCGGTGGCCATGATCGGCTTCGCCGGCGCTGCCGTGTTGTACGACACCTCGAACATCATCCGCGTATATCCAGAAGATCGGTATGTGTCGGCGGCGATGCAGCTGTTCGCCTCCATCGCGCTCATGTTCTGGTATGTGCTGCGGCTTATGATGGGCAACCGCAACTAAAGAGCTTCGGATCAAACACCCTGCTGCGGATCAGCGCAGCAGGGTGTCCCCGCCCATATAGCCCTTGAGCGCAGTCGGAATACCGATGCTGCCATCGGCCTGCTGATAATTCTCCAGCACCGCCACCAGCGCCCGACCGACGGCTAAGCCGGATCCATTCAAGGTATGCACCAATTCGGCCTTGCCCGTAGCGGGGTTGCGCCAGCGGGCCTGGAGACGGCGCGCTTGGAAAGACTCGCAATTGCTGCAAGAGGAAATCTCGCGATAGCGCCGCTGCGCCGGCAGCCAGACTTCCAGGTCATAGGTCTTGGCACTGCTGGCGCCGGTATCCCCGGCGCACAGCGACAACACCCGAAAAGGCAGCTCCAGGGCTTTGAGGACATTCTCCGCGTGGCCTGTCAACTCCTCGAGCGCCGCATAGGATGCTTCAGGGCGCACGATCTGCACCAGCTCCACCTTGTCGAATTGATGTTGGCGGATCATGCCGCGAGTGTCCTTCCCGGCCGCGCCCGCCTCGGAGCGAAAACAAGGCGTATGGGCAACGAGCTTGAGCGGCAAGCGCTCGGGCGCCAAGATTTGTTCGCGCACGAGGTTGGTCAGAGGCACTTCCGCCGTGGGGATCAGGTAAAAGCCGGGATCACCGCGCACTGCAAACTGATCCTGCTCGAACTTGGGTAATTGCCCGGTGCCGACGAGGGCGGCGGCATTCACCAGATAGGGCACGTAATTTTCGCGATATCCATGTTCTTTCGTGTGCAGATCGAGCATCAACTGTGCGAGCGCCCGATGTAGCTTCGCCAACTTGCCCGACAGCACCACGAATCGGGCCCCGGACATCCGCCCGGCTGCCTCGAAGTCCATCCCCAACGGTTCGCCGAGGGCGACATGATCCTTCGGCTGGAACGCAAACTCTCGAGGTACTCCCCAGCGGCGCACCTCCACGTTGCAGCTCTCATCACGCCCGTCCGGGACACTGGCGTCCAAGATATTGGGCAAACTCATTTGCAGAGCGGTGATTTGCGCCTGGACGCTCTCTAGGTCCTTCTCGATGCTTTGTAACCCGGCACCGAGCGACTCGCCGCTCGCCAATAGCGCGGCCACATCTAAAGCTTTCGACTTGGCAATGCCCACCGCTTTGGCATTGGCATTGCGCTCCGATCGCAAGCGATCGGCTTCTATTTGCAGGCTCTTGCGCCGCTCCTCGAGCGCGGCAAACGCGGCCACATCGAGCACGAAGCCGCGGCGTGCGAGCGCGCTGGCTACCCCGGGCAAATCGCTGCGCAGCAGCTTAGGGTCAAGCACAATTAGTTCCTTCCCGCCTCATTTAATGGCATCCTGAACCTTGGCATCGCGCGCGCGCCGCGCCGCAAGCGCTTCGCCTATTTTAATTTCCAGTCCCCGCGCAACCGGCACATAGTATCGGCGCTCCGCCATCTCATCGGGTAAATAGCGCTCACCCGCGGCGTAGCCTTCCGGCTCGGCGTGTGCATACCGATAACCCTTGCCGTAGCCGATCTCCTTCATCAAGCGCGTCGGCGCGTTGCGCAGGTGCAGTGGGACCTCCAACGATCCCAGACTCTTGGCATCGTCGGCCGCGGCGCTGAACGCGGTATAGACGGCGTTGCTTTTGGCGGCACACGCCATGAAAATAATCGCTTGCGCAATGGCCAGCTCGCCCTCCGGACTGCCCAATCGTTCGTATACCGCGCAGGCCTCCAAAGCCAACGTCAGTGCACGCGGATCGGCATTGCCAATGTCTTCGCTCGCCATGCGCAGAGCGCGGCGTGCGACATACATCGGGTCGCAGCCGCCGGCAAGCATACGGCACAGCCAGTACAGCGCCGCGTCCGGATCACTGCCGCGCACCGATTTGTGCAGCGCCGATATTTGATCGTAGAAATTCTCCCCGCCTTTGTCGAAGCGCACGTAAGTGCTGCCGATCACCGCACGCATGGTATCGACATCGAGCCGGCTAGCTAAGTCCTGCGTGACACTTAAATCCGCTGCGGTTTCCAACAAATTCAGCATGCGTCGGGCATCGCCGTCCGCGGCGGCCAGCAACAGCACGCGCGCTTCCTCCTCCACAATGAGCTTTGAGGAACCCAGCCCCCGCTCCTTATCGGCAAGAGCCCGGTCGAGCAACTTACCCAGGTCATCCGTGGTGAGCGACTTCAGCACATAGACGCGCGCCCGCGACAGCAAGGCATTATTGACTTCGAATGACGGGTTCTCGGTGGTCGCGCCGATAAAAATCAGCGTTCCATCCTCGACGTAGGGCAGAAACGCGTCTTGCTGTGCCTTGTTGAAACGGTGCACCTCGTCCAAGAACAGGACCGTGTTGCGCGTGCCGCGCAAACCGCGCGCCTGTTCCACCACGGCACGTATGTCCTTGATCCCGGCCTGCACCGCCGAAAGGCCGACGAATTCGGCATTGGCTCCATTCGCGACCAATCGTGCCAGCGTGGTTTTTCCCGTGCCCGGCGGTCCCCACAGAATCATCGAGTGTGGGTGGCCAGACTCCAACGCGCGGCGCAAGGGAGCACCCTGCCCGAGCAGATGTGCCTGTCCCACATATTCATCCAGAGACTGGGGCCGCAGCCGATCGGCGAGCGGCCGATAGGTGCCCTCACCGACGCTCACTTGCCGGCGTGCCCGATCACATCCACACCCGCGGGGGGCACGAATGAAAACAGCTCCGGTGCAAATTTAGCGTTGCGCTTCGGATTGCTGAACGTCAATTGCGTAATCTGGTTGAGTTTGTCCGCGAGGAACATCGAGGCCAGCTCGCCGTTGCGAAATCCTATGCGCACCACCTGAAAGTCGGTGTCCGCGCGCTTCGGAACGAGCTGATACCACTCCAGGCCTTCGCTCGGCGGCAAGGCCGTGACATCGAACTGGCCGCTCAAGGAGCCGCCCCCCGACAGAAGTACCGCCGGCGTATTGGCAAGGCTGGCATCCATGTCGCGCACATTCGCCTGCTGCAGGTCTTTATCGTAAAACCAAATCTGCTTACCGTCGGCCAGGATCAATTGCTCGGAAGGCTGCGTATAGTCCCAGCGGAATTTCCCCGGCTTTTGCAGGGCAAGTTTTCCGGCCGCGCTGCGCACCACCTTGCCATGGCCATCATCGATGGTCTGCGTGAAGTCCGCTGACCAGGTGGCAAGCCCGTTCAAGTATTTCTCGACTTCTGAGCTCGGAGAGGCGAAAGCGGCCGCGGCACTCAGCATCCCGATGCAGGTCAGCAGCGCCGCGGCTAATTGTTTATGAGTCATCGATGTCATTCCTCCGGTGGAGCGGCGCCGTAGATCTCACGGTTGCCGTTGGACTGCAAGGGACCGACGAGGCCGGCGGCCTCCATCGCCTCCACCAGCCTGGCGGCGCGGTTATACCCAATTTTCAGCCGCCTCTGCACGCCGGAAATCGAGGCCTTGCGTGTCTCGGTAACAATGCGCACCGCTTCGTCGTACAACGGATCCGCTTCGGCATCGGCTGCAGCGCCCTCGCCTTCCTCTTCATCGGAGGGAAAGCCGGGGATGGGATTACGAGGGCCTTCGAGGATTTCATCGATATAAACGGGCGGAGAAGCGGACTTCAGTCCCGCCACGACGCGGTGCACTTCTTGGTCCGAGACAAAGGCCCCGTGCACCCGCGTTGGAATGGAGGTACCCGGAGGCAGGTACAGCATATCGCCGTGGCCAAGCAGCGACTCGGCGCCGCTTTGATCAAGAATCGTGCGCGAATCCACTTTTGCGGAAACCTGGAAAGCAATACGGGTGGGAATATTGGCCTTGATCAGGCCGGTGATCACATCCACCGACGGGCGCTGCGTTGCCAGTATCAAATGGATGCCGGAGGCGCGCGCCTTTTGCGCGAGCCGTGCAATCAGCTCCTCGACTTTTTTCCCCACGATCATCATCAAGTCCGCCAACTCATCGATGATCACCACGATAAACGGCAGGGAGGTCAACTCGGGCACGTCTTCCTCGACCACGCCGGGCACGCCTTGCGCGATCTTCTGCATGCGGATTGGATCCTTGATGGGCCTACCCGCCTCGGCCGCCTCCTTCACCTTGCGATTGAAGCCGCCGATATTGCGAACGCCAAGCGCCGACATGAGCTGGTAGCGGCGTTCCATTTCTGCCACGCACCATCGCAGCGCATTGGCGGCCTGCTTCATGTCGGTCACCACCGGCGAGAGCAGGTGAGGGATGCCTTCATACACCGACAGCTCCAGCATTTTCGGATCGATCATGATCATCCGAACGTGTTCCGGCGTGGCCTTGTACACCAAGCTTAAGACCATGGCGTTGATGCCGACCGACTTGCCCGACCCGGTGGTACCGGCGATGAGCAAATGAGGCATGCGCGCGAGATCGGCAACGATGGGCACGCCGCCGATGTCCTTGCCGAGCGCGAGTGCCAACGGCGAACTCACCTCGTCGTACGGCTTGGACTTGATGATTTCGCCTAAGGTGACGATTTCGCGCTTCTCATTGGGGATTTCCAGCCCGACTACCGACTTGCCGGGAATGATCTCCACCACGCGCACACTGATCGCCGAAAGCGCCCTGGCCAGATCCTTGGCAAGATTGCTGATCTGGCTCACCTTGACGCCCGGAGCCGGCCGCAATTCGAATCGCGTGATCACCGGTCCCGGCTGCACTGCAACCACTTCGACCTCGATGCCGAAATCGCGCAGCTTTATCTCCACCAGCCGCGACATGGCCTCCAAGGCCTCATCTGAGTAGGACTGCTCGCGCGTTCCCGGCTCATCGAGCAGGGACAACGCCGGCAATTCGCTGGACTTAGGTGCATCGAACAAGGGGACCTGGCGCTCGCGCTCGACCCGGTCGCTTTTTTGCGGTAGC
>JANYAD010000140.1 GCA_025355165.1 Gammaproteobacteria bacterium | reverse complement strand
ATTCTCGACACAGCCGGGCGGCTGCATGTCGACGCCGAGATGATGACCGAGGTCAAGGAGCTGGAGGCGGCCATCCAGCCCCACGAGCGCCTCTTCGTCGTCGACAGCATGGCGGGGCAGGATGCGGTCAATGCGGCCAAGGCATTCAATGATGCCTTGGCTCTCACCGGCGTCATCCTGACCAAGGCGGATGGCGATGCGCGGGGTGGTGCGGCGCTGTCGGTGCGTCACGTTACGGGCAAGCCCATTCTGTTTGTCGGTACAGGGGAGAAATCGGACGCGCTGGAGCTGTTTCAGCCCGAGCGCATTGCCTCTCGCATCTTGGGCATGGGAGACGTGCTGTCTCTGGTCGAACAGGTGCAAGAGCAGGTCGATCAGGAAAAAGCGCAAAAACTCGCTAAAAAGATCAGCAAAGGAAAGTCATTCGATCTGTCGGATCTGCGCGATCAATTGAGCCAGTTGCAAAACATGGGCGGCATGGCGGCCCTGCTCGACAAGCTTCCGGCACAAATGCAGGCCAACGCTGCGGCCGCCGCGGGTACCGTGAATGAAAAAAACATGAAGCGTCAGATGGGGATCATCGATTCCATGACCCCGCGCGAGCGCAGGCGTCCGGACATCATCGACAATTCCCGCAAGCGGCGCATCGCCAACGGGGCTGGGGTCCCGCTGCCGGAGGTCAACCGGTTATTAAAGCAATTTGACCAAATGCAGAAAACCATGAAAAAGATGGTCAAAGGCGGGATGCTCAAGAACATGATGCGCGGCATGGCCGGGCGCCTGCCACCGGGGGGCTTCGGTCCCGGCGGAATGGGGCGGTAAAGCGCCGTCGGCATGCCTTAAAGCAAAGCATTTGTTGCTCTTAAGCCCTGATTGTCATTACAATTGGCGGCTAGGCTCACTCAAGGCAGATTAACGATGGTGACGATCCGATTGACTCGACGCGGCGGCAAAAAGACGCCCTTCTATCATGTTGTGGTGACTGACAGCCGCAAGCGCCAGGGCGGCACCAGCCTTGAAAGTGTAGGCCTGTTCAATCCGGTCGCGCGCGGAGCCGAAGTCAAGCTACGCTTGAACGTGGCCCGAATCGAACACTGGGTCAGCAAGGGTGCTCACATGTCCGATCGAGTCAAGTTTCTTCTCACCAGCTTTCGCAAGCAGGCCGCGTAAAGGCTTCAGTGCCGATGAGCGACGAATCATCGGCGCTCATCCAACTGGGGTTGGTGGGCGCGCCCTTTGGCGTGCGAGGTTGGGTCAAGCTGCGCTCGCACACGGAACCTGCCGAACGTTTGCTGGAACATCGCAACTTACAGATTGGACGAGAGGGTGCCTGGCGCAATTATCGTATTGTTGAGAGCGGGCGAAGCGGCGGCGCGCTGACGGTTAAATTGGCCGGAGTCGAGGACAGGGATGCGGCTGCGGCCTTGCGGGGCGCGCAGATTTGCATACCGCGCAACGAGTTGCCGCCGCGGGATGATCAGGATTTTTACCGCGCCGATCTGATCGGGTGCGGCGTGGTCAATCTGGCCGGCAAAGAGTTGGGTGTGGTGCAGCATTTTGTCGAAACACCGGCGCAGGCCTTGATGGTCGTGCGCGGTGAACGTGAGTATTGGGTGCCGGCCGTGCCGCAGCATCTGCGCCGCGTGGATTTGAAGGCGCGGCGGGTGGTGGTGGACTGGGACGACGCCGCGGACTGAAGTATGCGTATTGCGGTTGTGTCGCTGTTTCCGCAGATGATTCGCGAGGCGCTGAACATCGGTGTAGTCGGGCGGGCGCTGGAGCGAGGAGTATTCCAGGTCGATTGTTTCGATCCTCGCCAGTACACCGACGATCCGCACCGGACGGTGGATGATCGTCCTTACGGGGGCGGGCCGGGCATGGTGTTAAAAGTTGAGCCCATGCGCAGCGCCTTGCGCGATGCGATGAAGGGGCTGCCGCCGGGCAGCCGGCGAATTTACTTGGGTGCCGATGGGCGCAGATTCGAGCAAAGCATGGCGCGCGAGGCGTGCGCTTGGCCGGGTCTGGTCTTGATCGCAGGTCGTTACGAGGGGATCGACGAGCGCTTCATCGAGCAGGACGTCGATGAGCAGTGGTCCATCGGCGACTATGTGCTGTCGGGCGGGGAGCTGCCGGCGCTGGTGATCATCGATGCGATAGCGCGGCTGATGCCGGGTACCTTGGGTAGTGCGGAGTCGGCGCTGCAGGAATCATACAGCGACGGTCTGGTAGATTGGCCGCATTACACGCGGCCGCAGGCGCTTGATGGGCACGAAGTTCCCGCGGTGCTGACGTCTGGCGATCACGCGGCGATTTACCGCTGGCGGTTGCGACAGGCATTGGGCCGCACCTGGCTGCGACGGCCGGAGTTGCTCGAGCAGCGCGGCATGAGTGATGAGGAACGAGAATTGTTGGAAGAATTCAAGAATGAACGTGCGAGGCTATAGCAATGAACAAGATCATCCAGGAAATCAACGGCGAGAGGGCCACGCGCAAGCTGCCGGACTTCAATCCCGGGGACACCATCGTCGTCCAGGTTAAAGTGGTGGAAGGAGATCGCGAGCGCGTTCAGGCCTACGAAGGCGTGGTCATCGCCAAGAAGAACCGCGGCAACAATTCTTCCTTCACAGTGCGCAAGATTTCGCACGGCGAGGGAGTGGAGCGGGTATTCCAGACTTTCAGTCCGTCGATCAGCGAAGTGAGCGTGAAGCGCCGGGGAAGCGTGCGGCGCGCCAAGCTTTACTACCTGCGCGACTTGTCAGGCAAAGCGGCTCGCATCGATGAGAAGATTTGAGCTTTGAATGAGCAGCGGGTCGGGTGCTAAAGGATTCTTCGGGCTGATCTGGCGAATCCTTGAAGGGATTCGCAAGGTCCTGCATCTGGCCCTGCTGCTGCTTATTTTCGGACTGGTTCTTGCGGCCCTGCATACCTCCATCCCGATCGTGCCGCGCACGGCGGCGCTGATCATTTCCCCACAGGGTGAATTGGTCGAGCAGCTTTCCGGCGACCCGATGCGCCGCGCTTTTGGCGAGGCCTCGGGCGGCCCCGCGCCAGAAACACTGCTCCGCGACGTTACGGAAGCCATCACGGCGGCCAAGACGGACTCAAGAATCAAACTGATTATTCTGGACGTGGACGATTTGGGCCCCTCAGGGTTGTCCAAACTGCAAGAAATCGGCGCGGCTCTGCGCGATTTCCGCGCATCGGGCAAGAGGGTGATCGCGGCCGGCGATTCCTTCAGCCAGTCGCAGTATTACTTGGCGGCGCAGGCAGGCGAGATTTACCTTGACCCGATGGGCGAGGTGGCAGTGACCGGGTTCGCCTATTACCGCATGTATTTCAAAGACGCCATCGATAAGTTGAAGGTCGACTTGAACGTGTTTCGTGCCGGTACCTTCAAGAGCTATACAGACCAATTTTCCCGCAGCGATATGGCGCCGAGCGAGCGCGAAGAGACCTCCGTGTGGCTTGAGTCTTTGTGGAATGCCTACTCGCAGGACGTGACGCATGCGCGATCGCTGCCGGGCACTGCGCTCAAGGATTTCATTGACGAGCAGCCCGCTTCATTGCAGGCGGTCAATGGAGACATGGCCAAGATGGCCTTGCAGCGCGGCTTGGTGACGGCACTGAAGACCCGACGGCAGGTGGCCGATGATTTAAAGGGCTTGGTGGGCGAGGACGATAACAATCACTCCTTCAACGCGATCGGCATGAATCATTATTTGGCTGCGGTGCGCGCCAAGCATTTGCTGAAATCCAAATCCGACGCCAAGGTGGGCATTATCGTCGCCTCGGGAGAGATCTTCGACGGACGCCAGGGACCGGGTTCGATCGGTGGCGAGAGCACCTCTAACTTGTTGCGCGACGCGCGCTACGACAAGGGCGTGAAAGCGGTGGTGCTGCGCGTCGACAGTCCAGGCGGCAGCGAGTTCGCATCCGAAAAAATCCTGCGCGAAGTACAGGCCTTGCGCAAGGCCGGCAAGCCGGTCGTGGTGTCCATGAGTACCTATGCCGCCTCAGGGGGCTACTACATTGCGGCGGCCGCGAACCGGATATTCGCGAGTCCCACCACGATTACCGGCTCGATAGGCGTGTTCTCTTACATTCCAACCTTCCAGCGCACGCTCGAGAAAATCGGCGTCAAAATCGATGGCATCGGCACGACGCCGCTGGCCGGCGATTTACGCATCGACCGTCCACTGGGGCCGGTGACCAAACAACTTCTGCAGGCCTCGGTGGACCATGCCTACGCACAATTCCTGCGGCGTGTTGCCGACGGCAGGAAAAAAACCGTCGAAGAGGTCGACAAGATTGCACAGGGTAGAGTTTGGGCGGGAGCCGACGCCCAACGCATCGGCTTGGTGGACGAGTTAGGTGGACTCAAAGATGCCGCGGATGCGGCTGCGAAATTGGCGCAACTAGGGAGCGACTACGATGTGGATTACATCGAACCGGAGCTTAGTCTGCGCGAGCAGCTGTTGATGCAAATACGCTCGCAGACCGTTCGGTTAGGGCGCTTGGCGGGACTCATGCCGCAACGAACCGAGGTCGAGCACATTCTCGATCCCCTGCTAGAACAGGCACGCGCCATCACGCAGCTGAAGGATCCGCGCGGTCTGTACTCCTACTGCTGGTGCCGCGAGCCGCGCGGGCCCTAAGCTCGACAGCTAAAGGGTCGACCAATCGAGAGTGACCTTTCCGGACTTGCCGGAGTTCATAATCTGAAAGCCTTCCAGGTAGTCGTTTATCCCCAAGCGATGGGTAATCACCGGCCGAATGTCGAGGCCGCTTTGCAGCATGCTAGACATTTTGTACCAGGTCTCAAACATCTCCCGGCCATAGATGCCTTTAATGGTCAACCCCTTGAAAATGACCTGATTCCAATCAATCGCGGTCTCCCCCGGGGGAATTCCCAGCATCGATACGTTGCCGCCATGATTCATGGTTCGCAGCAATTCGCGCAGTGCCGCCGCGTTGCCCGACATCTCGAAACCCACATCGAAGCCTTCTTCCATCCCTAAATCGCGCATCGCATCATCGAGCGACTCGCGCGTGATATTGAGCGCGCGCGAGGCACCCATCTTCTTCGCCAAGTCGAGACGATAGTCGTTGACGTCCGTGATCACCACGTGGCGGGCGCCGCAGTGCCGGGCGATGGCCACCGCCATGACTCCGATCGGACCTGCGCCGGTGATCAGCACGTCCTCGCCCACGACATTGAATGCCAAGGCGGTGTGGGTTGCATTGCCCAGCGGGTCAAGAATGGAAGCGATTTCATCGTCGATGGCTTTCGGCAAGGTGAATACGTTGGAAGCCGGAATGGTCACATACTCGGCAAATGCGCCGGGCCGGTTCACGCCGACACCCGATGTGTTGCGGCACAGGTGGCGGCGTCCCGCGCGGCAATTACGGCAATGGCCGCAGGTGATATGCCCCTCTCCTGAGACGCGATCGCCCGTCTGAAAACCGCGCACTTCGCTTCCCACCTCGACGATCTCTCCGGAATATTCATGGCCCACCGCCATGGGTACAGGAACCGTTTTTTGCGCCCATGCATCCCAATTATAGATATGCATATCAGTGCCGCAGATCGCCGAACGATGCACCTTGATGAGCACGTCGTTGTGACCCACCGCAGGCTCCGGCACGTCCTGCATCCAGATGCCGGGTTCTGCGCGCGCTTTGACGAGTGCTTTCATGAGTGACCTCTAGTGGATGACGCCGAGGTCGCGCGCCGAGCGGCCGAAAGCGGCAATGACTTGATCGAGTTGTTCAACGCTGTGCGCAGCATTCATTTGAGTCCGTATCCGGGCTTTTCCATGGGGCACGACCGGAAAGGAGAATGCCACCACATAAATGCCTTCCTGCTGCATCCGGTCGGCCAGTCGCCCGGCCAATGGCGCATCCCCCAGCATAACCGGGATGATAGGATGCTCGCCCGGCACCAAATTGAAGCCCAAGACCTGCATGCGTCCGCGGAAGTAGCGAGCATTCTCATGCAGGCGATCGCGAAGCTGCGGCGAAGTCTCCAGCAAATCCAGCACGCGGATGGTGGCGGCGGCGACCGTTGGTGCAATGCTGTTCGAGAACAAATACGGGCGGGATCGTTGGCGCAGCCATGCCACGATCTCCTTGCGCGCGGCCACGAATCCACCGCTGGCCCCGCCCAATGCTTTGCCGAGCGTGCTGGTGATGATATCGACGCGGCCCATGACTCCGCGCAATTCATGCGTTCCGCGCCCGCCAGCGCCGATGAAGCCGGTCGCGTGGCTGTCATCCACCATCACCAGGGCGCCGTACTTTTCGGCGAGGTCGCAAATATCGCCGAGCCGTGCAATGGATCCGTCCATGGAGAACACGCCATCGGTCGCGATGAGACGTACCCGCGAATCTTGGCTGTCTTTCAACGCCGCTTCGAGCTCGTTCATGTCGTTGTTCGCATAGCGCAGGCGCCGAGCCTTGCACAGGCGGATACCATCGATGATGCTGGCATGGTTGAGCGCATCGCTGATGACGGCGTCCTGCTCATCGAGCAAGGTTTCAAAAAGACCGCCGTTGGCATCGAAGCATGAGGAATACAGAATCGTCTCATCCATCGAGAGAAATGCGCTCAAGCGTTCTTCGAGTTCCCGGTGCACGCTCTGCGTGCCGCAAATAAAGCGCACCGACGCGACTCCATAACCGTAGCGCGCCAGGCCATCGCGCGCCGCTTCGAGCACCGCAGGGTGGTTGGCCAATCCCAGATAGTTGTTGGCGCACAAATTGATCATCTCCTGCCCTTCGGCAAGCTTGATGACCGGACCTTGCGCCGAGCCGATTATCCGTTCGCGCTTAAGGAGACCGGAGGTCTCCAACTTCTCGGTATCGTGCCGCAGTCGTTCACGAAATTCTTTGCCGTACATACCGCTATTATAGCCATTTCGTGTGCTTCGCTCATGTGTATCCTAAATGCGGTCAATTATGCCAGCCGATGAAAAAACCGATGATTATCGCTTAGACAAATGGCTGTGGCACGTCAGGTTCTTCAAGACGCGCAGCCTTGCGACCGCGGCCATCAATGGCGGCAAGGTGCACTTGAATGCTGAACGCATCAAGCCGGCGCATCGCGTTCGCTTAGGCGATCGATTGAGTTTGATGCTGCAAGGCGTGGTGGCGGAATTCGAAGTGCTCGGCCTGCCTGCACGGCGCGGACCCGCCTCCGAAGCCATCAAATGTTATCTTGAAACCGCCGCGAGCGCGGAGCGCCGCGTCAGATTCAAGGAGCAGCAGCGCCTGGCGAACCTCTCAAGGCCGCGCCCCGACTCTCGGCCTGATAAGCGCGAGCGGCGCCGTCTCATGCGCTTGCATCGGGACCAGACTTGAGTCGTTCTTCGCTGAGCGGATCGAAAAGATGCATGGCATGGCAGTTCACGGCCAGCCCGAGCGACTCTCCATAGCGAAGCGCGTGGCGCACCGGCAATTTCGCCACCAAGGCTGCATCGCCGACACGCAAGTGCACGATCACCTCGGGTCCGGTGGCCTCAATGATGTCGATGACACCTTGCACGGTTGCGGATCCCGGCCAGCGCTGGGTGCCCGGTTGCGCGAGGTGTTCAGGGCGCAGCCCAACCAAGAGCGTGCGGCCCGCATAGTCTTTCAGGGCGGCGGTGAAGTGCGGCGGCGCTGCCCAGGAGAAGCCCGCGCCCGTGAGCCGGCCATCCGCACCCACTGTGGCCTTGAGCATATTCATCGACGGCGTTCCGATAAATCGGGCGACAAAGACATTACTCGGCCGTTCGTATAAGTCCAGAGGCGTACCGGTCTGTTGAAGATTGCCGCGCTCGTCTGTCCCGAGCGGCGACATGACCGTGATGCGGTGACCCAGAGTCATCGCTTCTACTTGATCATGCGTGACATACACGGTGGTGGTCTTGAGACGCCGTTGCAACTTGGACAGTTCGGCCCGCATCAGGACACGCAAATCAGCGTCAAGATTTGACAAGGGTTCATCAAAGAGGAACACGGCCGGTTGTCTGATGATGGCGCGCCCCAGGGCGACCCGCTGGCGCTGTCCTCCCGAAAGCGCCTTAGGTTTGCGGTCCAATAAAGGCTGCAGTCCGAGCATACCGGCGGTGCTCTCGACCTGCCGGTCGATTTCCGCCGCCGGCAATCTGCGAATCGTCAACCCGAACGCCAAATTTTGGCGCACGGTCATTTGTGGATAGAGCGCGTAGTTTTGAAATACCATCGCCACATCCCGATCCTTCGGTGCCACCGTATTCATGACGGTCCCGCCAATGAGCAACTCGCCTTCGCTGACCTCTTCGAGCCCCGCGATCAAGCGCAGCGCTGTGGTTTTGCCGCAGCCGGATGGGCCGACCAGAACCATGAACTCGTGCTCTTGAATGTCCAGGTTGAAATGACGAAGAACCGGGACCTCGCCATAGCGTTTGCCGATATCGCGAAATATGACGCTCATGGCAGGGTAATCCTGACTCGGCAGGGCACGGTGCGCAGGTTGAGCCTGCCGCCGCTGTAAGCTACCGCGCGGCCGTTGACTAAAGCCTGGCCGTCGGTGCTGCTTCCAGGAATTGGAAAGACGAAGCCACCCGGCGGCACCGGCGCGCCGTCCGGCAGGCGAAGCTCGAGCCCATGCTTGGTTTGTCGCAGCGTGTACCCAAGCATGCCGTAGGTCGTGCGCATCCCGCGGATGCTGATCCCGCGCCTTTTCAGCCATGACAAGGGAACTCCAGCCGCAAGCACAACGCTCTGATCGGACTCGCGCTCATACGCGAACAGATCGAGGGCTGAGCGGATGAAGTCCGAGGCCACCCAGCCATGGGGCAGATCGCCGATGAAGCGAGCCACGCGCGGCAGCCGACCGATCACTTCGGGCCACTGGTTCCACGCGGTCGGCTTGCGGTCAGCCATGAAGTACTGCAGCGCTTGGTGCGCTCGGTCCCGCCAACCGAGGCGCACAAAAGCGCCGACATTGCGCCATTCGTATGGGGTGTAGTCCTTCCATGGATGAACGCCGTCGCGGCGCGCCACGAACTCGCGCCAGTACCGCTCGAAGGTGGACTCCAAAAGACCCGGCGGCAGGTCCAGTTCACCCACGCCGGGCGCGAGCAGCAGGGTCGTCGATGTGGCATCGAAGTCTCCCAGATCGGCGGCCCCCGGAATGAAGTCGATATGCTTCTCGGCGATGATCCGGTGCAGCGAATCACTCACCTCGTGCGCAAATTGCGCTCGTTGCTCGCGCAGACGTTGCGCAGCGTCCGTCATCCCGAGTGATTTCGCCAGAAAGGCCGCATCTGTATACCCGCGCAGAGCCCAAAAATCGTCCCAGTACGAATGCATGGGTTTGGCGCTGTAACCTTCGTGGCTGATCGAGGGCGGCAGCAGCCCGAAATACATCGCGTCGCTCGAGACGTGGGCGATTCGCGTCGACTGTCGCAGCTTTTCGAGATACGCGGCGGCATCTTGCACCTGTGGCCAGAGTTTTGTCGCCAAAATGCGGTCTCCACCCAGACGATAAACCTCCGCCACCAAGTAGATGAATTCACCGTTGCTGTCGTTCTCGGGCACCGGATCGGCACCGCGCGTATCCACGCAACAGGGCACCTTGCCGTCGGCGAACAGGTAAGTTGAATACCATTGTAGATAATCTTGCGCCGCGCGTGTTTCACCGAGCCGCAACAGCGCCGCGGACATCATTGCGCCGTCGCGAATCCAGGAGCGCGCGTAGGAGCGCGTTCCGGGCCTAAGCACTGGCCCATCCCGAGACATGAGGATGTGCGCCTCGGCGGTTCGAAGTGCCTGCGCGACATCCTGTGCCTCGCGCGAGTCCGGCGCGATGATTTGCAACCGATTGAGGCGCGACCGCCATGCGGCGCGCGCAGCAGATTGCGCTTTGGCCGCAGCGGCGCCGTCTAAGAGTGGAGCGGCCCTTTCTCGAGCGGCGAGTCCAGCGCGCGCCGCAGGCGCCGGCTGCGCGCTCCAGGGCAGCAGAATATCGAATTTCGCACGTGCGCCAGGCGCCAGGTCGGCATCGAATGCCATAGCGCCGCTGGCGAGTTGCGACTCATCGGCAAGGCCGATCGTTGCGGCCGGTGCATTTCCCCACGCGGGAGAGGCCAGCACCGCGGGCAGGCTGTTGCTCTCGAAGGCGAACAATCCGACGCGCGTCGGCGCGGCTAGCGGTATGAGGCGACTCAATTGATTCGCGTATAGCGCGTGTCCATCCCACGCGAGCGTGCGAATCGGCGACACGCCGCCCGGCGTCGTCAAGAACTGGGCGGCGGGATTCACTTGGAAGGGCCGCAACGCCAAACCCAAGCGAAGATGGCGGCGCTGCGGTGAGGTATTGCGCAGCAGATAGCGCCCGTACAGCCCCGCCGAGGCACCGTCGCCCGCAGCGGTGCTAATCGTCAGGGACCAGTGCGCGGTTTTCCAAGTCACGCGTGGCAGCGGCAGGTAATTGTCCTGAAGGCTTTGCGAGGACTTGACGTCCGCCCAGCAGAACAAGCGGCCATCCTCGATCACGAAAGGTTCAATGCTGGGGCCGCCGCGCTCAGTTTCGATCGCACCGTCTTCGGACAAAAGTGCGGATTCACTGCCATCGGCACCCGCGAGCGTCCAAAAGCTCTGCTCGCTGAAACCGCGGGGCATGTAACCGGGCGGGGAGTCGCGCGCAATGCGGGCGAGGAGGGCGTTGCGGCTGGCGCCGAAGCTCGGCTCCTCGAGCATGACATTGCGCAAACGCGTTTCTTGGCCCGAAGGTTCGATCACGCGCAGGCGCAGGTAACGTGCTTCCTCATCCGGAAGCCACAGCCAATCAGTGGGGCCGGCTGCCACCGTGAATTGCCGCACCACCCGCCACTCGATAGCGTCCATTGAGGCGGCGACTTCATAGTTGCCGAATTAATCAGAAAAATAGTTTTAAAGATTAATTCGGCACCTTACCATGAAAGTACATTTTTCAT
>JANYAD010000131.1 GCA_025355165.1 Gammaproteobacteria bacterium | reverse complement strand
GGCGTGCGACTCATGGGTCCGAATATCTATGGCTTCTACTACACGCCGAGCAATCTGTGCGCCACGTTCTGTACCGCGTATGACGTGAAGGGACATGCTGCCTTGTCATCGCAGTCCGGCGGGATCGGCATGGCAATCATCGGCTTTTCAAGATCCGCGAAAATGGGCGTCTCGGCCATTGTCGGCCTCGGCAACAAGGCCGACATTGACGAGGATGATTTGTTGACGTTCTTTGAGCAAGACGAGAACACCACCATCATTGCTCAGCACTGCGAGGACTTAAAGGACGGCCGTTCCTTTGCCGAGGTTGCCAAGCGAGTTTCGAAGAAGAAACCTATTGTCGTCTTGAAGGCCGGCCGCACCAGCATGGGCGCGCGGGCAGCGAGTTCGCACACCGGCGCATTGGCCGGCAATGATAAGATTTACGAGGATGTGTTCAAGCAGTCAGGTGTGATTCGGGCTCGGTCGCTGCGTGACCTGCTCGAATTTGCGCGGGGCATCCCGGTATTGCCCACGCCCAAAGGCAACAACGTGGTCATCATCACAGGCGCGGGCGGCTCAGGCGTGCTGCTATCGGATGCATGCGTCGATAACGGGCTTTCATTAATGGCCATGCCTGCCGACTTGGACGCAGCATTCCGCAAATTCATTCCGCCCTTCGGCGCCGCCGGAAATCCGGTTGACATTACCGGCGGCGAGCCGCCGAGCACTTATCAAAATACGGTACGTCTCGGGTTGGAGGACCCGCGCATCCACGCCTTGATCCTAGGCTACTGGCACACCATCATCACGCCTCCCATGGTGTTTGCTAAGCTCATGGCGGAAGTGGTTGCCGAGATGCGTGCCAAGGGGATCGAGAAGCCGGTAGTCGCCTCGCTGGCCGGGGATGTCGAGGTCGAAGAGGCGGCGGAATATTTGTACCAGCACGGAATTCCGGCGTATGCGTATTCCACGGAAATCCCCGTTGCGGTCTTGGGTGCGAAATATAAATGGGCGCGCGGCGCCGGCTTGATTCCAAAGGAATAAATCGCCGGTTTACAAATAGCCGAAGGGGCGGCCGCGGCGAAGTGCGGCCGCCGGACGTGCGACACTCAAGGTAGTAGCGCCCGCTGGGGTTCTCTGTTCGAGTCAAGGGGCAGGGATTCATGAAAGTAGCGATAATAGGGGTGGGCGCAATCGGCGGTTACGTCGGGATCCGCCTTGCGCTGGCCGGAGAGGACGTGACGTTCATCGCACGTGGTGCGAATCTCGAGGCGCTTCGCGCTCGCGGTATTCGGCTGGTTAACGCGGATGGTTCCGAAGAACGGATGCCGCGTGTCAAAGCGACTGATAATTATGCCGAGGCAGGACCCCAAGACATGGTCGTGCTCGCCATGAAAGCACATCAAGTCGAAGCGGTCACGGGTGAAGTGCCGAAACTATTCAGTCCTAAGACCGTCGTGATTCCGATGCAGAATGGCATACCTTACTGGTATTTTCACGGTCATCAGGGCCCATTTGCGCAAACGCGCGTGCACAGTGTCGATCCGAGCGGCGCCATCTACCAGAACATCCCGTGTGAGCGCGTCATCGGCTGCGTGGTCTATCCGGCCGCCGAATTGGTTGAACCGGGCGTCATCAAGCATGTTGAAGGAAACCGTTTCCCTGTGGGCGAGCCCGACGGCTCGAACAGCGAGCGCGTATCACAGGTGGCGCAGTGTTTCGTCGCCGGTAAAATGCAGGCGCCGATCTTGAGCGACATCCGCTCCGAGATCTGGCTAAAGCTGTGGGGCAATTTGACATTCAATCCCATCAGTGCGTTGTCGCGAGCGACATTGGCCGGCATATGTCAGTATCCACCAAGCCGCGCCCTTGCGGCTGCGATGATGGCGGAAGCGGAATGCGTTGCCAATCAATTGGGCGTGAAATTCCGCGTCTCGCTGGAAAAACGCATTGCAGGTGCGGAGAAGGTAGGCCACCACAAAACCTCGATGTTGCAGGATGTCGAGGCCGCCAGGACATTGGAAGTTGATGCGCTTCTCGGCTCGGTCGTCGAACTGGCGCGTCGAACCGGCACGCCGACTCCGCACATAGATACGGTTTATGCGCTCACGAAGCTGCTCGCTAAAAACCTAGACGAAGGAAGAGTGTAAATGCGGAGTGCAAAACAATGAATGTTCACGAATATCAGGGCAAGGAGATTCTGCGCAGGTTTGGCGTCGCGACGCCGCGCGGTTTTCCGTGCTTTTCAGTGGCCGAAGCGGACGCCGCAGCACGCGAACTGGGCGGAAAAGTCTGGGTCGTTAAAGCACAGATCCACGCCGGCGGCCGCGGCAAGGGCGGCGGCGTGAAAGTCGCTAAGTCGCTGCAAGAAGTCCATGATTTCGCTTCGAAAATTCTCGGCATGACGCTCATCACGCATCAAACGGGCCCCGAAGGCAGATTGGTGAAGCGATTGCTGGTTGAGGAGGGCGCGGACATACGCAAAGAGCTGTATGTGGGAATGGTGGTTGATCGCGGCACGCAGCGCGTGACCCTGATGGCGAGTTCGGAAGGCGGCATGGAGATCGAGGAGGTAGCGGCGCATCAGCCGGAAAAAATACACAAGGTCGCCATCGACCCTGACAGCGGATTGACCGACTCCCAAGGCGCGGAAGTCGCGCGCAAGATCGGCGTGCCGGATGCGTCGGTGCCGCAAGCTTGCAAGCTCATGCAGGGGTTGTACCGCGCATTTGTCGAGTGCGACGCGTCGCTAGCGGAAATCAACCCGTTGATCATTACCGGAAAGGGCGAGGTCTTGGCCTTGGATGCCAAATTGAATTTCGATTCGAACGCCTTGTTCCGGCACTCGGACATCGTCGCCATGCGGGATTTGGACGAAGAAGACCCGGCGGAAGTGGAAGCCTCCAAGTTCGACCTATCGTATATCTCCTTGGGGGGCAACATCGGATGCCTGGTCAATGGCGCAGGTTTAGCGATGGCGACCATGGATACCATCAAGTTGTTCGGTGCAGAACCTGCCAACTTTCTCGACGTGGGCGGAGGCGCGACCACGCAGAAGGTGACGGAGGCATTCAAATTGATGCTGAAAAATCCGGCGGTCAAAGGTATCTTGGTGAATATCTTCGGCGGAATCATGCGCTGTGACACCATCGCCGAAGGGGTCATCGCCGCAGCCAAAGAGGTCAAGCTGAGCGTTCCATTGGTGGTGCGTATGCGGGGCACCAACGAGGAGTTGGGCAAAAAAGCCCTTCAGGAGTCCGGTCTGCCAATCATTTCCGCCGATACGATGGCGGATGCCGCGAAAAAAATTGTCGCCGCGGTTAACGAAAAGCCGGTGCAGCCATCATGAGCATTTTGATCGACAAAAATACCCGCGTGATGACGCAGGGCATCACGGGCAAGACCGGCGCGTTTCATACACGCCTTTGCCGAGAGTATGCCAACGGTAAGGAGTGTTTCGTGGCCGGCGTGAACCCGAGTAAAGCGGGTGAGAATTTCGAAGGCATTCCCATTTATGGCACCGTGCGCGAGGCCAAAGAGCAGACGGGCGCGACGGTGTCGGTGATCTATGTACCGCCGCCTTTCGCCGCCGGCGCCATCGATGAGGCGGTGGATGCCGACCTCGATTTGGTCATATGCATTACGGAAGGGGTGCCGGTGCGCGATATGATCGCGACGCGCCACCGCATGCGCGGCAAGAAAACACTGTTGGTCGGTCCCAACTGCCCCGGTGTGATTACTCCCGATGAGATAAAGATCGGCATCATGCCGGGACACATTCACAAAAAAGGCCGGATCGGCGTGGTTTCCCGCTCCGGTACCCTGACCTACGAGGCGGTGGGTCAACTAATGGATCTCGGTTTGGGGCAGTCAACCTGCGTCGGCATCGGAGGCGATCCGGTGAACGGCCTGAAGCATATAGACGTGATGCGCCTGTTCAATGACGACCCGCAGACCGATGCAGTGATCATGGTGGGAGAGATCGGCGGCGATGACGAAGAAAATTGCGCGCGCTGGGTCAAGGCCCATATGAAGAAGCCGGTGGTGGGTTTCATCGCCGGGGTGACTGCGCCACCGGGTAAACGCATGGGTCACGCGGGTGCCATCATTTCCGGCGGCAAAGGCACTGCCAACGAAAAGCTTGCCGTCATGGAAGAATGCGGAATCAAGACCACCCGCAATCCTTCTGAAATGGCGGCGCTTCTCAAGTCGGTGTTGTAGGGGTGGCTAAATGGGCGCGGTTTAGAGCAAATGACCGCGTCGGATTCGGCATCCTGGAGCGCGGCACCATGCTCGAGTACGAGGGGGATATGTTCAGCGCGCCGCGATGTACGGGAATCAGGCTCGCCGAGGGCGCATATGAATTGTTGAGTCCGTGCATGCCGAGTAAAATCGTGGCCTTGTGGAACAACTACCATGAATTGGCCGCGAAGATTGGCAAACCAGCACCGCGGCACCCTTTGTTTTTCATTAAGTCAGCGACCTCGGTGATCGGCACTCGGCAGCCCATCAGGCGACCCGTAGGATATGCGGGAAAGATCGTGTTCGAGGGCGAATTGGGGATCGTAATTAAAAAAGAGGCGAGGAATGTGTCGGCAGACGAAGCCGGCGATTACATCTTTGGCTATACCTGCGTGAACGACGTGACGGCCATCGATGTGCTGTCGGAGAACGGGGATTTTCCGCAATGGACCCGCTCGAAGAGTTTCGATACCTTCGGCTGCGTCGGTCCGGTTATTGAAACGGACTTGCAGAGCGCCGGGGCAAAATTAACCACGCGGCTCGATGGCGTGGAGCGGCAAAACTACCGCCTTGCGGACATGATTTTCCCGCCGCACGGGTTGGTCAGCCTGATTTCTCGCGACCTCGCTTTGCTGCCCGGCGATATTATCGCTTGCGGAACCTCCCTGGGCGTTGGATCAATCAAGGATGGAGCGACGGTCGAGGTCGACATTGATGGAGTCGGCTGCCTCTCCAATATGCTTGCGCCCGCCGCCTAAAGAATTGCTGAGGCGGATGTTCGATGCGGCGATCGCATCCGCGCAGCCCGCTGTTTGCATTCCGCCTCATCTCCCCGACGCGCCTCGCGGCCGGACTATCATCGTCGGCGCAGGAAAAGCGTCGGCCGCGATGGCCAGGGCGGTGGAGAACACTTGGCAGGGTCCATTGTCGGGGCTGGTGGTGACCCGCTACGGCTACGGAGTGCCGTGCAATCAGGTGGAGATTGTCGAGGCGGCACATCCGGTTCCCGATGCGGCAGGAATGCGGGCTGCGCAACGGATACTGCAGCTTGTCGATAATCTACACGAGGATGATTTAGTGTTGTGCTTGATCTCGGGAGGGGGTTCCGCATTGATGCCGTTGCCGGCGGGGGGGCTGACGCTTGAGATGAAGCAGGATGTCAGTCGTGCACTGCTAGCATCGGGTGCCACGATCAGCGAGATGAACTGTGTTCGGCGGCACCTTTCCGCCATTAAGGGGGGCCGACTTGGCGCCGCCTGTTATCCGGCCCAGGTAGTAGCGCTGCTGATCTCGGACGTGCCAGGCGATCGGCCGGTCGACATCGCTTCCGGCCCCACCGTGCCGGACCCCTCCACCTCGGCAGACGCGCTTGCCATCGTGCGCCGCTATGGGATTGAAGCGCCGCGCCCGGTGCTCGAACTCCTGGAGGGCGGCGGTGCAGAATCCATCAAGCCGGGCGATGCGCGCATGGGGCGCGCCAGCGTGCGTACCATCGCGACACCGCAAATGGCCTTGGAAGCGGCAGCAGGGGTGGCGCGCGCCGCGGGTGTGGCGGCGCATATTTTGAGCAATGCCATCGAAGGCGAGGCGCGCGAGGTCGGAAAAGTATTGGCAGCGGTGGCGCAACAGGTCGCTGCGCGTGATCAACCGGTGAGCTCGCCCTGCATATTGCTCTCCGGGGGCGAAACCACCGTGACCGTACGCGGCAGCGGGCGGGGGGGCCGCAATGTGGAGTTTCTGTTATCCCTCGCCATTGCCCTCGATGGTCAGCCGCGCATACATGCGCTGGCCGGCGACACCGACGGCGTCGACGGCCAGGAAGAAATCGCCGGCGCCTATGTGAGCCCCGATTCGTTGGCTCGCGCGCGATCGCTCGGCCTGAAACCAAAGGACATGCTGGATTGCAACGATGCGCATCCATTCTTCACGGCGCTCGGTGACTCGGTGATCACGGGCCCCACGCTGACCAACGTCAACGATTTCCGCGCGATCCTCATTGAGGACGGCCGTTAGAGCGCCTGCCTAGCCCGGGGGTAGGTTGGCGAAGCGTGCGTCGTTGCAGCGCGTCGTTCGGATTCATGGAAAAACTCCCCGGTGCCTTTAATCTGATAGGCTTTAAACAACATGGAAACGCCGCTCACGCCCCTGGAATTTGTCCGCCGCGCGCGTAAATTACACGGCAAGCGCGACGCCGTGCTCGACCGTAATCTGCGCTTTACGTATGCCCAGTTCGGCGAGCGATGTGACCGGTGGAGCGCCGCCCTTGCCCGTCTCGGTGTGGGCAAGGGAGATCGGGTTGCGACGATCGCCCCCAATACGCATCAGCATCTTGAGCAGTTCTATGCGATACCGCAACTTGGTGCAGTGATCGTGCCGATAAATTACCGGCTCTCGGCCGAGGATTTCGTTTATGTAGCTGCGCATAGCGGCGCCAAAGCGCTATGTGTGCACGCCGACTACTTGGGGTTGGTCGATAGCGTCCGCACACGCATGCCGCAAGTTCAGCATTTCATCGCCTTGGAGGGAACTAAAGACGGCTGGCTGTCCTATGAGTCGCTGCTGCAGGAAGCTAGCGAGTCGTTCGAATGTCCAGACATCCTCGAGACGGATCTGATCTCGATCAACTATACGAGCGGCACTACATCGCGCCCGAAAGGCGTGATGATCACGCATCGCAACGCATGGATGAATTCTGTGGGGAGCCTTGTACATTGGCCGATGACTCCCGCGGATCGCTATTTATGGACGCTGCCGATGTTCCACGCCAACGGTTGGACATTCGTGTGGACCGTAACCGCGGCGGCCGCTCTTCATGTATGTCTGCGTGCCGTCGATGCGGCTGCTATTTACGAGCAAGTGCGCCACGAGCGCATTACCTACCTGTGTGCGGCACCGACGGTGCTGATCGGCATCGCGAACGGTCCTGCCGATCAACGCCGCCACCTGCCCCGAGGCGTGCGCGTGATCACCGGCGGGGCGGCCCCGGCCGCGGTAACCATCGAACGTCTTGAATATGAACTCGGTTGGGAAGTGACGCATATATACGGCCTCACGGAAACATCTCCGTTCATCTGCATATGCGAGCCCCTACCTGAGCAGGCAGGAATGTCGAATACGGCACGCGCCATGCAGAAAGCTCGTCAGGGCGTTGAATTGATCACCTCGGGGGAAGTGCGCGTGGTGGACGCCGACATGCGCAATGTTCCGTGGGACGGTGCAACAATGGGGGAGATCGTCGCCCGGGGAAATGTGGTGATGCGCGGCTACTACAATGATCCTGAAGCGACGGCGGCGGCCTTTGCCGGCGACTGGTTTCACTCCGGGGACGGCGCAGTCGTACATCCGGATGGTTATATCGAGATCAGGGATCGCTTCAAAGATGTCATCATCAGCGGCGGTGAAAACATCTCCTCGATCGAAGTCGAGGGTGAGTTACTGAGGCATCCCGCCGTGCTTGAGGTCGCAGTGGTCGGCATGGCACATGAGAAGTGGGGCGAATCGCCGCATGCATTTGTTGTTGTGCGCGCCGGCGCGACGGTGAGTGAAGCCGAGCTGCATGCTTTTGCACGCGCCGCACTGGCGCACTTCAAAGTTCCCGCTGCGTTTCATTTCGTGAGCGAGCTACCGAAAACAGCGACCGGCAAAATTCAGAAATTCGTGCTCCGCGGCCGGCGCGCCGCGGTAATGCCTCAATAGAGCAACTCAACTCATCAGGATGGCGGCTTGCGGCGCTTTCGTGCCTTAAGCTGCTTCGGTTTGCCGTATTTGAGCTGCAAGGCGTTGTTGCCACCGATGATGAAATCGCTCCAAATCTCAGCTGCTCGGTGCGCGGCAATGCCGCTGCGAAGCGCGCGAACCGAAAAAATCGGCGCATTGACGGTCATGATCGAACATACCCGCGCGACCTCCTGAGCAAAGCCGTCTTCCTCCATACATCGTCTCGTGAAGTAGTCCGTCATGACGCCGCGCTCGTATAAGTATTCCATGGAGCGCAGGTTGGAGCGATGAATGACGTCCGCGTATGCTGCGTTTTTTGGCAGGTCATCGAGACCTCGGCGGCGCAAAAAGCGCTATTCGCGCTCCACCAGCGCTTTAAACAGATCCGCGAGCTTGGGAAAGTAGCGATAAGTGAGCGGTTTGCTAATGTGAGCCTCGAGCGCGACCACCTCGAGCGTGCAACTGGATAGTCCGCGGCTGACGATGAGAGCAACCGCGCTGTCCATAATTTGCTCGCGGCGTTGTTCGGGTGACATGCGCTGCGCGCTTGCGAAGGGGCATGGGCTTTGAACTCCGCCATGATCAAGAGGTATCGATTTAAAGTGCGCATCCTACGCCAGTCGATGCCTGTATTTGATTCGGACGTATAATCTTCCGTAACCCACTCACTGCAAGGATCAACGACGTGAGAAATGCCAAGCTATTGTTTGCAGCCGTGCCTGCGTTCTCGATGGGGGCGTGGTTGAGCGCTTATGGGGGAGATTTTGGGCCTTCTAATCCATTCTACGCCGCAAGCTCGCTGCCATTTTCGGCGCCTCGGTTCGACAAGATTCGCGACGAGGACTATCAGACGGCCATTGAGGCAGGGATGGCGCAACAGCTTGCCGAGATCGCCCGGATCGCAGGCAACCCCACCCCGCCAACCTTTGAAAATACTTTGGTAGCTCTGGAGAGGAGCGGCCAATTGCTCGCCAGAACAGCCGCGGCATTCAACGGTGTCAGCGAGGCGAACACCAATCCCGTGCTTCAGCAGGCTAAGACGGCCCTAGCGCCGCAGTTTGCCGCTCACGAAGATGCCATACTGCTGAATAGAAAATTGTTTGAACGGGTTGCCACCGTTTATCAAAAGCGGGCAGCCCTCAAGCTTGATCCCGAGTCGCTTCGGCTGCTGGAAGTAGAATATGCCCAGTTCGTTCATTCCGGGGCGAACCTGGCGGATCAGGACAAAGAGCAGCTTAAAAATTTCAACAAGGAATCCTCGTCGCTCGCGGCTGAATTTTCCAGAAAATTGCTGGCCGCCACCAAGGCGGGTGCATACCTGACGCAAGAGAAAGCCGCACTTTCAGGCCTTAGCGATGCGCAAGTTGCGGCCGCCGCGCAGGACGCCAGTGGCCGCAATGCGAAGGGATACCTGGTTCCGCTGCAAAACACCACGCAACAACCGGTGCTCAAAGACTTAAGCGTGCGCGGCACACGCCAGATCATCTTTAACAACTCTTGGAACCGTGCCGAGCTTGGCAATGACGAGGACACGAGGCTAATCATCGCGCGCTTGGCGCAGCTTCGCGCCCAGCGTGCCCGGTTGCTCGGCTTCCCCAGCCATGCGGCGTGGAGGCTCGAAGACCAAATGGCCAAGACCCCGGAAGCGGCGCTGCACTTCATGGATGCGCTGATACCTGTCGCCACAGCCAAAGCGGCCGCCGAGGGCAGGGAAATTCAAGCGACCATCGATGTGCAGCGTGGCGGATTTGCGCTTGAGCCGTGGGATTGGGACTTCTACGGCGAGCAGGTGCGCAAGGCGAAGTACGATCTTGAGGAAGCCGAAATCAAGCCTTACTTCGAACTTGGCAATGTGCTGCAGAATGGGGTGTTTTTTGCCGCGACTGAACTGTACGGCATCACCTTCAAGGAGAGACACGATATTCCCGTCTACCAGCCCGACGTGCGCGTCTTCGAAGTCGATGATGTTGGAGGCAAACCGTTGGCGCTTTTTTATTGCGATTATTTCAAGCGAGATAACAAGAACGGCGGTGCGTGGATGTCCGAATTCGTCGGCCAATCGAAGTTGCTCGGAACCTTACCGGTGATCTACAACGTCGCCAATTTACCCAAACCCGCGCCTGGGGAACCTGCGCTGATTAGTTTCGACGACGTTATCACCATGTTCCATGAATTCGGTCATGCCCTGCACGGCATGTTTTCCGATACGCGGTATCCAAGTCTTTCGGGCACCGCAACTGCGCACGACTTTGTCGAATTGCCCTCGCAATTCAACGAACACTGGGCGATTTACCCCGCAATTTTCAAACACTACGCGAAACACTTCAAGAGCGGGGCGCCCATGCCGGATGAATTGGTAGAGAAAATCAAAAGGGCAAAAAATTTCGCTGAAGGTTACGCCCTGACCGAACTGTTGTCGGCGGCCGAGCTTGATATGCAATGGCATGTGTTGCAGGCGGATTTGCCGCTTCAGGAAGCGGATCGCTTCGAGCAGCAGGCGTTGGCGAGAACTCATATGGATTTGCACGCGGTGCCGCCCCGATACCGCTCCAGTTATTTCAGTCACATATGGACAGCCGGATATTCTGCCGGGTACTACGCCTACCTGTGGACTCAAATGCTGAACGATGACGCCTATCAGTGGTTCGAGGATCACGGCGGTCTGACGCGTGCGAATGGCGATAGATTCCGCAGGATGGTGCTATCGAGGGGCAATACCGAGGATCTCTCCGCGATGTATTTTGCGTGGCGCGGAAAGGCCCCTAGTATCGACGCCATGATGAAATATCGGGGCTTGAGCGCGCCTTAGCAGCCGCGGCGCACTCATTGCCCGAGACTGGCGAAGCCTTTGCCCTGCGCAACCAGCTGCTCGAGCAGCGGGGACACGGTGAGCCATTGGCCGCCTGTGTCGGCACTATACTTGCGCAGTTTTTCCAGAGCCGTCTTCAGGCCGACTTCGTTCTCGGCCCAGAACATCGGTCCGCCGCGATAGGCCGGAAAACCATATCCATATAAATACACCACGTCGATGTCGCTGGCGCGAGAGGCGGTGCCCTCTCTGAGGACCTCGCATCCCACGTTCATCAGCGCGAGGAAGCAACGTTCCACGATCTCCTCATCGGTGAACCGGCGGCGCGCAATGCCATACTCTCTTGAAACTTTTTCGATGATCTCGCTGACCACGGGCGAGGGCCGGGGCGTTCGATCGCCAGGCGCGTAATCGTAGTATCCCGCCTGACTTTTCTGGCCAAGTCGGCCCATTTCCACCAACAGGTCCGCCGAGCGGGTGACACGCCCATCAAAGGTGGCCGGGTCGCGGTCCCTTCGTGATTTGTATCCCACATCCAAACCGGCCAAATCGCTCATTTGCAGCACGCCCATCGGCATCCCAAAGTTTCGCAGCGCCGCATCGACCTGTTCGGGCATGGCGCCCTCGAGCACCATCAAGGATGCCTGATATGCATAACCGCCCAACATTCGGTTGCCGATGAATCCATCCCGGTTGCCGCAGACCACTCCAACCTTGTTGATGCGCTTGGCGAGATCCACTACGGTTAGCAGCACGTCTTGCGCGGTCCGAGCGCCGCGCACGATTTCCAGCAAGCGCATGACATTCGCGGGGGAGAAGAAATGCATGCCGAGAACATCGCTCGGCCGGGACGTGGAATCGGCAATTTCATCGATCGATAGATAAGAGGTATTCGAGGCCAAAATAGCCCCTCGCTTTGCGACTTTATCGAGCTTGCCGAAAACGTCCTTCTTGATCGCCATGGTTTCAAAAACGGCTTCGATGATGAGGTCAGCCTCGGCCAAGTCATGGTACGACAGGGTAGGGCGCAGCATTGCGACGCGCTGCTCGACTTGCTGCATAGTCAGCTTACCCTTTGACGCCGTGTTGTCGTAATTCTTGCGAATCACCCCGATTCCCCGGTCCAGCGCTTCCTGCTTCATTTCAAGCAACGTGACAGGAATGCCCACATTTAAAAAATTCATGGCAATGCCGCCACCCATCGTGCCGGCCCCGATGATCGCAACGGACTTGATGTCGCGCTTAGCTACGTTCTTGTCAAGATTCGGCACAGTGGCCGCCCTGCGCTCAGCAAAGAACACATGCTGTAGCGCCTTGGACTGGCTGTTGTGCAGACACTGCAAGAACAACTCACGCTCACGCGTCAGGCCTTTCTCAAACGACAGCGTCGCAGCCGCTTCCAAGGCATCAACGATTCGCTGCGGCGCGAATAGCGATCGCCTTTCCTTCGCTATGCGCTTGCGGGCATCGTCAAAGAAGCCTGGCGGAAGTTTTTCGACATCGATGTTGATATCGCGAATTTTGCGCAGTGGAGCCCGTTGCGTGATCAGGCCCTGGGCGTAGTCGATCGCGCCGTCCAACAAGTTCCCGTCGATAACCTTGTCGATCACGCCGGCTTTGGCCGCTTGAGCGGCGGAGATAGGATCGCCAGAAACAATCATGCCGAGTGCGGTCTCGACGCCGGTCAACCGCGGCAGCCGCTGCGTGCCGCCGGCGCCGGGCAGCAGTCCAAGTTTGACTTCTGGCAGTCCGATTTTCGCGCCGGCGACGGCCACCCGGTAATGACAGGCCAACGCCACCTCCAAGCCTCCGCCGAAGGCAGTGCCGTGAATCGCGCCGACAATGGGCTTCTCAGAACTCTCGATGGCCGCTATGGCATCGTGCAGGCTAGGGGACAAGGGGGGCTTGCCGAACTCAGTGATGTCGGCGCCCGCCATGAATGTGCGCCCCTCGCACGCAAGCACGCCCACTTTGATGGCGGGGTCCGCAACCAGCCTCGCAACACCATCAATTATGGCGGCGCGCACGCCGACGCTGATGGCATTGACGGGCGGATTGTCGATCCAAATTATGCCCAGATCGCCGCGTTTTTCGAACCTACCCAGCATGTGCTACTCCAATGGACGGACAAAGTTTATCAAAGCCTGCATTTTCGGTGGTGCACATTGGGCGGCGCGCCAAATCGCTATCGGCCTAGCCGTCGGCCGCCATCGACGACATGCATTTCGCCGGTGGTCTTCGATGCAATGGCGCCCAAGTAGTAGATAGTCTCGGCGACATCTTCGGGAGAGACCAGCGTGTTCAAGGCAGAAGAAGATTCATAGCTGCGCGCCATAGCGGCGAAGCGTTCCGCTCCCAGACCGTTCTTGAGCCATGGTGAGTCGACCATTCCAGGCGCCACGATGTTCACGGTGATCTGCGGCCCCAGCACCTTGGCTAGTGCCAATGACAGGGCATTGAGGGCGCCCTTGGAGGCGATGTAGGCAACGCTTGAGCCGCCACCGAGCAATGGCGCGATGGAAGACACGTTGACCACCGCGGCTTTGGCACTTCGCCCTAGAAGCGGTGCGAACGCTCGAACCATCTGGAACGGTCCAATCACATTGACCGCATAAATTCTCTGGAAATCCGCAGCATCCAAGCCGGCCAAGTCTTTCAAATCGACGAATTTTGTCGTGCCGGCGTTGTTGACGAGGACATCACACCGGCCGAAGCGCTCCTCGACGCGCTTGGCAATCGATATGCATTGGGCATCATCTGAAACATCTGCGCGTTCTACCAGCACCTCCGCTCCCTGACTTTTGCAGTTTTGCGCGACCCGAAGCGCCGCGGTTGCATCCTTTGAATAGTTAACGCAGACGTCCCAGCCGCGTCTGGCAAATAATTCGGCGCTCGCCGCTCCAATTCCCGACGACGAACCGGTAATAACGCATACTTTTTTGTTCATGAAATTACCTCATGTCGGCCGGTTCGATGATGCGCGGATCCAAGCCTTGCGCATACAATGCGGCAACTTCATCTGCGCGCCGTTGCATGACGAGCCGCTGGTTGATGGAGCGCTTGTCGGTGATCTCCCCGGCTTCGGCGGACGGCGGCTCCTTCAGGATCAGCAGGCGCGCAATGGTGTCGGCGCTGCCTTGGCGCGCACGATTGAATCCGGCGAGCTTTTCGGCGAGGCCGCTGCGTAAGCGTTCCTCATCCGGCATCGTCGTCCACACCAGCGCCCCTAACCAGGGATGATCGGGAGCGCAGATGACTGCATCGATCACAAAGGGCTGTAGTGCCTCGACCAAATCACGGCGTACGATGCTCGCCTGAACCCAGGTTCCAGTCAGCAACTTGAAGTCCTCCGCAATGCGCCCGGCGAACTCGAGCCCCTCGATGGGCCGCTGCGGATGGGCCCAGCGAACGGCGTCGCCGGTTCTGAAGTAGCCTTCTTCATCGAAGGCGGCGGCATTCAAGTCATCCCCCTTGTAGTAGCCGCTCATGACGTTCGGCCCTTTGATCCTGAGTTCCATCCGCTCGCCCATGGGCACCAGCTTCAAGTTCACGCCGGGCTGCGGAAGACCAAGCAGCCCGGTGCGCTGCGTGTTCCAATAAACGGCGATACCGGTAGCCGTGGTCTCGGTCATTCCCCAGCCGGTGCCGAACGGCAATTGCTCCCCGAGCGCCTGAACGGCAACCCTTTGCATGCGTTCCCAGATCGGCTGGGGAAGTAGCGCACCGCCATACCCCAGGCCACGCATATTTTTGAAAAAATTTGTCCGCAAGTCGGCGTCTCGCTCCAGCGCCTCGGCGAGCATTCCAAAGGCAGCGGGCACACAGCCAAAAACGGTGGGCGATATTTCCCTTAAGTTCTCCAACGTGGCATCGAACAATCCTGGCACGGGACGGCCGGTATCGATGTACAGCGTCCCGGCCAGCGCGAGCACGCCGTTGAATTGCGCGTTGCCGCCGAAGGTATGATGCCAGGGAAGCCAATCGACGATGGTGTGTACTCGATCCGGAATGAACGGCTCGCTCACCAGCCGAACCATTTGCAGCGCGGCGCTAATGTTGCCGTGGGTATTGATGACTCCTTTGGGGCGACCGGTCGATCCGGAGGTGAGGAGGATCTTTGCGGCCGTAGTATCGTTGATCAACAGGCGGCGGGCCGCCACCGCGGCGTCATCAACTTCTCGCAGCAGTTCAGAGAAAGCGTTGCCGGCGATGACGAGCCTGCCGGCAGCTTTTACATATTCGAGCGCCGGTAAGTAACGCTGGGCATCACCGGCATACACCACCGATGGCATGGTCAGCTCGATTGCGTACGCCAATCTTGAAAGTTCAGGACCGAAAGAATAAGTCGGCGAGACTGGCACCACGGCCACCCCCGCGCGCATCGCACCCAGCATCAGGAGTGCATGCTCGATGCTGTTTTCAGACAGGATCATCACCGGCGCGCTTTGCGGCCCCAGTCCCTTGCGCATCAGCCAGGTCGCAACCGCCGTAGTATCACGCGCCGCTTGGGAGTAGGTGAGCCTGCGCCATTGGTTTGAGGCATCTCTCTGTGCCAGAAAAGTGGTGCAGGGACGCACCTGCGCCGCATGAGTCAGGTAGTCGATGAGCGAAGGCAAACCGGGCTGGTATTTCAGCCCGCAACTCAAATACACGAGGCCCTCGCCTGTACGTTGCAGCTGCACGGATGGCGCCGGGCGATCCAGGGTGCGCATTGCATATTCGTGCAAGTGTTGGTCCAACGTCGATCCCCGACGGCTGCCGGCCGTTTGGCGCAGGTTTTACGCAATCCCAAGTTTCGGCTGAATGGCCGCGAAATGGAACCCGAAATATCGACAATTGCGGCGGCGGCCGCTAGGATCGAGCCACCATAAGGGGGGCGGCCATGCAATGGACAAGAAGCCAAAAGAATGTCGTATTGGCCGCTTATCTCGGGTGGACCTTGGACGCCTTCGATTTTTTTCTAATGGTGTTCATGTTCAAGGATATCGCCGGTACCTTCCACGTCGACGTGAAAGCCGTTTCCGAAGCCGTGTTTTTGACTTTGGCGGCACGGCCCATCGGGGCTTTTATCTTTGGCAGGCTCGCGGACCGCTTTGGCCGCAAACCGACATTAATGTGGAACATAGCGGCGTTTTCGGTGTTAGAAGCGGCCTCCGGATTCGCGCCTTCGCTTTCTACTTTTTTAATTTTGCGCTTTCTGTTCGGCGTCGCCATGGGCGGCGAGTGGGGCATCGGATCCGCGCTGGCATTTGAAACCATTCCCGTTCGGGCGCGCGGCATCGTCTCCGGTCTTCTGCAAGCCGGCTATCCCAGCGGGTATTTTGTGGCTTCGATCGCTACCTATTTCTTCTACGACCAATTGGGCTGGCGCTATATGTTCCTGTTAGGTATAGCCCCCGCCATTCTGGTGTTTTTCATTCGGGCCGGTGTCGATGAATCGCCTGCGTGGCTCGAGCGGCGCTCCCAACAACGCCAGCCTGGTCTGATTAGCGTCTTGCGCCGTGATTGGAAACTGGCGTTGTATGCGGTTTTTCTCATGACCGCTTTCAACTTCTTCAGCCATGGATCGCAGGACGCCTATCCAAACCTGTTTTTGAAGATCCAGCACCACTTCGATACGCATCTGTCGAGTCTCATGACGGCGATCGCCAATATCGGCGCGATTTGCGGCGGGATCGGATTCGGCTGGTTGTCCGAACGCATCGGCAGGCGCCGCGCCATCATGATCGCGGCCTTGCTAGCCCTCCCGATCATCCCTTTCTGGGCTTTTGGAACCACGCCGCTGGTTCTAGGAATCGGCGCTTTCCTGATTCAGGTTTCGGTTCAAGGGGCCTGGGGCATCATCCCCGTGCATCTCAATGAGCTCTCGCCGCCGGAGATTCGCGCTACCTTTCCCGGGTTCGTTTATCAACTCGGCAATCTCATCGCCTCGCGCAATCTTCCCATTCAGGTCATGATAGCCGAAGGCCATAACAACGATTACGGCCTGGCTATGGCCTGCGTTGTGGGCACCGTGGTCATCGTGATTACGTTGCTGGTCGCCTGGGGTCCTGAGAATCGCGGCATCGCCATGGCGGAGTCGCAACGCCAGCCGGCAACGGTATAACGGCAAAAAGGCGCGAGTGTTCCATGGCAACCGAGCTCCCCGCGAGCGACTTGAGCTCCGGTAAGGATAATGCCTACCCATCATCCTTCGCGGCCTGGTACAGCGTTGCTGTGCTACTGCTCATGTACATTTTCTCCTTCATCGACCGCACCACGATGTCATTGCTGGTGGAACCGATGAAACGAGATCTGCAAATCAGCGACACGCAAATCGGCATGTTGCAGGGGCTCGCATTTGCCCTCCTTTATACTTTTCTTGGTTTACCGATCGCACGGTTATCGGATAGATTTTCCCGCCGGGCGATTATCGCCGCCGGCGTATTCGTCTGGTCCATCATGGCAACCTTATGCGGGTTCGCGCGAACCGCGGTGGAGCTTTTCATGGCGCGCGTCGGCGTCGGTGTGGGTGAAGCGGCGCTGTCACCGGCCGCGTATTCCATCATCACCGACAGCTTCCCGCGCTCTAAGTTAGGCAGCGCGTTCGGATTTTACAATATCGGCATCACCATCGGGGCCGGCACCGCCTTGCTGGTCGGGGGTATCGTGGTCAGCTCGGTGTCGCAAGCAGGCGCAACCTACACACTGCCGCTGGTGGGTGAAGTTCGCGCTTGGCAAATGGTTTTTATCGTCACCGGTGCGCCGGGCATTATTTTGCCGCTTCTGCTGCTAACCTTTCGCGAGCCCGCTCGCCGCGGATTTCTGCGAAGGGAAAGTTCGGCTGCCTCAGCCCGGCCGCTCAAGCCGCCTTTGCGCGAAGTGCTGCACTACGTATGGCTCAATAGAAAATTCTACGGTCTGCACTTCGTCGCGATGGCGCTTCTGGCGATGATCGGTTACAGCGTCGCCGCTTGGCTGCCGACTGCCTTGGTGCGTGCCTACGGGGTCAGTGCAGGGCAGGTGGGCAAGGTAATGGGCCTCTCGATCATCGTGATGAATTCAAGCGGCATGCTTCTAGCAGGAATATTCTGCGATCGCCTGACTCGGCGCGGAATCAAAGATGCGCCGATTATTGTGGCATTGATCTCTGGCTGCGGCATTGCGCTGCTAGCCTGCCTGCCGCCTTTTATGCCGACCGTGCCGTTGATTTGGGCTGCCATTGCCGCCTCAGGCCTTACCTTCAACGCCTACAATGGCGTTGGACCCATGGCAGTGAATCAAGTGACGCCGAATCAGTATCGCGCCCAGGTCTCGGCCGTATACCTGTTCGTGGTCAACCTCATCGGCCTAGGTGTCGGACCGACGCTGGTGCCTTTCATCAATGACCATCTGTTTCATGATCCGATCAAGATCCGATATAGCTTGGTTCTTGTGGTATTCAGCGCAGCCTTGACCGCCATTGCTCTGTTGCTCATTGTCCGACCTATCTACGGTCGCAAACAAGACGAAGCCGCGCACTGGCAATAACGATACCTACGTCCCAACGATAATCATTTTTTAACGTGTGCGGATCGGCACGCCCGCAGCGCTGGACGAGAAAGTTAGCATATGCTAACTTAGGATGATGGGCGCTGCAAATCACTTCTATACATCCCCGGGCGATCCGCCCTCCAAACAAGCCATCCTGGAAGCCGCACTGAGGATTTTTGCTCGAGATGGCGTCGCAGGCAGCAGTATTCGTGCCATTGCGCTGGAATCGGGCTATACCAATCCGGCGATCTTCAAGTTCTATCGAACCAAGGAAGCACTTGCGCTGTTCTTATTTGAGCGCTGCTACAACGAGTGCCTAGCGGTTTTGAAGGTCGCGCTTGGCCGGCAAGACGGGTTCGTATCGAAGTTGCGAGCGGCCGTTCGCTCACTCACCGGTTTCGTGGATGCGCATCCAGAGGCGTTTTTTTTCGTCCAGGATAACTTGCGGGTTTATTGGCCGAAACTGCCGAAACAGGTACGCAAGCACTCGCTCCTAGGGGAATTTCGGCGGCTCATAGAACAGGGTCGCCGCGAAGGACGAGTCTCCGCCCTCGTGCCGCTCGAGATTCAGCTCGCAGCGATGACAGGAAGA